>JBIKJE010000032.1:0-31854 GCA_044361165.1 Crocinitomicaceae bacterium | reverse complement strand
TCCATCGCGGTCGATTGTGTAACGTACTTGCTCAGAACCTGGATTGATTCCAAATTCTGCTTTTGGAGAAATTCCGTGAGCAACCGCTTGTTCAACGATAGATGCAGCACGCGCCATATCTTCGTAAGACGAGTTTGTACAAGAACCGATCAATCCCCATTCAACTTTCAATGGCCATCCATTTGCTTCCGCTTCTGCACGCATTTTAGAAACTGGTGTTCCTCTGTCTGGCGTAAAAGGTCCGTTGATGTATGGTTCCAATTCTGACAAATTGATTTCAATCACTTGGTCAAAATACAATTCTGGATTTGCATAAACTTCAGCATCTCCAGTCAAGTGCTCAGCAATCGCATCTGCCGCGTCAACTACTTCCTGACGACCAGTTGCAGCCAAATATCTACGCATTGAATCATCGTAACCGAAAGTTGAAGTTGTTGCTCCAATTTCAGCACCCATGTTACAAATGGTTCCTTTTCCTGTGCAAGAAAGTGAAATCGCACCGTCTCCAAAATATTCTACAATTGCACCAGTTCCACCTTTTACAGTCAAGATATCTGCCACACGCAAAATAACGTCTTTTGCAGAAGTCCAACCATTCAGTTTTCCAGTCAATTTGATTCCGATTAATTTAGGAAATTTCAATTCCCAAGCCATTCCAGCCATCACGTCTACCGCATCAGCACCACCAACTCCAACTGCAACCATTCCCAATCCACCAGCATTCACTGTGTGAGAATCTGTTCCAATCATCATTCCACCTGGAAAAGCGTAGTTTTCTAATACTACTTGGTGAATGATTCCAGCTCCTGGTTTCCAGAAACCGATACCATATTTGTTTGAAATGGATGACAAAAAGTTAAATACTTCGTTGTTTTGATTTAGCGATTCTTGTAAATCTTTGCTTGCGCCTAATTTCGCTTGAATCAAGTGATCTGCATGCACCGTAGATGGAACAGCCACTTTTTTTCTACCTGCTTGCATAAACTGTAACAACGCCATTTGCGCCGTTGCATCTTGCATCGCTACACGGTCTGGTGCAAAATCCACGTAAGATTTTCCTCTTTCAAATGCTGTAGTTGCATTTCCGTCCCACAAGTGAGCGTAAAGGATTTTTTCTGAAAGTGTCAACGGTTTGCCCGTAATTTCTCGTGCCGCCTGAATGCGCTCCGGAAATTTAGCATACACTTTCTTAATCATGTCTAAATCAAAAACCATAGAAATATGTGTTAAATTGTATCTTTATTTTGTCGTGTGCGAATTTAGGTAATATAAATTATTTGGTCAATGAAAATGGGAGAAATTGTGCTAATTACATGTAGTTTTTGCGATTTTGCACTCATAGATGTTTGTTTTTTATTTTTCTAACAACGTTGGCAGAATTTAAAGCACATATTTTTTAAATTTTTTGTACAAAACAATTTCTTACTTTTGAAAATCATTGAAACAATGGAAAATTCAATTCTGTATGCGCTTGTTTGGGTTGTTGTCCTTTTTGTAGGATTGCGCTTTTGGCGTTTGCGTTTCGGGCAAAATGAACCGAATTTGGGTTTTGAATATGCCTTTTTGGCCAAGTCGGCTGTTGGGTTTCTGTTCATCTATTTGTACGCCCATTTTTATCCTTCGAGCGATGCGTTTGCGTACCTGAAAGACAGCCGCATTTTGCACGGTGTTTTTTACAAATCGCCAGTAGATTATTTCAAATTTCTCACGGGTTGGAACCAATCGCCCGAAATCATTCAGCAGTATTTGCAAGACACCAAATTGTGGTCGCGCGGGGATAGTAACTTGATCAACGATTCGCAAAATGTGATTCGCATCAACAGTTTGTTGTTTTTTATCTCCTTCGGAAACGCATACATTCACGCCATTTTCATGGGACTCATTTCCTTGTTTGGAATGCGCCATTTGGTATTGGCTTTTCAGCAACGCATTCAGTTAAAATCCAGTTTGTTTTTCTGGGGAATGTTGGCGTTACCAAATCTACTTTTTTGGTCCGCAGGAATCTTAAAAGAACCGTTTTTGATTCTCGGATTGGGATTAATTGCGCGTGCTTTGTTGGGAGAATTGTCCACGAAACGCAAAGCGATATTTCTGATTTCGGGAATTTTGTTGCTCGTTTGTTTCAAGCCGTATGTATTGATATGCTTGCTTTTTGCGTTGTTTTTCAGGAATTGGAGTCGATTGGTATATCGCCATATTCCGATATTCAGTTTGGGTACTTTTTTGCTGTTTTGTGCGGGGTTTGTTTTGCTTTTCCCCAACTTGCGCCAAAAATTCACCGACGATTTGACCGTCAAACAAATCGATTCCATCCACGTGGGCGAAGGCGGATTGTATGCGATGAAAGATTCCAATCAGTTTTATTTCTTCTACAACGCCCATTTGAATCGCTTGCGCGTGAAAGATTCTGTGGTTGAATTGCTCGAACCAACGGACGCGAAGCAAAAATGGATTTACCGAAAAAATGATTTCAAACCGATTCACCTCGAACCGAAAGGCGAAAAATGGAAATTGTATGTTGTTGAAGACAGTTCTGTGAGTTTGATTCCAATTCAGCGCATCAATCATTCTTTTTCAAATTTAGTCACTTCTGCTCCGCAAGCCATTGCGAATGCCTTGTTGCGACCTTTTTTATGGGACAATGGTGGCGCAATGAAATATCCTTCCGCCTTGGAAGTTGTTGGCGTGCTTGGTTTTCTGATTTTCGCGATTATCAAACGTCGAAAATTGAATGTCGAAGAGCAAAAATTGATTTACACGCTGATTCTTTTCAGCATTTCGATCTTGGCATTAGTAGGTTGGACAACTCCCGTCGCTGGTGCGATTGTGCGTTATCGAATTCCGGCTTATATGGCTATTTTTGTACTCAGTATTTTTATCATTTCAATCCCCGAAAAATGGAAGCAACAAACAACGTAATTTTAATCACCGGCGCAACATCTGGATTTGGACAAGCAACAGCGCGCATTTTTGCGCAACACGGATACGACATCATCGCTACAGGAAGAAGAGCCGACAGATTAGAAACCTTGAAAACAGAATTGGAAGCCAATTTTGGCGTTTCGGTCTTGAATTTGTGTTTCGATGTGCGCGTTGAAAACGAAGTCAATCAAGCCATTCAATCGATTCCTGCAAGTTGGTCAGATCGTTTGACAATTCTAGTAAACAACGCAGGTTTGGCTGTCGGAAGATCTCCGATTGACGAAGGAATTGTGGACGATTGGGAACGGATGATTGACACCAACATCAAAGGTTTGTTGTATGTCAGCAAAGCCGTAATTCCATTGTTGAAAGCTAAAAAATCGGGTCACATTTTCAATTTAGGAAGCATCGCAGGAAAAGAAGTGTACGCAGGTGGAAACGTTTATTGCGCATCGAAACACGCTGTGGACGCTTTGTCAAAATCCATGCGCATCGATTTGGTTGCTTACAATATCAAAGTCACCAACATCGCTCCGGGCGCAGCAGATACTGAATTTTCATTGGTGCGATTCAAAGGCGATCAAGCCACTGCAGATGCAACTTATATCGGTTTTGATCCATTGGTTGCAGAAGACATTGCAGAAACGATTTATTTTGCTGCGACTCGTCCAAAACACGTGACGATCAATGATTTGGTCATCATGCCAACTGCGCAAGCTTCAGCGACTGTTTTTCACAAACAATAAACTTTTTTCGATGAATAAAATTTTCTTTTTCGGCATTTCACTGATTTTATTTTCAGCTTGTTACAAAGGTCGTTCGGTGGATATGATTATTCACAATGCGAAAATCCACACGATGGATGAAAACAACCACGAATATGAAGCCATTGCGATTACAGATGGAAAAATCGTGGAAGTTGGTCCAGATCGACAAATCCAAAACAAATATGCTGCGGATGAAATGATTGACGCAGGCGGAAGAGATATGTATCCCGGTTTTACGGATGCGCACGGACATTTACTCGGACTCGCGCAACAGAAATTGAATGCAGATTTGGTTGGTTCAAAATCGATGAATGAAATCATTGTGCGCTTGGAGAAATATGCTTCCAGAACAGGGAAAAAATTCATCGTTGGTCGCGGTTGGGATCAATCACTTTGGTCTGAAACCGCTTTGCCAGACAATCAGGAATTGAATAAGGTTTTTCCAAATGTTCCAGTTGCTTTGTTTCGCGTTGACGGTCATGCTGTTTTGGTGAATAATTGCTTGTTGAAACGATTGAAAATTACGCCAGAAACCAAGGTTGACGGTGGAATTATTCACCTAAAAGACGGAAAATGCAGTGGATTGTTGGTCGATAATGCGATGAATGTCGTTTTTGAAAATTTGCCGAAATATCCAGATGCCGAAATGAAACAAGCGATTTTGGAGATTCAAGAAGAATTATTTCAATACGGAATCACAGGCGTGCACGAAGCGGGAATCAATTTCAAGGACATTGCTTTTTTTAAGAAAATGGTAGCTTCGAACGAATTGAAAATGAATTTATACGCGATGCTTTATCCAACGCCGGAAAACATTCAATTTGCGAAGAAAAACGGAATTTTTGAATATCGCAATATGACGATACGCAGCTTCAAAGTGATGGGCGATGGCGCGTTGGGTTCACGTGGCGCTTGTTTGAAAAAACCATATTCAGACGAGCCAGGACACTTTGGTGTATTGACAACTCCTTTCGAAGAAATGCAAAAGATTGCAGATATCTGTGAAGTTACAGGCTATCAAATGAATGTACATGCGATAGGCGATTCTACCAATAAGTTAGTCATTGATTTGATGGAACGCATTTACGAAGTCAGAAAAGACCACCGTTGGAGAATCGAACACGCGCAAGTGTTGGATCCCACAGATATTTTGAGATTGGGAAATTGCGGTGCTTTTCCATCCGTTCAGCCAACGCACGCAACGACAGATCAACGTTGGGCGAAAGACCGTTTGGGTGAAAACCGAATGCAAGGAGCTTATGCTTATCAATCGTTGTTGAATCAAACGGGAATTATGTGTATCGGAACAGATTTTCCAGTGGAATCAATCAATCCATTTTTAACCATTCATGCGGCAGTGAATCGCAAAAACAAAGAAAATTTTCCAGCTGCTGGATTTCAGAAAAAAGAAGCGATTTCGTTCATGGATTGCATCAAAGGTATGACACTTTGGAGTGCATTTGCTGCTTTTCAGGAAGATGAGTTGGGAACCTTAGAAAAAGGAAAAGATGCCACATTTGCGATTTTTGAAAATAAAGTCAAAGCAACTGAAGTTTTCCAAGAGAATTTTGCGTTCATGACCTTCATAAAAGGAAAAAAGGTTTACTCTGCTGAATAAACCTTTTAAAACAAATCAAAACATACCTAAGCCCACTTAAAAAACCAGATAAAAAGTGGAATCTGGCAATATCAATTTAAAAACCAACAAAGGAATCTAAATAAATCAAAGTAACTGAAATTGATATGCAAGTCTAATTTAATAGTATCAATCTCAATTGCTGTAACACAAAAGTGCAACGATTGTTACCATCGTTATTGAGTAAATGAACATTCATATGTTTTCATCGAACTTATCCCAATTTTAAATGAACAATTTTTTTTGGACTTGAATGAATTAAGAATTAAATTTTTAATTATAAAAAATTGTTATAAAAATCACACTTTTGTTTAACAAGCTTTTATTTTTCGATAACTAATTTTATCATCTTCCAAATTAATTTTAAAATCGAAGCAGCATTTGAAAATATTTCTTATTTTTAGACATATCTTGTAACTATGAAAGAAGTAAAACGACTATTTGATATACCTTATTATCAGTTGGAAAAGTATCCAAATGAGCGTACATTTTCGACAAAAAGAAGTGGCGAATGGGACAAGGTTTCAATTCATGTATTTTTAGAAAAAGTGAATCTTGTTTCCAAAGGTTTGGTTGCTTTAGGGGTAAAGCCCGGTGATAGAGTAGGTGTGGTTTCCAGTAATCGCTATGAATGGAACACAGTTGATATTGCAATTCAACAAGTTGGGGCGGTTGTTGTTCCTGTATATCCCAATATTTCGATTTCCGATTATAGATATATTTTCACAGATGCTGGAATTAAGATTTGCTTTGTGGGCAATCAAGAATTATATGAAAAATTGCACAGTATTCAATCGGATTTAGCTGCTTTGGATCACTTGTATTGTTTTGACCAAATTGAAAATATACCTTATTGGGAAGAAGTATTTGCAGCTGGAATTTCCATTGAAAGTCAAGTAATCGATGAATTGAAAGCCAATGTGAGAAATGAGGATTTGGCAACAATCATTTATACTTCTGGAACCACAGGAAATCCTAAGGGTGTAATGCTTTCGCACAACAATTTATTGTCGAATGTAATGGCTTGTTTGGAGCGAATTCCTGCGGATGAATATTCGCGCGTTTTAACGTTTTTACCAGTTTGCCACGTGTATGAACGCATGTTGCATTACATGTATTTGTACTTGGGTTGTTCGATTTATTTCGCTGAATCTATGGATACGATTGGCGACAATATCCGCGAAGTGAAACCACATGTTTTTACCGCCGTTCCGCGATTGCTGGAGAAAGTATACGATAAAATCATGGCGAAAGGCGATGAATTAACAGGAATTAAAAGATCATTGTTTTTCTGGGCAGTAGGTCTCGCTGAACAATATGATGTTGTTGGTAAATCAGCTTGGTACAAATTCAAATTGTCCATTGCGCGCAAGTTGATTTTTAGCAAATGGCAGGAAGCATTAGGTGGAGAAACGAAAGCAATTGCTTCAGGAAGTGCAGCGTTACAACCACGATTGGCTAGAATTTTTTTAGCAGCAGATATTCCAATTTTAGAAGGATATGGTTTGACGGAAACATCGCCAGTAGTCTCTGTAAATGATTTCATCAATGGCATCAGAATTGGGACTGTTGGAACGGTATTAAAAGGCGTGAAAGTCAAATTTGCCGCAGATGGAGAAATTTTGGTAAAAGGACCAAATGTCATGATGGGTTACTATAATCTACCTGATAAAACTGCGGAGGATATTGACAGTGAAGGATGGTTCCATACAGGCGATATAGGTGAAATGGTGGAAGATAAATTTCTAAAAATAACAGATCGTAAGAAAGAAATTTTCAAAACATCGGGAGGAAAATTCATCATTCCGCAAGCAATGGAAAATAAGTTCAAAGAATCTAGATTCATCGAGCAAATTATGGTGATTGGAGAAAACCAAAAATTCCCTGCGGCATTGATTGTTCCTGGTTTTGCTTTTATCAAAGAATGGGCAAAAAGAAAGAATTTGAATTTCGATAATTTATCAAACGAGGAAATTGCGCAAAATGAAGCTGTCGTTCAACGGATTCAAAAAGAAGTCACTGGATTCAATACACTTTATGGTAATTGGGAACAAATCAAAAAGATTGAATTGTTGCCCAAAGAATTTACAATTGAAGGAAATGAACTGACGCCAACATTGAAATTGAAACGCAAAATCATTTTAGAAAAATATAAAACGATCGTTGATAAAATTTATCAAGATTGAAAATATAAAATCACCATTGTAAATCAACTCCGCTCCAATTAGGCGGAGTTTTTTTGTTACTTTTGTCAAAAAAAACGCATGAATTCAGTCGCATTGATTCTCAAATATTTTCCTGATTTAACGGACAAACAAAAATCTCAATTTGAGCAATTAATGCCTTTGTATCAACATTGGAACGAACAAATCAATGTCATTTCTCGCAAAGATTTAGATCAATTTTACGAGCGACACGTTTTACATGCCTTAGCCATTGCGAAAGTGATGCATTTTGCGGACAATTCATCCATTCTAGATGTCGGCACTGGCGGCGGATTTCCGGGAATTCCTATGGCGATTTTGTTTCCAAACTGTCAATTTCATTTGGTGGATTCAATTGGGAAGAAAATCAAAGTGGTCACTGAAGTCGCTGCAGCTTTGCAATTGGAAAATGTTCGTGCTACACACGACCGCGCTGAAAACATCAAGGAAACGTTTGATTTTGTTGTCAGTCGAGCGGTTACCGCGATGCCCGTTTTCTTGACTTGGTTGAAAGATAAATTCAAAGTGGAACAAAAAAATGAATTTCCAAACGGAATTTTATACTTAAAAGGCGGCGATTTGGCAGAAGAAATGAAACCTGTACAACAATCTGTGACCTATTTTGATATTTCTGATTTATTCCAAGAAGAATTTTTTGAGACCAAGAAAGTGGTTTACGTGAAGATGAAAGCTAAGAAGTAGATTTTTTTAAGATATTAAGATATTAGGATATTAGGATTTTAAGACGTCGCGAGATAAATTTCAGTTGGGTCGCAATGCATTGCGACACAACCAACAAATGAACGTCTCAAAATTGCGAAGCAACAGCGGAAATCTAGTCTTAAAGTTGCGCAGCAACGTCCCCTAAAATCTTAAAATCTTTTAGAAGCGGTTCTTTTTTATTGATGTTAAGCTGTTGTGAATTTATAAATCTAACTATCCAAAAATCTAATAATCCAAAAATCTAATAATCCAAAAAATTATGCCCCTTTCAAGCTTGCTTCTAATTCTTTGTAATGATTTTCTAATGCGGTTTGCTTTTGGTTCCAAAGTTCAATATCCGAACCTTCCGTAGTTTCTTTGTGCTTTCTAATTTTACGCGCCAATTTAGACATCTCGTGTAAGATGTTCAATCGCGCATGAAAAGAAATTTTATTTTCTTCTAAATTAGTCATCGAATCAAAGTTGATTTTTGTGCAGTGCAAAAATGATAAAACAATTTGACTACACAAATTTTACAGCATTTAAAATAAATTTAAATTATCAACAGCAAAAATTTTGAATTGTTCAAAACTTCAAAAATAAACAGACCGAAAAATCAATCTGTTTTTGAATTTCCTATTTGGTTTGAAAATTAGATTTCAGCTGAACTACAAGGAAAAGCCCTATCTACTTTTTTGAATAAGCCTTGCAAAACTTTCCCTGGACCAACTTCTATTACTTCAGTTGCTCCGTCAGCGATCATATTTTGCATGATTTGCGTCCATTTTACTGGTGCTGTTAATTGTGCTACCAAGTTGTCTTTGATGGTTTGTGGGTCTGTTACTGCGCTTGCATTTACATTTTGATATACCGCACAAATAGGCGTTGAAAATTCAGTGGCTTCAATTGCAGCAGCCAGTTCTTCTCTTGCTGGTTCCATCAATGGCGAGTGGAATGCACCACCGACAGGTAATTTAAGCGCCCTTTTAGCACCAGCTTCGGTCAACTTCATACATGCTTCATCCACTGCTGGAATTGAACCTGAAATCACTAACTGACCTGGGCAATTGTAATTTGCCGCAACGACAACACCGTCGATTTCGGCGCAAATTTTTTCTACTACATCATCTTCTAATCCAAGAATCGCAGCCATGGTAGAAGGAACAGCTTCGCATGCTGCTTGCATCGCTAACGCACGTTTATAGACCAATTTTAGTCCATCTTCAAATTTCAATACTTTATTCGCAACCAATGCAGACAATTCACCCAATGAATGACCTGCTACCATATCTGGTTTGAAAGCATCACCCAAACAAGCAGCAAGAATAGTAGAATGCAAGAAAATGGCTGGCTGAGTGACTTTGGTTTGTTTCAATTCTTCATCGGTGCCTTCAAACATGATTTTTTTAATGTCAAAGCCAAGAATTTCATTCGCTTGGTCAAACATGCTTTTAGCGATTTCAGAACTTTCATATAAGTCTTTGCCCATTCCTGAAAATTGAGCACCTTGACCTGGAAAAACGTATGCTTTCATATTGATATAATTTGTTTTATTGTTTTTGTTCTGTTTTGTAATTCAGCAAAAATAGTAAAATCGTTCATTTAGGCACAAAAAAAAATCCACCGATCATTGATCGATGGATTTCTAAAATAGGAGTTAAAAGAAATTATTTTCTGATAACGATTTTTTGAGTTGAAACTTCATTATTTGCTTTGAAGTTTACCATGTAAACACCATTGCTGAAATTAGAAGTATTGATTTTCATTGAATGAGCACCAGCAACATTGCTTTCACCGTTTGAAGTGTAAACAACTTTACCAGCTAAATCAGTTACTGTAACATTAACCAAAGCTTCGTTAGTTAAGTTGAAAGAAACATTTACTTCATCATTCGCTGGATTTGGGTAAACAGATAAACCGAATTGATCAGCGTCAATATCATTTACACCTAAATAGCTAATTGGAGACAAACGAATCATCAAAGCATTTGGATCAGCCAAACCGATAGTTGACAAGTCAGTGATTTTGATACCACCAACAGTGTTTTCTGGACATGGTTGAGCAGAACCAATTCTTAAAGTACTTGTAGCATTGTCAGTTCTGTAGAAAATAACTCTGTATAGTCCTGGTACCAAAGTAGTAACGTCGCTTGACAATGACAACCATTTTCCAAAATCTGTAGATGTTACTGTGTAGTCTGGAGTTGTGAAAACTTCAGTCCAAGTTGTTCCATCATAAGATTCAATAGAAGCATGCACTTGGTCAGTTGTGAAATCTGTAGCTTGAGTAGCCATGATGTATGTTTTAACAGAACCTACTGTATAATCAGCGAAGATGTTCATGTAGTTAAACCATCCTAAGATTTCATTTCCTGTACCACCGAAACCAGTGATTCCAGCTACAACAACACCATTGTCACGACCAAACTCAGTTCCACCAACTTTGATGTTACGGAAAGAAGTTGTATCATTTGCAATATTACCATCAGTCATTCCTAATTCAGTAGATACAGTTACTTTGTAAGCTGTAGCAGAAGCAATCGGATTGAAAGCATTTACAATGTTGAAAGTATCAGATACTCCAGTAGCCAAACTTGCTCCATAAGTAACACCAGGTCCACTCAATTCAGAATATCCTGTAACTGGCTCAGTTGCTCTAACTCTAAAGTTTGTTTGAGTTGCAGCTCCCATGTTTTCAGCAATCGTAACAAATTCGTGTCCTGGGAACGCAGAAATTTGGTTATCAGGCAACAAATAATAATCACAACCTTGTGTGTTTGATGGATCAGATGTCATGAAACTTCTAACCATTTTACCATCATTTTGGTAAGCTTCAGAAATTTGAATGTCGTCAACTGCCCAAAACCAATCGTATGTTCCAACATAATGAAATCTTACTTTCACAGTTGCAGAACCTGCTGCATTTGCAGAACTAATGTTTACGATTTGGTATTCTGGCACCAATGAAGTTGTATTTACTGGAACTTCAGCAACAGGATTTACTTCATAAGTAACCCAAGTTGTTCCACCGTCAACAGAAACCTCGATGTAAGTTTCTTCTTGGTAGTTTCTATAGTACTCAGTAAATTCTAAGTACAACGGAGTACCAGCAGCCAAAGTTGACAAATCGATAGTACCTGTGTATTCAAAATAAGCATCTTGAACTTTACCAGCTCCAGCACCATCTGAATCAATTAAACCAAAAGTTGGACCTGAAACAGATTGAATTGTTGCATTGAAATTTTGAGCAGTTAAAGTTGCTGGTAAAGCACTTACAATTGCCCATTGTCCTGCAGCACCAGCAGTTTGATTTGGTCCACTAACGTGTTGCCAATCTGAAGCAGTTCCAAAATTGTTAGACCATACGATGTCACCTTCAGCTTTTTGTTGGTGCGCTCCTTGTGCTTTGTTAGCAACTGCGTAAGTGTTTTTAGATGCAGATACCATTGGGATATTTCCTAAACGCTGCGCGAATAGTGAAGAAGTTCCAACCAATACACCTGCTAATAAGTATATTTTTTTCATAATCATTGTTTTTTGATGCACTAAAATTAACAAAAAAATGTGATTCACAAATAGAATTGCACAATTGTGAGACGTTTTGAAGGACTTGATAGTTGAATTTATTTTAAAAATGATCTCTTTTCGGAGATTTAAAAGGTTTTAAATCTTGTTTTTAAACGTCAATTTATTTCAGTTTTTTTTAATATTAAAAAATATTAGAAAAATTTTTTCGAAAATTCCCAAAGCACAACCCCAGCGCAAACGGAGACGTTTAAACTATGTTTTGTTCCGAATTGCGGGATCTCAATAATATAATCACTTGCGTTAATTGCGTCTTGATCAACTCCATCCACTTCGTTTCCGAAAATAAGTGCGATTTTTTGATTGGGGATTTGGTCAATTTGATGTAGTAAAGTTGTTTTTTCAGCTTGTTCTATTGCTGCTATCAAAATATGAGCTGTTTTCAATTCAATAATTAATTCATTGATGGAGTGACGGTGTTCCCATGTAACACTTTCAGTGGCTCCCAAAGCCGTTTTGTGAATGTCTCGATGCGGTGGCGTGGCAGTTATTCCGCATAAATAAATCTTCTCAATATTGAAAGCATCCGCTGTTCTGAAAAATGAACCAATGTTGTTCAAACTTCGAATGTCGTTCAATATCACAATAATCGGAAATTTTGCTTGTGCTTTGAATTCTTCTTCTGAAACACGATCTAATTCCCAAAGTTTTAATTTTCGATTCACATTTTTATTTTTGGCAAAAATAAGCTTCATTTATTGATTTTGTTGAAAATTATTGAAAACATATCTGTTAAATATGCTTCAAAACAGAAAGAGTGGACTTACTTTTACGAGGTAATTTCCAGTATTCCATGGCCAAGTTGAAAGAAGAAAAAACGGACGAAACTCCGTTGATGAAACAATATAATCAAATCAAAGCCCGACATCCACAAGCTTTATTGCTTTTCAGGGTAGGAGATTTTTATGAAACTTTTGGAGAAGATGCCATCAAAGCATCCAAGATTTTAGGAATTGTTTTGACAAAACGCAGAAATGGTTCATCACACATTGAATTGGCAGGATTTCCACATCATTCAATGGATACTTATTTGCCCAAATTGGTTCGCGCCGGTCAACGTGTAGCAATTTGCGACCAATTGGAAGATCCCAAATTGACTAAGAACATAGTCAAAAGAGGAGTTACAGAATTGGTTACACCTGGTGTTTCTTTCAATGATCAGGTTTTGGAGAAAAACAGAAATAACTTTTTGTGCGCCATTCATTTAGATCAAAAAGTTCATGGCGTTTCTTTCTTGGATATTTCAACCGGTGAATTTTTAATCGCCCAAGGTAACATGGATTACATCGATAAATTGATTCAAGGTTTTGAACCGAGCGAAATCATTTATCAAAAGAAAATGAATAGTTTGTATCAAACTCAATTCAGTGATAAATACCACGCCTACAAACTAGAAGATTGGGTTTATACCGAAGATTTTGCCATCGAGTCATTGACCAAACATTTTGGCACAAAAAACCTGAAAGGATTCGGAGTTGACTCGTTGACCGCAGGAATCATTGCTGCTGGTGCGATTTTACATTATTTATCAGAAACACAACACGATAAATTGGGTCACATCACCTATTTGTCGCGCATCGAAGAAGAAAAGTATGTATGGCTGGATCGATTTACCGTTCGAAATTTGGAATTGATTCATTCTTTCAACGACAATGCAACAACGTTAATTGATATATTAGATCATACTGCAACTCCTATGGGCGGACGAATGCTCAAACGCTGGATGGTTTTGCCGCTCAAAGATTTGAAACCAATACAAGACAGATTGGATTCTGTTGCTTTTTTGTTTGAAAATAAAGAATTGCGTTTTCAACTTTCTGAACATTTGAAAGACATTGGCGATTTGGAAAGATTGATTTCAAAAGTAGCAGTAGGACGCGTAAATCCAAAAGAGGTGAAACATTTGGAAAACACTTTGCGCCAAATTTCACCGATTAAATCGCTCTTAAAATCAACGGGCGTTTCTTCTTTGCAAAAAATCGCAGATCAATTAAATCCTTGTCAAGCTCTTATTGATTTAATCGAAAAATCATTGGTTGATGAGCCTGCTACACAAGTTGGAAAAGGAATGATCATGGCTTCAGGTTTACACCAAGAGTTGGATGAATTGCGCGCGATTGCTTTTTCTGGAAAAGATTATTTGGAAGCTTTGCAAGTGAGAGAATCTGAACGCACAGGAATTCCAAGCTTAAAAGTTTCGTTCAACAATGTTTTTGGATATTATTTAGAAGTAACGAATACGCACAAAGACAAAGTGCCAGAAGAATGGATCCGCAAGCAAACATTGGTAAACGCTGAGAGATACATTACGCAGGAATTAAAAGAATACGAAGGAAAAATTTTAGGAGCAGAAGATAAAATTCACTCCATTGAATTTCGTTTGTATCAGGAATTGATTTTGTCCATGGCGGATTATATCAATATGATTCAACTCAATGCGGTTTTGATTGGTCAATTGGATTGCTTAATTTCATTTGCCATAACTTCAGAGGAGAACAATTACGTCCGACCTGAAATGAATGAATCTTTTGCGTTGGATATAAAAGATGGTCGACATCCAGTGATCGAAAAACAATTGAAAGCTGGCGAAGAATATGTTGCCAACGATGTTTATCTAGACAACGAGACGCAACAAATTATCATGATTACAGGACCCAATATGTCTGGTAAAAGTGCTTTGTTGCGACAAACAGCATTGATTTCCTTGATGGCTCAAATGGGCTGTTTTGTGCCCGCAAAAAGTGCCAAATTGGGATTATTAGATAAAATTTTCACGAGAGTTGGTGCTTCGGATAATATTTCCTCCGGAGAATCGACTTTTATGGTAGAAATGAATGAAACTTCTAGTATTTTGAACAATCTTTCAGAAAGAAGTTTGATTTTGCTTGATGAAATCGGAAGAGGTACAAGTACTTACGATGGAATTTCGATCGCTTGGGCCATTGCAGAGTTTATTCATGAACATCCAAAATTCAAAGGAAAAACACTTTTTGCGACGCATTACCATGAGTTGAACGAAATGACTAATCAATTTGAGCGCATTCAAAATTTCAATGTGTCTGTGAAAGAAACTGGAAATCGCATTTTGTTTTTGAGAAAATTGGTTCCAGGCGGAAGTGAACATTCATTCGGAATTCACGTGGCAAAATTGGCAGGAATGCCTGCGCAAGTTATCAATTCTGCGAATAAAATTCTAGTCCGACTGGAAAGTTCGCACGCAGGACAAGACAAAGAAAAAATCAAAAAAGCGATTGCGCAAAAAGACATGCAATTGAGTTTCTTTCAACTAAATGATCCTGTTTTGGAACAAATTCGCGAAGAATTGGTTACCATTGACATCAATACGTTGACACCCGTCGAAGCTTTGATGAAATTGAATGAGATTAAGAAATTGACAGGCGGTTGATAAATAAAATTCACATTCTCATGAAAATAACCACATTTGGCGCAAGCTCTAGCAAAAATTCAATCAACAAGACATTCGCTCATTATACTGCGCAACAATTTGAAAACGCCACGATCGAATTTTTGGATTTAAACGATTATTCTTTGCCCGTGTTTTCTGTTGATTTAGAAAATGAAACGGGAATTCCACAAAATGCCAAAGATTTTTATTTGAAAATTTTAAATTCAGATTTATTGGTCATTTCCATGGCGGAGCACAATGGCTCTTATTCCGCAGTGTTCAAAAACTTATTGGATTGGATTTCGCGTTACGAAGGAAAAGTTTTCGCTAATAAGAAAATGTTTTTGTTGGCTACTTCTCCAGGTGGTAGAGGAGGAGAAAGTGTTTTGGAAGCTGCACTTTCAAGATTTCCAAGACATGCTGCAGAAATTGTGGAACACTTTTCATTGCCAAATTTCGAAGCGAATTTTGATCCAGAAAAAGGTATTTTGGATGAAAAATTGAATCAAATCTATTTGGCGAAAATTGAAAATGTCAAAAACAGCATGCAGCCATTGTGAATCTGTAAATTTTACAACATTCATTTCAAATCATATAACATTCCATCGCCCTTAAAGCGCCAATTTTATAGTTCCTGAATTCATCTTCATTTGAAGAAGCAATTTGCTCAATTTCAGGTTCAAATTATGGTTGAAGTAAAGCGTGAAGGAATTATATTGCGAAAAACAAATTTGGGTTTTGAAAATCAAGGAGTACTCAATCCTGCGATTTTTCAAGAGGGTGAAACCATTCATTTATTTTACCGCGCTGTAAAATTTAGAAACAATTCCAGTATTGGTTATTGTAAACTAGACGGACCACTTTTGGTCGTTGAAAGGGATGAATGTCCGATTTTGTATCCAACTTTTCCCTATGAATCTCACGGAGTGGAAGATCCTCGAATTGTCAAAATTGATGATTTGTACTATTTGACTTACACTGCCTACAACGGCATGAATGCCTTAGGCTGTTTGGCAACTTCAACAGATTTGGTTCACTTTGAAAAACATGGAATTATTGTTCCTCAAATTACTTTCAAGGAATTCAGATTATTGGCAGAATCCAAAAGCGTCATCAACGAAAAATACAACCGCTATAATAGGGACAAAAAGAATCCAAATCAAAATGATGATTGTTTGATTTGGGACAAAAATGTACTGTTTTTTCCTCGAAGAATTGATGGGAAAATTTGTTTTCTTCATCGCATTAAGCCAGACATTCAGATAGTTAAAACCGAAGAATTAAGTCAATTGACCAGGGGTTTTTGGAGCGAATATTTTTTGCACTTGGAAAAACACATCGTTTTGACCGCAAAATATAAACATGAAATCAGTTACATCGGTGGTGGTTGTCCTCCAATTGAAACACCATTTGGCTGGTTGTTGATTTACCACAGCGTGCACGACACCATCCGTGGCTATGTTTATTCCGCGAGCGCTGCTTTGTTAGAATTGGAAAATCCTGAAGTTGAAATCAGCAGATTGCCTTATCCGCTTTTTGAACCTGAAGAAAAATGGGAAATTGAAGGCGAAGTAAACAACGTTTGTTTTCCTACCGGAACAGCCATTTTTGGTGACACCCTATACATTTATTATGGTGCAGCAGATGTCAGAATTGCTTGTGCCTCCGTGAGTTTATCCGCTTTAATTCAAGAACTATTGAATTTCAGTGTAGTGAGTAGTCAAAAATTATTAAATCAATAGAAAATGAATCGAAACAACAACAATACAGTCAATTCGCAAAGTTCAGATTGGATTTTTCCTACTAAGAAACCTGAAATTTTAATTGTTTCAACTTATCCTCCGAGAGAATGTGGGATTGCTAATTACACTTTTGATTTGGTTAAAGCACTGAACAATAAATTTGATCAATCTTTTAAAATCAAGATTTGTGCTTTGGAAACCAATCATGAAAGTCATACTTATTCTGATAAAATTGAATGTGTATTGAATACTGATCGTCCTGCGGATTTTAATACTTTAACGCAAAACATCAATCAATCTGACGAATTGAAAATGGTCATTTTTCAGCATGAATTTGGATTTTATCACCACTGTGAATCCGATTTCATGTTTTTAATTCATGCCATTGAAAAGCCATTGATTTTTGTTTTTCATACGGTATTACCAAAACCTGATGAAAATTTGAAATTGAAAGTGCAACAAATTTGTGCCGTTTCACAAGCAATTATTGTGATGACTAATTTTTCAGCAGAAGTTCTACTCAATGATTATGAGATTGAAATTGAGTTGATCCATGTCATTCCGCATGGAACGCATTTGGTCAAACATCTGGATAAAATAGAATTGAAAGCCAAATTTAAGTTTGACGACAGGTTGATTTTATCCACTTTCGGTTTGTTGAGCTCTGGAAAAAGCATTGAAACAACTTTGAAAGCTTTGCCTGCAATCATCGACCAGTTTCCAGAAGTCTTGTTTTTGATTATCGGAAAAACGCATCCAACGGTGGTGAAACAAGAAGGTGAAAAGTACCGTGAAATGTTGGAGCGAATCATCGGAAAATTAGAACTTCAGAACCATGTAAAATTCATCAATGCGTTTGTTCCATTGCCTGAATTACTGGAATATTTGCAAATGACCGACATTTATTTGTTTACTTCCAATGACCCGAATCAAGCGGTCAGTGGCACTTTTTCATACGGCATGAGTTGCGGCTGTCCCATTGTTTCAACACCAATTCCCCATGCGAAGGAAGTTTTGTTGGACGGAGGCGGAATCATCATTGATTTTGGAAATTCAGACCAACTTTCAGCAGCAGTTTGTAAATTATTGAAAGACGAAAATCAACGCAAGGAGATTCGCATCAAAGGTTTACAGCGAATTGCAGCTACAGCGTGGGAAAATTCAGCCATTCAGCATGCATTGTTGTTTGAGAAAATCAGTCACGATTCGATTGAATTGATTTACAACATGCCCAAATTGAATTTAGACCACATCAAAAAAATGACTACGCCAAAAGGAATTATTCAGTTTTCTGTAGTCAATCAACCAGATATTGACACTGGTTATACGCTAGATGACAATGCCCGAGCGATGATAGCCATTTGCCAGCATTACGAATTGACAAGTGATGAAACTAATTTGGCAATGATTGAAACATATTTAGATTTCATTGAGTTTTGTTATCATTCAGAAGGTTACTTTTTAAATTATGTTGATGAAGATTTTCTTTTCACAGACCAAAATTACAATACCAATTTGGCAGATTCAAACGGTCGCGCGATTTGGGCTTTGGGTTATTTGATTTCGATGCATAATATTTTGCCCGAAAAATACATTCACAAAGCAGAAGTAATTTTTGAAGCAGCATTGAAAAATGTACATAAAATTCATTCCACAAGGGCGATGGCTTTTGTAATCAAAGGACTTTATTATCAGCACAAAAAATTCAGCTTTACAGCAAATATCAAATTGATGCGCGATTTAGCAGATCGATTGGTGGCGATGTATATGCACGAAGCGGATGAAGATTGGCATTGGTTTGAAAGTTACTTGACTTATGCAAACAGTATTTTGCCAGAAGCTTTGTTGTGTGCTTGGAAAATTTCCGGTTTTCAGAAATATGAGGAAATTGCCAAATTGAGTTTTGATTTCCTATTGTCAAAAACGATGAAAAATGGCAGAATCAAAGTAATCTCCAATCGCGGTTGGTTGCATAGAGGAAAAGAAAATATTCAAGTGTTAGACGGTGGGGAACAGCCAATCGATGTTGCTTATTGTATTATGGCATTAAGTCTATTTCATGAAGTTTATAAATCGACAGAGTACGAGCAATACATGAAAATGTCTTTCAATTGGTTTTTGGGGCAAAATCATTTGCATCAAATTATTTACAATCCAGAAACAGGCGGTTGCTATGATGGACTAGAAGAAAAAAACATCAATTTAAATCAAGGTGCTGAATCAACTGTAAGTTATTTGATGGCGAGATTGACGATGGAGAAAACATTTTATGCAAATAAGAAAAATCAATTCTTAAGTTCAAGTAAATATAAATCTGTAGGTTAATTTAGATAGACTTTAAAAGCTAATTAATGCTAAATTATTGAATCTGTGAATTGTGTAACATTATTCTAGAGTTATATAAGTACCTTACACAATATCGCACGCATTTTTACCAAAAACTTAAAAGCAGTGAAGCTCTACATAAAATACATGGTAAGTACGCGTTGCAAGCTGGCTGTCAAAGAAGTTCTAAAAAAACTTCAAATTCACTTTATCTTGGTTGATTTAGGAGAAATAGAAATCATGGAGAATCTTTCAATTGAAGAAAGAGATATCTTGAAATCTGAACTTTTACTTTGCGGCCTTGAATTGATGGATGACAAGCGCGCTGTGCTGATTCAAAAAATCAAAAATGCCATTTTTACGATGGTGCACGAATCAGATCAGGAAATGAAAGTCAACTTTTCTAGCTATTTAAGTGATAAGCTGGACCATGACTATACTTATTTGTCCAATTTATTCTCAGAAGTTCAAGGCACAACGATTGAGCAATTTGTGATTGCACATAAAGTGGAACGCATCAAAGAATTGATTTCTTATGGTGAATTGACCATTACGGAAATTGCTTGGAAATTGAATTATAGCAGTATCGCACATCTTTCAAATCAATTTAAAAAAGTGACAGGACTTTCACCTTCTCATTTCAAAAATCTAAAAAATAAATTGAGAAAACCATTAGAAGAAATCGGTTAGCCATATCTAAAACAACATTCAAAATGGATAAAATAGAAAATGTCAGTGCGTTGAAATCATGTTTGATTGATGCCAATCCAAACGCGCTGATGATAATAGACTTTAGAGGAAATGTTTTAGAAGTAAATCAAAAATTATTGAATCTTTTTGAAATCAAAAAAAACAAACTAAGACATGCGAACTTAAATGATTTTTTTGATGAGCCTGATTTTATAAAAAAACACAGAGAAATTTTTCTCAAAAAAAACAAACCTGAAATTCATACTTTTTTGAAGTTGAAAAATCAAACATTCGCTATTGTTTTGATTTCTGTTCCTTTTAAAAATGAACAAGGGAAAGTTGTTGGTGCGGTGATTCAATTTAAGTATCCAACTATTACAGATGCCAATTACATTTTCAATCCAGAGGACAAAATATCCAGCAACTTAAAAAATCAGTATATGGATTTGTCAATGCAAGAAATTTCTTCCCGTTATGCTAGAAGTCTAATTGAAGCTAGTTTAGATCCACTTTTTACAATTAGCTTGGAGGGTAAAATCACGGATTTCAACAATGCAAGTATGGAGGTGACAGGTCTAAATCGATTAGAATTAATTAATACTGATTTTAAAACTTATTTCACGGAACCAAACGAAGCTCAAAAAGTATATCAGCAAATTTTTGAAAAAGGTTTTGTTGACGCTTACCCTTTGGTAATAAAAGATCATAAATTGACAGCGGTTTTGTTGAATGGTTCGGTCTATAAAAATGATCGAGGTTTGGTAATTGGCGCCGTGGTTGTTGCTCGAGATATCACTACTCAAAATAAAATTGAGAAGGAACTTATTGAAGCAAAGGTGTTTGCGGAAAAAGCAACCAAAACTGCCGAAGATGCTAAATTGAAAGCTGAAGCAGCGGCTCTAATTGCTGAAGATGCGGTTAAATCAAAACAACAGTTTTTATCCAATATGAGTCATGAAATCAGAACGCCTATGAATGCCATTATTGGTTTTACTAAGGTGGTTTTGAAAACGCACTTAGATAAAAAACAACTTGAATACATAGAAGCAATTAAAATCAGCGGCGATGCGTTGATTGTTTTGATTAATGATATTTTAGATTTAGCAAAAGTTGATTCTGGCAAAATGGTATTTGAACAAGCGCCTTTTAAAATGGCATTCTCTATCGCTGCGATGTTGCATTTATTTGAAACTAAAATTCAAGAAAAAAACTTGACTTTAGTACGGCAATATGATGCGGCAATTCCTGAAGTTTTGATTGGTGACCCTGCTAGATTGCATCAAATCATCCTGAATTTAATGAGTAATGCGGTCAAATTCACAAACAAAGGGAATATCACAATTTCCATTGACATGATTGCGGAGAGCAAAAAAGATGTTACCATAGAGTTTGCTATTGCTGATACTGGTATCGGAATCGCTGAAAATAAAATTACCAGTATTTTTGAAAATTTCCAACAAGCAACAACTGGAACTTCTCGAATTTATGGGGGCACAGGTTTGGGTTTAGCGATTGTAAAAAAATTAATCGAATCTCAAGGTGGAACTATCCAAGTAAAAAGTGAATTGGGCAAAGGTTCTTCTTTCAGTTTTAGATTAAAATTTCAGAAAACCAATGAAAATGTAGAAACTATTTTGCCGTTTTTTCACAAAGATGATCAAATTAAAGGGGTAAAAATATTGGTCGTAGAGGATATTGCACTGAATCAACTTTTGATGAAAACATTGCTTGATGATTTTGGATTTAAATCTGAAATTGCAGTAAACGGAAAAATTGCCATTGAAAAAGTCAAAAGGAATAAATATGACATTATTTTGATGGACCTGCAAATGCCTGAAATGAATGGTTTTGATGCGACAAAATTCATTAGGAATGAGCTCAAATCTAAAATTCCAATCATCGCTTTGACGGCAGATGTCACCACAATGGATTTGGCAAAATGTAAATTGGTTGGAATGAATGATTACCTAGCCAAACCTGTGGATGAGCAATTGTTATACAGTAAAATTGTAGGACTTTTGAAAAATCCTACATCCTCTTTAATTCCAAAGAATGCACTTATTACAGAGAATAAGAAGAAATGCATCAATTTAAATTATTTAATGACCAGGACGAAATCCAATCCATTATTGATGTCTGAAATGATCTCACTTTATCTAGAACAAACGCCACCATTGATTTTCAGCATGAAAGAAAGCTTTGTAGCCAAAGATTGGAAAACGCTGCAGATGGTGGTTCACAAAATGATTCCCTCTTTTTCGATTATGGGAATTGACAATCAAATTGAAGAAATGGCCAAAAGCATTAAGAATTTCGCAGAAGAACAATTTTTAATGAATGACATTGAGAATATGGTTTACCAAATCGAAAGTGTTTGTCTACAGGCATTTGATGAACTAAATGAAGAGTTAAAATTGATACAATTGAATTAAGTTAGAGAAAACATCAATAAAAAGATAAATACCAACAAGATGAAAACAAATCAACAAACAGTATTTTTAGTCGATGACGACGCTGTATTTTTAAAATTATTAGCAATAGATTTTCAAATGCAAACGAATTTTAAAGTTTTGACATTTGAAACAGGTGAGAAGTGCATCGAAAATTTACAATTTCAACCCGATTTAATTATATTGGACTATCACTTAGATGGTGTAGAAAAAGGTGTGATGAATGGTATTGAAACATTAGATAAGATCAAAGAATTTAATTCTACAATTCCAGTGATCATGCTTTCGTCACAAGATAAAATCGAAGTAGCGATTGATTGTATGCATCACAAAGCGCATGATTATATCGTAAAAAGTGAAACTGCCTTTCTTAAATTGCAAAATAATATGCAATCTATTTTCAATTTCAAGCAAGTCGAAAAAAAATTAAATTGGTATATGGAGCGAATGTAGAACATGGAGAATAAGCAATGATTGAGATTAAAACTCAATAAATCGTCTGTTGGATAAGCAGGCGATTTTTTTATTTAGTGAAGTGTGAATCTTACAAGTTTTTAGGTTAGTTGTGTAACATCCAATGACCGCAATTGGAGCACCTTTGTAGTGTGGAAATTCATTCACAATTAATATATATCAAATGAAAAATTCAACCATCTTGTTTTCAGTTATGTTGTTAGCTGGAACATCAATATTCCAAAGCTGTGAATCTTCCACTGAAAAAGTAAAAGATGAACAAGAGAATGTGCGAGAGGCAAATGAAGATTTGGAGGAAGCAAAAAGAGAGAATGAAGCTGATATTGCCAAGTTCAAAGAAGAACAATTAGTTGCCATCGCAGAAAACGAGAAAAGCATTCAAGATTTCAAAATCAAAATTGCATCTGACAAAAAAGCAACCGCTGAATACAAAGATGAAATCACCAATTTAGAAATGAAAAACCAAATGCTTTCTCAAAAAATGGATGGTTATCAAGGTGATTCAAAAGAAACCTGGGAAGCTTTCAAGGCCGAATACAAGCATGACATGGAATCTTTTGGAGAAGCATTCAGAGATTTGACAACAAAAAACACGAAATAATTTAAAAACTTAGAAAATATGAAAAATTCAATTTTAAAATTTGCGACCATTCTTTTGATTTCAACGCAGTCATTTGCACAAGACAATGATTTTAGAGAGAGATTAACTGGAGGATTGAAAGTGGGAGGAAACATTTCAAATGTTTATGACACACAAGGTGAAGATTTCCAAGCGAACGCAAAGTTAGGTTTTGCTGGAGGTGCTTTTATTTCTATTCCAATTGGAAAATATTTAGGTGTACAACCAGAAATTTTAATTTCTCAAAAAGGATTTCAAGGTTCAGGTAAATTACTTGGTTCTCCTTATGATTTTTCCAGAACAACCACTTTTGTTGATGTTCCTTTATTGTTTGCTTTCAAACCGCTTTCATTTTTTACAATCGTTTTGGGGCCACAATATTCCTATTTGGTGCATCAAAAAGATGTTTTTTCATCAGCAATCAATACTTCTGCACAGGAAACAGAATTTAATAACGACAACATTAGGAAAAATATCCTTTGTGGTATTGGTGGTGTTGACTTTACGGTAAATCATGTCGTTGTTGGCTTGAGAGCTGGAGCAGATTTTCAAAAAAATAACGGATCAGTAAATTCAACAACACCGCGTTATAAAAACGTTTGGTATCAAGCAACAATTGGTTTCCGTTTTTAGATTTATCCTGATGATGGATTTTCATAACAACTATTTTAACAGGTGTTCTAATTCAACATGTTGTTAGAGTAGTTGTTTGAAAACCAAATATTAAAAATTCAATGCTAACAAATTAATGAAAATATCATGAAAAAATTAACCGCATTTATTTTTGTTTTAACCATCGGTTCAACTGTTTTGGCACTGATGAGCAGTTGTAAAAAATACGAAGATGGACCTTTGATCAGTTTTCGAACTAGAACAGAAAGACTTTCAAATACTTGGGAAGTGGACAATTATACTTTCAATGGAAACGATTTGACAAGTTTATATACCAATTGCACAGAAACTTTCTCCAAAGGAGGGGATTACAGCTATTCTTGCGGACTTTTTGATGGCGCTGGAAAATGGAAATTTCAAAGCAATGACGAAAGAATTCAATTGACTGGAAATGACGATAAATCAAATCGAAATCTGAAAATTTTGAAATTGGAAGAAGATGCTTTTTGGTACTCAACAGATGATGGAGGTGATGTCACAGAAGTACACATGGTTACCAAAAAGTAAGGTAATGAGCAATAGAATTCTTTATCAAATAGCGGTTCTTTTGGTCGTTTTTTGGTTCATCGGTTTTATAGGATTTAACTTGGGTGGATTGATTCATATCTTACTAATTCTAGCTGTGATTTCGATTTTACTTAGTATCATCAGAGGTCGATAAAATAAAATATCAATAATTTAAATACATAGGAAACATGGAAAAATCAAACAACAACAACGCAAAGCTAATAGGCGCTTTGTTAGTAGGTGCAACTGTAGGAGCTGCATTAGGAGTACTTTTTGCACCAAACAAAGGAAGTGAAACAAGAAAAAAATTGATGACAAAAGGGGAGGACATGACCGACGAAATCAAGGGGAAATTAAATGATTTCTACGAAAGAAGTAAGAATGATGTTGATCATGTGAAATCAAAAGTTCAAGCTTAGTCTTTTAAGAGATTATTTAAAATCGGGATTTATCGTCCCGATTTTTTTTTGCTTTTTTATTTTGAGCATAAAAAAAGCCAGTCTAAACAGACCAGCTTTGATTGCAATTTATCGCCAATGGCGTACTAAGTTCTTAGATTTTATATTTTTTGAAGAATGAATCCCAATTCCAAATGAAATTTCCTACCACTTCATCCATTCTTTTCAAAAACAAAGGATTTGGTGCCGACAATCTTTTGAAATAAGTATCTTGAAACTCGTTCAAATTGTACTTGTGGAAAATCGCTTTAGACATTGCGTAAATCATGTTTTTGGAAGGATGATTGACTCTTGTCATAAAGCTTTGGTATTCTCTAACCAATTTTGTAAAGTCTTGCTCAGACATTCCGTAAAGTTTGCCTAATTTTTCAAAGATCAATTTTTCTACCCTGAATGCTTGGTCTGCTTCAAATGTACTTTCTAAATAAGATAAATTTCCTACAATTACAATTAAAGCAAATTCACCATCTTGCTCAGGTGTTATATTTGGAGAAGCCACAAAGGCTGCATCGTCGTTAATTAAAGCTGCTACTTCTTTGAAGCCATTGTCCACAACCTCAAGCAATGCGTTCACAAACACATTGGCAACTTGATTGTCTGACAGCCTACGTTTGATAAGCGTTCCTAACATAGCATTTCGTTTTCGTTCAATTACAAAGATAGGTGTCAGTTCCTTGTTTTTTTTAAGTCGGTAAAATACATTATCCACGAAGTTATTAACATATAGTTAATCCCACGGTTAATATCAATCAAAGTACTTTATTTTGTACTTTTGAGAACCGAAATTATTTCCACAATTTATGCGTAAAAAGGCAGTTTTTTATTTGATTTCCGTTCTACTATTTGTCGTTGTAACTTATTTTTTAACACAAAAAAAAGCGCAGAAAAGAAATGCACAAATAGCTAAAAAAGAGATGAATACTGGTTTTTTGGTAAAGTTGAAATCATTAGATCTTCATTTAACTTTAGATGCGAAAATTTCTTTGTCTGATACGATTGACCTTTTATTCAAAGTAGCAGGTAAACTTGAAAAAGGAGAGATTGACTTTCAACGAGAAAAACAATTTAAAAAGAACCAATTATTGTGTCAAATCAATAATAGAAATGCATTTTTACAATATTTAGATGAAAAAAAGCAGTTTCAAAATCGATGTGATGACGCAAATAAAATTTTGGAGAAATTGTTGTCGCCTACTGAAATGGTAAAGTGGAAAGTTTTTGCAGCATCGCTTTCAGAAAACCAATTGATTGCTGATTTCCCTGTGATCAAAAATCAAGAGGAACAAAAAATAGCCGATAATTTTAATCTTCTCAAAAATTACAAGGATATCAAAAAAACGGAATCCAATATGTCGAATTACTTCTATTTGGCACCGTTTGATGGGAAAATTATTGAAATCAAAACTAAAGTTGGACAGCATATTGATAAAAATCAACTAGTTGCTAAGATGGTTGCGACGTCTAGCAGAATTCTGAAAGTAGAAATGGATTCCTCCGATTTTGCAAATATCAAATCTGTTCAAGAAATTTGGGTTGAAGCGGGAAGTTTAAAGTATGAACTCGATTGGAAAACCAAAACGGTCGTTCGCAATGGTGCCAAAGTGACTTTGTTTTTCAAAGGTAAAAATTGGAATCGTTTTGAGATAGGCCACATTTTTAAATTCAACTTGACCGGTAAAACCTTCGAAAAGTATGCAGTTATTCCAGCAAATATGGTAAGTGAAAGAACTGTGAAATCTGCAACTAATGGAAGCGTTTTGAAAGTAAAAATCCAAGAAACGTTCAAAGATTCAATGCTTGTTCTGGGATTGCATGATGGTCTCGAAATTGTTCGATAATTATTTCAGCAATTTTTCAGCTTGCTTGATTACGGGGTCGTCAGTAGGTTTTACTTTCTTTGGATTTACCTCAAACTTAGCACTTGGAATTTCAGACTCTGAAAAAGTTTCCAAATCTGGTTTTTTGATTTCCAAATCAATGGTCGCTGAGGGATAAAGTTGGGTGCTGAAAAAATTGGGATTCAATTGAATGGATAACTTTGATTTTTTCAATTCTAATTCCAAGGTTCCAGCGTTACCAGCGTAAAAACTTCCTCCAGCAGTCGTGCCTACAATTTTTGCTTTTGCCAGTGTTTTAAGATGACAGGCTAAAATTGAGGCCGCGGAAAATGTTCCCTCATCTGTAATTACAACAGTGTGTCCTTTAAATCTTTCAGAATAATTTTTTCCAACTTTTAAAGGTCCATTGGCTTCTAAATTTCTTTTGTCCGCTCGTTTTAAAGCTTTCAAATTTTTAAGATAGACTTTGGTCGTCCAACTATGCATTTTTACACCTAATTTTCTTAATTCACTTTTAGTCAATTGCTTTTCAAAATTATAAGCGCCAATATCGGTTCCTTCTTCCAAAAGATAACGCAATAACTCCACTTGAATAATTCCTCCCGTGTTGCCTCTTAAATCGATAATTAATTTATCGATTTTTTTCTTTTTCATTGATTCAAAGGAATTCTTCAAAAACGCATCATATTTCAAACCTTTTGAAAACTGAAAACTTTCAAATTTGAAATAGCCGTATTTGTTTTTTTCAATGCTAAATGAACCAAACTCTTTCAGTTTCATCGCCATTTTATCGTTTCCAAATCTTGTCTTAATGGTATTTACCAGTGGGTGTTGGAGTTTTACAAATTTTGAAATGGTGTCTCTTTTATAAATGTATTGAATTTCAATTGAATCTTTCTTTTCTGGATTCGCTAAATATCTATAAAAATCGAACAATTGACTCGCTGTATAGTATTTAAAATCCATGCCGTTTTCATCAGATGAAACGTAAGGACTGATGATTTTCATCCATTCAGCAATGTTTCTGTGGTCAATGGCATAAATTTCTGTTCCTCCCACGATGAGGTCTTTTGCCTTGTTAGATTTAGGTGCTGTTTTCTGATTTTTTGCTTGTAAAATCAAGTCGTCGGGATGAATTGCTGTTGCAAAAAGTTTTTTGTTGACCAAAACAACGTCGAAAGGCAAACATTGATTCGCGCGTCCCCATTCTTTGATAACCGCTTTGGATGGCGCTAGAGATGTGTGACCACATTGGATTTTAGCCAAAAACGCAGCATATTTTTGATATTGTTCAAGTGGAGAAAGGGGAGAACGCAAGTCTTCTCTCAACTTTTGAAAATTGCTTTGAAGCGCTTGTTCTGAAATGTGTAAATATGGATTTGCCTCGATTTTGAAAAATGCTTTTTGAAATCTTTCAAAATCTAAGCGCTGAAATTTTAGTATGTTGGACGCTTGACCAAATGAAATGGTATGTAAAAGCAGAAAAAAGAATAACGATATGGTGATTTTCATAGAACTCAAACTGTTACTACAAAGGAACAAAAAATTCAAAGAAAGTTACGTTATTTTGATTTCGGTTTATTCAAATTACTTTTTCAACATTTTATCTGCTTGTTTGGCATAATATCCTTTTTGGTTGGCAATCATTTGGTAAAGTTCTTTCGCTTTTACTTTGTCATTTTTTAAGTCGTATGCATTGGCTAAATACCACAATGCTTCTTCGTCAAAATTATTGAATGGATTGGCAATTACTTTTTGAAACGATACGATTGCTTGATCAATTTCATTGAGGTTGTAAAAACACAAACCTCCGTAAAACAACGCGTTGATGTCATCAGGATAAAAGGTGAGAATATATTCCGTTCGATTCAACGTTTGTTTGAAATTTCCCGTTTTGAATTGCTCAACAGTCTGATTGATGTAATCGTGGTAAGGCACATCAATGGATTTCCAGTTCGGATTAATCGCTTCGGTTTCCATGTTACCGTCATCTGCTGGCGTTCCCGAGAGTACTATTTGTTTAGATTGAATTTCTGGTTTTGAGCGATAAGAGCGATAATCAACAAGTTTAAAATCATTCAAATAAACTTCCTTTGCGTGTTTTTTATCTAGCGTTAATTTGGGTTTAATTGAGTATGGTTGAATTTCTTTTAAAGGCAAAGTGAAGTATTCTTCTTCGTTTTCTGATTGATTTTGATTGTTTTGTGTCGAGATTTGTTGCACTTTGGTTTTGAAATTGGAAACAACAACCGCAGGATTGATTTGCAAATGTTCGGGCAATTCTTCCAACTTTTGAATTTCTTTTGAAATGACAATGTCTTGTTTGTCAACAACAACTTCTTTTTTAGCGATTTTTTTTGGTTGACTTGGTGTTTCTTTCAAGTTGAAAAAAGCAATTGTTAAAAGTAAAACAAAAGTGATTCCCGAAAACCAAATCAATCTATTCGATTTTCTTAAATATTTTTGATCAAGTTGATGCATTTTTTCGGTGCCTTGACTGGCTTTTGACCAACCTTCCAGTGCATCTTTTTCGAATTCATCCAATTGCGTTGATTCTACTTTAGAACCATTTGTCCTAAATGCATCAATCTCAGACCTTGTTAGGTGAGAGTTTGGTGAATCTTGATTGGAAATATTATTGTTTAAATTCATCGTTCTGAATTAAAATAAGTTTTAAATTTCTTTTACCATTTTGAATCGCACTTTTCACTTGATTCAAGTCGAGTTTCAAAATAGATGAAACTTCGTGATAGGATTTGTTTTCCAAATAAAAAAGTCTCAAACATTGTTCTTGATCAGTTTTAAGTTCAGAAAGGGTGTTTTCAAGTAAAACTAGTTTGGGTTCAATATTCTCAATTTGTTCGGATTCTTCTGCTAATAAATCTATTTGAACTTGATTTAAAAATTTCGTTTGTTGTTTTCTCAGATACATCAAACATTCATTTTTTGTTAATCTGTATATCCAACCTTTGAAATAATCAATCGAATGTTTGATGATTTTGTCGCCTAATTCTTCAAATATTTTAGAAGTCAAGTCTTCAGCTTCAAATTCGTCTTTTAAATATTTCATGCAAGTTCCCATCACCAAATGACCGTAACGCTCATAGATGATGCTAAAAGAATCGTTGTCCCGACTTTCTTTGTAAATAGCAATCAATTCTGAATCACCCAATAAACGGTATTTTTTCCTTTTCCTTTGAAACATTTAAACTTAGCTTTGAATCATTGTTTTTTAGATTCGGTGTCGAAAAATCATTTCATTTCAATAGAGATGCAATATCATATTGAATTCCATAATTTATAATTCGATAAATTTAGATATTATTTTATTTATGACTATATTTATATGTAGCAATCAAAGCAAAATTCAATTATGAAAAAAATAGCCTTTTTAACATCAGGTGGCGATAGTCCGGGGATGAATGCTTGTATTAGATCCATCGTGAAGACTTGTTTGAACAGAAACATTATTCCGATTGGAATTAGAGATGGTTATAAAGGTTTGATGTCTGGAGATTTTTGGGAGATGAGCTATTCAGATGTTGACAATATCATTCAACTTGGCGGCACAATTTTAGGAACTGCCAGAAGTGAAGACTTCAAGAATCCCGAAAAACGCAAAGATGCCATTCTAAAATTAGTCGAGAATAGTATTGATGGTTTGATTGTGATTGGCGGCGATGGAACTTTCACTGGAGCAACAATTTTAGCGAAAGAAATTGGGATTGCCATCATTGGAATTCCAGGAACGATTGATAACGATATTTTCGGGACAGATTATTCAATTGGATATGATACGGCATTAAATACTGTGATTGAAGCGGTTGATAGAATAAGAGACACTGCAACAAGTCATCATCGCGTATTTTTTGTTGAAGTAATGGGGAAACATGCAGGATTTATTGCATTGAATTCAGCAATCGCGACAGGGGCAGAGATGGTTTTAGTTCCAGAAGAAGTAACAGACATTCAGTTGCTGGTACAACAAATTAAGTCGCAAAATCAAGGCAAACGAAGTAGTATTATAATTGTAGCAGAAGGTGATGATGCAGGTGGTTCACTTGAAGTCATTAATAAAGTACGACCATTTCTTGTTGACTATGATTTAAGGTCGTCAGTTTTGGGACATATTCAAAGAGGAGGTAGTCCGAGTGCTTTTGATAGAATATTAGCAACCAGAATGGGAGATTTCGCTGTTCAATTGTTGGTCAATGGACAAAGTAATTTGATGATTGGTTCTGTTGGTGACAAACTTCAAACGATTTCGATTTTAGACGGAATCAACAAAAAAATTGATTTTGATTCAGAGAAATTAGAATTATTGACTCGAATGTTGACATCTAAATAAGATTTCTTAGTCGTTTTTTGTTGATTTTTCTACGTTATATTCAATATAACCTAACATCTTTCGCATTTGATTTTTTGATCATTAATTAAATATTAAATTCTAATTAAGATTAAACCTCCTATTTACAGGTATTTAACTACAGTATTAAAATTTAATTAAAAAAAGATTGTTGAAAACGCTTGTTGAATTAAAAAGAGTGTGTACCTTTGACCCCGCTAACGAGCGAAAATAGAGTTAAATTGACATAGGTAAACGATTAATTTTTTGCGGTAGTCAGAAAGAAAAAAATAAATTTTTATTTCAAAAAGCTTGCAATAATAAAAAAGTTGCTTACCTTTGCACCCCGCAAACGAGTGGAGATTTAGAGATTGAATCTAACGAGATTTAATTTGATTTATGGGCAGGAATGTTTATAGGTTGACAAAAGAAGTTCTTTGACAAATTAGGAAATAAGGAAACAGCGTAACAATAAATCGGATTGAGCTAACAACAAAAATTCAAAGTTTTATA
>JBIKJE010000103.1:0-8995 GCA_044361165.1 Crocinitomicaceae bacterium | reverse complement strand
AAGATTTAAGAACATTGATTTTTTCTTTAAAACTCAGCATATTTCAATCTTTATTTTGAAATTGAAGATTTTTACATCAACTCCTCAATAATCCTATCCATAGAAAATCCTTCCGCTTCTGCGCGGTAATTTCTTACAATTCTATGGCGCAAAATTGGTTTGGCTACTGCTTTTACGTCTTCGATGTCTGGCGAGAATTTGCCGTTCAAAAGTGCGTGACATTTGGCGCCGATGATCAGGTATTGAGAGGCACGTGGTCCTGCGCCCCAGCTGATGAAATCTTTGGTCATTTGTGGTGCGAATTCGCTGTCGAAACGGGTTTTTCCGACCAATTTAACTGCGTATTCTAAGACATTGTCTGGAACTGGAACGCGGCGCACTAATTCTTGGTATTCCATGATTTGCTCGCCAGTCAAGATTTGTTTCAATTCTACTTTCGAATCGTTGGTAGTTGCTTTCACAATCGCCAATTCTTCCACGTAAGATGGATAATCTACCCAAATGTTGAACATGAAACGGTCCAATTGCGCTTCTGGCAAAGGATACGTTCCCTCCTGCTCTATCGGGTTTTGCGTTGCCAATACGAAAAATGGCGCTGGCAATTTGTACGTATTTCCAGCTGCGGTTACCGAACGTTCTTGCATCGCTTCCAACAAAGCAGATTGCGTTTTAGGCGGCGTTCGGTTTATCTCATCTGCCAACACGATGTTACTAAACAACGGTCCTTTGATGAATTTGAAATTTTTATGTTCGTCCAAAATCTCTGATCCGATAATGTCTGACGGCATCAAATCTGGCGTAAATTGAATTCTATTGAATGAAAGTCCCAACGTTTGGGCGATGGTATTTACCAATAAGGTTTTTGCCAAGCCTGGCACACCGATCAACAAAGCGTGACCGCGTGAAAAAATGGAAATTAATACTTGATCAACTACTTCGTCTTGACCTACGATTACTTGATGAATTTCATTTTTGAGCGCTTTGTAGTGCTCAACCATTTGATTAACTTTAGCTACGTCTGACATTTGAGTTTATTGAATTATAAATTGGTACTCCATTTGTGGTCGAATGCGCAATTTGAATAACCTTTGTCGATTCTGATATACGCATTGTGAATTTTAGAATCTGTCCAAGCTTTCAACACATCTTCTTTCTTTTTGTTTTCTGCAGCACTTTGAATCAATGCGTAGTCATCCAACATATTTGCTCTGTGCGGGCTAGTTCTTTCCATTAAGCGAACGATTCTAACGCCTTGTTTGCGCTCGTTGAAATCGTAATACAAAGAAGCAGTAGAAATATCGCCTTTGTTCAACGCGTCAGTCAACAAATAGATTTGCTGATCCACTTGGTTCAAATCTTCCATGCTCCAAGTTTGTTGCCCTGTAATCGGATTGGTGATAATTCCTTTGTTTTGTTTCGTATTTTCGTCGTTTGAATATTTCAAAACCGCGTCGTCCCAAGTGATTTCGTTTGCTTTCAACTTCGTGTAGCATTCTTCGATTTTTACTCCTGCGTCGTTCAAGCTTTCTCTGCTGAATTCAGGGATAATTAAGATGTGCGAACAAATGTAATCATCACCAGTTCTTTGAATCAATTTCACGATGTGGTAACCAAATTCTGTTTCAAAAACTTCACTCACTTCACCTACTTTCAAACTAAAAACAGCTGCTTCAAAAGGCGCAACCATCATTCCACGCGTAGCGTTCATTACACCACCTTTTGGCGCACTTCCGGGATCTTGTGAATATTTTTTCGCCTCGTCTTCAAATTTCTTTCCTTTTTTGATTCCGTCCAAAATGTCTTGCAAGGTTTTCTTTGCAATCGCTTTGTCATCTTTAGTAATCGATGGAAAAATCACAATTTGCTGAAAACTCAATTGAGAGTTGATCAAAGGAATACTATCTACAGGAATGGTTTTGAAAAAAGCTTCCACTTCTTTTGGAGTGATGGTCACTTTCGACGTGATTTGACGTTGCATTTCTTCAGAAAGCATGCGTTTTTTAATCAAAGGACGAAATTCAATTTTGATTTGTGTAATTGTTTTTCCGTAATATTCCTCCATTTTTTGACGGCTACCGATTTGTTGTTCGATCACACGCACACGGTTTTCCATTTCAGCATCGACTTGCGCATCGGTGATTTCGATACTGTCTAATTCGGCTTGATTGAGCAACAAATTTTGAAACATCAAATCTTCTAAAATTTGGCAATCTGCGTTTGGAGTCAATTCCACACCAGATGAAAGTGCTTGCAACTTTTGTGCTTCGATATCAGATTGTAAGATGATATTTTCACCAATTTGCGCGGCAATTTTATCAATGGTCATTCTTTGTTGACCAAAAAGACCAAAAGCGAAAAAAATGAAAGGAATGATTAATATCTTCATGTAATTATTTTAACAGATTTTAAACGGAACAAACTATCTTATAGTATTTTCTGCAGTAAATATAAGTGCTTTGGTTTTAAAAAGCTTTGATTTCAGAAATCTAAACATTTTTTAACGAACCTAAAATGAAAAAGAAAATCCGCTTTCAATGAAAGCGGATTTGAATTATTTCGTTCCTAAGTTGTATAAAACCGCTTCGTTGATTTTAATAGGATGTTTTCTCGCCAACGATTCCAGCCAATCTTTTTCTAATTTATTTTGGAAATCAGAAGTAATTGCACCTTTTGCTTCGTTCAATTCTTTGACACCAGCTGGGATTAACTCATTTACTTTAATTACATACACTTTACCTTCAAACTCGTAAGGTTTATTTATCCCTTTTTTCAAATCTCTTCCTTTTAAGTAAGGAGTTTGAGAAATTTCAAATTTGTTTGTTCTCACACGCAAATTCAATTCAGAAGTTTTGTTGATTTTGTCCAACACATGTTTAGAATTGATTGTATCGTTTTGAATCATTTTGAAAACTTGATCTGCGATGTCTTTGTTCAAGCATTCGTAAACCATTGCATCCATTCTATTGTCCCAACGGTAATTTTCTTTGTTTACTGCATAAAATTCTTTCAAACCAACAGTATCACGAGTCGCTTTGTTCCAAACTTCGTCTGTCATTACTTCGTACAATAAAATTCCGTCGTGGTATTCTTTCATCAATGCTTTGAACTCTGGATATTTCGCCTCCAATTTACCTTCTTCCAATTCGATAATCATTGCTTTTTCCCAATTTTTGTATTGTAAGGCAACCAAATCTTTACTAGCCATTTTCTTAGCTGCTCTCGAATTTTTCTCTAAATAGGTTCCAAACTGTTTTTGGGTAAAAGTTTTACCATCAATCATAAATAGAGGCTTGTCAGTGGTTAATTTGGAAGCTGTCCATTTACCCATTGCGTAAGTAGAATCTACATTTTCAACAAACCAAGACAAATTCTTTTTGCTGACATTTTTGTAGTTATACTCTTTTTTCAACTTTGCAACGAAAGAATCTTGCGTTTGCTTTGAACGTTCGTCTTTATTGACTTTGTTCTGCAATTCTTTTTTCATTGATTCAAAAGTCCCTAGATCGTTCCATTCTAATTTTTTGATAATGTGGAAACCATAGTTTGTTTGAATTGGCGCACTGATATCTCCAATGTTTTTTAAATTGAATGCTGCATCCTCAAATTCTGGAACCATACGCGTTGTAGAACCTGAACCGAAAACTGGCAAAACACCACCTTTACCATTTGAACCTGGATCATCAGAGAAATTGCTTGCTAAATCATCAAAACTTTCACCAGCAGTTGCTTTTTTGTAGATTTCATCCATTTTTTTACGGGCAGCATCAATGACTTCTACTGAATCAGTTTTAGAAACAGCCACCATGATGTGTGCCACTTTGATTGTTCCTCTTGCAGGTCTTGTATCAACCACTTTGATCAAGTGATAACCAAAACGTGTTCTAACAGGATTTGAAATTTTCCCAACCGGCGTATTATAAGCCGCTTCTTCGAAAGGAAAAACCATTTGAAAAGCAGTAAAATAACCTAAATCACCCCCGTTTTGTTGCGCTGAAGGATCATCGGAACCACCTTTTGATTTGGCAATTGTTGCAAAATCTTCACCATTTTCGATGCGTTTTTTCAACGCCATGATTTTATTATAAGCTCTCAAAGTATCTGCAGGAGTGGCATTTTCATCCACTTTGATTAAGATATGTGAAGCTCTAATTTCAGTTTTAGAACGGCGATAAGCTTCTTCAACTAATTTATTGTTTGTTTCATTGTCAACCAAATAAGGGGTTGCTAATGTCTTTCTATAGCCCTCCAATTCTCTTTTTAATTTTGGAATTGTATCGTAACCAAGAGATTCAGCTTCAGCGACTTTTAATTTGAATTTTTTGAAAAGTTCCATGTATTCATCCATCGAAACTTTGTCAAATTTTGGGTCGTTGTTATTTTTCAAATAAATCTGAAGGAATTCTGATTTGGTAACTGGTTTACCGTCAATTTCCATGACAGTAGGTTCATTTTGAGCAAATAAATTCAATGATCCAATAAGACCAATGACAACTAACAAATTCTTCTTCATTCTTTCAATATGTTTATTAAAAATTGCATCCAAAAATACATTAATTCGTGGAATACAATGGTAATTTTTTGTTATTTTATACTATAATTCGGTGCTTCGCGCGTAATTGTGACATCATGTGGGTGTGATTCTCGCATACCAGCATTGGTAATTCTTACAAATTCAGCTCCTTTCAATTTATCTATAGTTGCTGCGCCGCAATAGCCCATTCCAGCTCTTAATCCACCAATAATTTGGTAAACTACTTCCACTAAAAATCCTTTGTAAGGTACACGACCAGAAATTCCTTCAGGAACTAATTTTTTCACATCGTCTTCAGCGTCTTGGAAATAACGGTCTTTCGAACCTTTTTGCATTGCTTCCAAAGAACCCATTCCACGGTAAGCTTTGAATTTTCTTCCTTCAAAAATGGTGGTTTCACCTGGAGATTCTTCCACACCTGCAAACATAGATCCAACCATTACAGTGTCAGCACCAGCAGCGATTGCTTTCACAATATCGCCTGTATATCTGATTCCACCATCTGCAATCACTGGAACTCCAGTTCCTTCTAAAATTAGCGCAACATCATTGATTGCAGTCAATTGCGGAACTCCCACTCCAGCGATGATTCTTGTTGTACAAATCGACCCAGGACCGATACCCACTTTCACAGCATCAGCTCCAGCATCAACTAAATATTTGGCAGCAGCAGCAGTTGCAATATTTCCAACAACCACATCTAATTTTGGATAAACTGCTTTTACTTCTTTCAATTTCACAACCACACCTTCCGTGTGTCCATGGGCAGTATCGATTACGATGGCATCTACACCAGCATCAACCAATGCGTGAACGCGGGCCAAAGTATCAGTTGTAACACCAACAGCAGCCGCAACGCGCAATCTTCCAAAACTGTCTTTGCAAGAATTTGGATGCGTTTTTACCTTGATAATATCTCTGTAAGTAATTAATCCAATCAATTTATTGTTGGCATCAACTACTGGTAATTTTTCGATTTTATTTTCTTGTAAAATATCTTCAGCGACCGCTAAATCAGTTCCGTCTTGCGTCGTGATGATATTTTTGTGGGTCATGATTTCAGAAATCGGTCTGATTAAGTTTTTCTCAAAACGCAAATCACGGTTAGTAACAATTCCTTTCAAGATTTTATTTTCATCTACTACAGGAATACCGCCGATTTTGTTTTCTTTCATCAACTGCAAAGCATCTTTCACCAAAGCGTTTTCAGACAAAGTCAATGGGTCTAAAATCATTCCACTTTCAGAACGTTTCACTTTGCGCACTTCCAACGCTTGCTCGCTGATGGTCATGTTTTTGTGAATCACGCCTATTCCACCTTGTTGCGCCATTGCGATTGCCATACTAGACTCAGTAACAGTGTCCATGGCAGCAGAAACGATTGGCGTATTTACATAAATATTGCGTGTAAATTTGCTTTTCAGCTGAACATCTTTTGGTAAAACTTGTGAAAATCCTGGTACTAAAAGTACATCGTCGAAGGTGAGTCCTTCTTTAACTTCATTGAGATTGGAAAGTGACATTTTGAACCTATTTTTTTAAATAAATTCTTGCAAATTTAATAATTTTTACCGAGAAATGATATGTTTTGGAAATCAAAGATGATTTAGTTTTGTTTTGGTCAATTTCTGAAAGACTTTGAGGATTATTTTTCTTGTTGAAACGTAGTTGAAGAAAAGTGTTTTTTTTGTTTTGCCCACGCTGGGGCAAGGACTCACGGATGCATGTTTTTTTTTAGGTGTTTAGCCCTGCTAGGGCTGTTTGATTTGTTTTTGTTTCGAAATTTATTGAAAGGCTGTGGAATAAATGTATTTATCTTGTTAGCCTCAGAGAGGCTAAACATCCTTTTATTGTTGCTGATAAGATAATCTAACCTTTTTTCATCATAGATTTAGCAGTACTAGGGCTGTTTATGCGCTTTTTTTCGAAATTTCTTTGAAAATTGCAAAGGACTTTTGTTTTGCCCACGCTGGGGCAAGGACTCACGGATGCATTTTTTTAAGATGTTTAGCCCTGCTGGGGCTGTTTGATGTCCTTTGTACATAGATTTCTTGAAAGTGTTAAGAGTTTTTTTGTTTTGCCCACGCTGGGGCAAGGACTCACGGATGCATGTTTTTTTTTTAGGTGTTTAGCCCTGCTAGGGCTTTTTGAGGTGCGTTGTACATAGATTTCTAGAATGGTTGAAGAACTTTTGGCTCTATTTCGTTAGCCTCAGAGAGGCTAAACATCGATAGAAAAAAAAATTTTTTTTTCTATCGATTGCCCCAGCGGGGCAAAATATTCTTTTTGGTGGCAAAGACGATAATTTAGCCTTTTTTCATCAACCTTTTAGCATTCCAGAGTGCTTGATCTGTTATGTTTTGGGAATTTTTGAAAACTCTAAAGGTTTTCTTGTTTTGCCCGCGCTGGGGGCAAGGACTCACGGATGCATATTTTTTTTATAGGTGTTTAGCCCTGCTAGGGCTGTTTAATGTCCTTTGTACATAGATTTCTTGAAAGTGTTAAGAGTTTTTTTGTTTTGCCCGCGCTGGGGCAAGGACTCACGGATGCATGTTTTTTTTAGGTGGTTAGCCCTGCTAGGGCTTTTTGAGGTGCGTTGTACATAGATTTCTAGAATGGTTGAAGAACTTTTGGCTCTATTTCGTTAGCCTCAGAGAGGCTAAACATCAATAGAAAAAATTATTTTATTTTTCTATTGATTGCCCCAGCGGGGCAAAATATTCTTTTTTTTAAAAAGACAATCTGCACGCTTTTTCAACGTAATTTAAAAACCGAATTTTGGAAAACCTCCACGAAACAATTATCTGTTAATTTAATCCAAAATGTTGGTTGGCTGGTATAAAAAAAGGTGGTTTTTTACATAAAATTTCTTACTTTTGAAGGTATCAACAGAAACGTAAGTTGAATTCAATTTTCGTTTCAAAACGTTAGCACATGAAGATATTTACCGTAATCGCTCTTTGTTTACTTTGTTCTTTCGGGGTCAAAGCGCAAGAAAACCAGCCTTATGTGGCACCTGATTCAATGTTAATCCAACTTTCAGGAGTAATTGTTTCGAGCGACAGTTTGACACAAATGCCTTTTGCAACGATTTTCAATAGACAAAGTCGCAGAGGAACAATTGCAGATTATTATGGATTTTTCTCTTTGGTAGTTTTGCCTGGTGATACTTTGATGTTCAGCTATTATGGCTACAAAACTTCCTCCTATATCGTTCCGGATTCTTTGAAAGACAATCGCTATTCGATGATTCACATGATGTATGAAAATGCAGAAGAATTGCCAGAATATACCGTTTATCCATGGCCTTCCAGAGAAGATTTTGCACGTGCTTTCTTGGAAATGAAACCTTATGACGATGCCCTAAGAAGAGCACAAAGACAGCTTTCTGGTGAAAGTTTGGCTTTTGCAGCAAGTCGTTTATCAACTGATGCGTCGCTTTCATACAGCTGGCAAGTGAATCAACAAAACACCAAATTATACACAATGGGACAAAGTCCTGTCAACAATTTATTCAACCCCTATTCTTGGGCATCCTTTGTACAAGCTTGGAAATCCGGAAAATTGGGAAGACAATAAGTCTTTTTCATGAAAACCATTTTTATCACCGAATTTGAAACCGATTTCGGTACGCTCATTTTAGGTGATTTTGAAGGAAAACTGTGTTTGTGCGATTGGAAATTTCGCAAAATGAGAACGCAAATTAACCAACGAATCAAAACTGGTTTACAAGCTGAATTCCAATCGAAAACGACCGAATTACTTATTGAAACCCAACGACAATTAAACGCTTATTTTGCTGGTAAAATCCAAGATTTTGACATTCCACTTCAATTTGTAGGCACTGAATTTCAACAAAAAGTTTGGAACCAATTGCTTCAAATAAAATACGGTGAAACAGATTCTTATCTTTCGCTTTCTAAAAAATTAGCCAACCAAAAAGCAATTCGTGCAGTTGCATCTGCCAATGGTGCTAATGCGATCTCAATCATTATTCCTTGTCACAGAATTATTGGTAGCAATGGAGAATTGATCGGTTATGCAGGCGGTCTTGTTGCCAAAAAGAAATTATTGGAATTGGAAAATCCGGGGTTGCAAAATCAGCTGAGCTTGTTTTAGTTATCTATTGACAATTGCCTAATTCCCTCCATAGCAACAATCGCCACAGCATTTGCTAAATTGAAACTGCGTACTTTTCCTGGAAAAGGAATCGTGACTAATTGAGATTGGAATCGGTGAAACAATTCGTCACTCAAACCAGTCGACTCACGACCGAAAACCAAATAATCGCCTTTTTTTAAATCGATTTTATAGAAAGATGCGTCTGTTCTAGCTGTAAAAAAGAAAACACGACTTTTGTCTTGGACAGAATCATACCATGCTTCAAACTGATCGTGGAAACAGACTTCAAGGTCTTTCCAATAATCCAAACCTGCGCGTTTCACTCGAGCGTCTGTGATTTCA
>JBIKJE010000001.1:0-113214 GCA_044361165.1 Crocinitomicaceae bacterium | reverse complement strand
CAACAACATACAAAGCCCCAAGGTTGTTTAAACTACTTGCATAGTCAGGATGATCTTCACCGAAAGCTTGCTTATATATTTCTGCGGCTTTTTTGTAATAAAACTCTGCGGCTTTGTAATCACTGGCATTATAATACAAACTTCCCAGGTTGAGCTGAGAACCAGCATAATCAGGATGAACTTCACCTAAAGCTTGCTTGTATATTTCTGAGGCTTGTTTGTAATAAATCTCTGCATTTTTGTAATCTCCAATATCATCATATAAACTCCCAAGGTTGAGATGACAATCTGCAGCATATGTAGATTCAGAACGATTTTGTTTAGCTAATATTACTAAAGATTTTTGCCAGTAAAAAATTGTAGAATCCAATATCTGTAATTTAAAAAATGAATTTCCCTTATACCTTAAACTCACCGCATACCTCAAACTGGTATCTGTTTCTTTTTGCAGCGCCCAAGCATTCATATGTTTGGCAACAACTAACGCACTGTCATATTTTTCCTCATTTCTCAATTGGTCGTATTTCAGTTTGTATTGCTCATAGACATCTTGTCCATTAACAAATTTTATAAGTGACAAAACAAGAATAATTAATACTATTTTATTGTTCATTTTAAATTAAATATTATCACAATTAATACCAATAAGAAGAATAGGAATATTCAACCAACTAAATACTTCCAGTTGTTGTTTAATCAAACCAAAATTAGGCATAGAAGTGTAATTAGGATTAATATTGTTTCTATCAATAGCTACAATATAAATAATCGCCTTTATTCTATCAGAATGAAAACCAATCTGAAACCGTGTAATGTCTTTTAGAAAATCAGGTCGAAATTGGACCTCAAGAGCAATTCTAATTTCATCAAAAATAAATACCCCATCGTATTTATAATTTAAATGCTTATGGCAGAGTATTTCAAACGCATCATCTGTAAAATGATGGTATGTTGCTTTTAACTGCAAGATAATCTCATGAGATAACTCTGTTTGAATTTTAACTATTGGAGTTGGAAAATTAACTTCACGTAAGGCAATATTCAGAGAATCAATAAAACCTTGATTTATTCCAAAATCATTATTTTCAATTTGGAAATTAATTGGTTGGAATTGAGTATTAATTATTTGCATAGTTTTCATTTTAGTTTACCTCACCAACACAAACCCCGCCCACTTATCAGGTTCTGTTGGATATTTGTTTCGCATTTCTTTTTGGGCTTTTTCGAAAGAAATAATTGGGTTCAATGTCTTCGTTAGATCGCTATAAAAAATTGTCATCAGTTCCATGGTTTCGCTAAAGACAACTGTTCATTAATTTGCACATTTGAAACCTAAAGGAAAATTTTGACCAAATTTTGAAAAAGTAGGATATTGTTTCTCTCCTCTGTATTTTTCAGTAATTATAGGCATTTCTCGATATAAATAGTTCTCAATACCTGAAATTGTAATTTCGCAATTTTCGTCTGACGCTCCTCCAGCAAGAGCCTTCAAGAGTGCATATGTAAACACCCCATGTCCTATCTCATTAATTTCGCTGGCATTTTGTTCACTTGTCGTTGACGCAATTATTGCAGAACCTGTGGACCTATTTAGTTTTGCAATTGCATTTTCTTCACCACTGCCACCTCTTATTTTATCATTGGTGATAGCACCTGAATTACATGCGTCAATTATGGAAATTTGCTTCTGAGCTTTAATGTTCTTCAAGAGATTTTTAAGTTCTTCACCAGACAATCCATTCAAAGAGCAGTTGGAAATATTCTCCATTTGAGTGACATCATAAGTAACAAAATAAAAATTGTTAGTCCCTTCATAATTATGTGCAATACCATGACCAGCGTAATAAAAAACAAATACATCAATTGGTTTTGATTTTGAAGCTATCTTTTCAAAAGATTCAATGATATTTCTTTTTGTTACATCACGATTTTTAATCACACTAACAAATACAGAATCATAAAGTTGAGATGAGACGATGTTTATGGTATCTAGAAATGATTGCATGTCGTTTTCACAAAAATTCAAATTGTATTTGGTATTCTGATACTCGTCAACACCAACTCCGAATACATATAAGTTTGGCTTTAAATTATCATTTCCGAACTCAATATATTTGATAAGTGAAGAAGCCTTAGAAACTGTATTATCTGCTGCGATGCCTACAGCTTCAATTTTATTGTAGCCTTCTATTAAATCAATAGTAGAAATTATTTTAACTTCATTTTGATATTCAAATCCATTAATTAGTTTTTCATCAACTATTTTACCATTATTAAATACTCGTATTCCTTTAATACCTCCTCCCAAGTTTGTTGCCGTTACCTGAACATTTGTTGTTAATAGTTCATGTTGTATGGCAATAGCTACACCTCTGTTTTTATCATTTTTCAACTCTTCGATTTCTATTTTGGGAGGGCTCTTGATTCTATTGACATTATCAAATCTTTTGTTTGTTTGATTATTTGTTAGTAATCCATAGATTATCTCTGGCCTAAAGAAATTACTTTCGATTTGTGAAAGCTCAAAAACAGTGTCGTTAATTGCAAGTGCTACTTTCCCATAAAAATCATTAGACTTGGAATAGTAACCATCCGGAGTCATTGCAATAAAGCCACCAAAATGATCTGCGAAATAAGAAAATAATAATCTTGTATTCAATTCATCCCATATGTCACATTGGAATAAAATTTCAGACTTCGCGATTTTTACTTTCTTGCCAGAATAATTTTTGAGATTAACCGTTTTTTCTTCATCAATTAAATAGTTTACCGTAGGAATATCGATAAATTGAACGACAGCGTTTCGGCTACTATTACTTTTGTCATCTCTATTCAATTCACAATTTAACAACTTTGGTACATTTATAAATTCGTTATTCCTTAACGTAAGAGTCTTGTTCCATAAATTTGATATCCACATCTTTTTATCCTTAAATTCTCCTCCACAAGAAAAATAAATTTGATCGCTAAATGCAGAACTACAATCATATCTGTGATATTTATCAAAAAATAACCATCCGTCAGAATTGCAGAACAGTGTTCCAATAATTTCATTGTCAAAAAAGTTGTAAAATTCTATTTTATTTTCGTTCCTAATTATGTATAATTCTTTTTGCTGATCAACACAATCTATAGCAATGTCATTATTGAAATTGACAATTTCTTTCGATTCTTGAAGATCAAAAATCAAAGATTTGCCTATGATTAAGTAGCGACCTCTATTATCAATTAGATTGTTTAGAGTACTTCTTGAAATCCCATTTCCTAATTCTTTTGATTCTTCAAGATCGATAATAGAATATTTATTTGTGTAATTGTCGATACGTTCTTGAATGATTAAAATTTTACCAGAATTATCAAAATGTAAAGATTTAGCGGTAAGAACTTCCGAGAAATCCTTATAACGATACAAGCTGTTACCTAGGATAAAAAAGTCATTGTTTTTGTAATTGGTCTCAAATTCGTCGAAGGCAAATTTTTTTATTACGGATTGGGTTAAACTATTTAAAATATAAACATAACCTAGAGCAAAAGAATTTCCAGACAGCTGAATAGGTGAAATAATTAAAATTGAATCTCGGCAACCAAATTCAATTTGTCCAATATCAAAATCGTGTTCCCGATAAATATCCTGCCATGAAATATCTTTTACATTAAAAATCGTTTTAACTTTTTTATCCAGGCAATTGATCTTTTTCACTTGGTCAGAAACATAATCATAAAAAACAAATTCATTTGAATGATTCGCCCATCTTAAGAACCTTGCATGGTTTATTTTTATTATCAGATTTTTATCAAGAATGTCATAACAAAATAATTTCCCATCTCTTAAATTAAAGTAATCATTACTGAGAGAAATGTCTCGATCACAAATTGTAAAAGAAATGAATCGTTCATCAAAAGAAACTTCTGGAATAATATTTGCATTACCCAAGTCAGTGTATGATTGTAAAATATTATTAGTATTTAAAGAAATCAGGTACGCTGAATTATTTCGCAAATGATTATTCTTCTCATTTCCGTCCTTACCATAGTAATCAATCCAACTTGTTTCTTTAAGTAGGATTAAACTATCACTTTTCAAATCTTGAAACTCGAAAAAGGCTATACCCTCTTTTGATAAAACAGTTTCTCGAGATTTTAATGAATAAACAGATCCTTTCAATGGACCAGAGATTAAAAGCTCACTGCAACTATTAAAAGAAACATTATGAACATTTGGGAAAATTTCGAGGATTTCTCCTGTATTGAAATCAAATAAAAAATAAGTTCCTAAATGAAGCTTTTGCCACGGTTCATATCCTATCGGCTTACAAACCCCCTTTGGCCATAATTCTTTAGTCAATATTTTAACCAGAATATATTTACTATCAGAACTGATTGATACATCTTCAATTTTTGATTTTATTCCAGATGTCAATTCCTCAGTTGATGCAGGTAAAACTATAGATCCAAAATCATGAGAATCACTACTCACAGTTTTTCCAACATGATTTTTATAAATTTCATCAAATAATTCACTTACTATCGATTGGCTATACTGAACAGAATCAGACTTATAGTTATAAATAAAAGAATCGTCATACTGGCTCATCAACGAAAAATGAGATAATAGCATGTAGAACAAAAAACTAGCTTTTATAAAATTCATTGTCATTTATTTATTCATTTTACAAATTTCATCTATCTGTATGCACTATCCTGCTTATCTGCTTTGCGGTAATCTAGAAACTGTTTTTGAAGTGCCGAAAAATCAGTTTTGGCTTCTGAGAAAAAAGCACAAAACACGAAAGCAAGCATGAATAAATTTCGTGAAATCATAACGTTTTTATATTTTCAATCAATTTATTCATGTTCTCATCATTTATACCATTCAAAAGCATTGTATTCGGGTAGTTTTTTTCGAAAAATCGAATAAGCAATTCCTCTTCAATTGAATACAATGAAACAGGCGGAAATTGAAATGAATTATTATTATGAACGTTTAATTCAAATAATCCCCAAAAATTATAGTTCATATCATCTGCCCATTTGCACTCTCTTGCATAAACCTCAATTGACCATTTGTTCTTTACTAATTCTTCAAGAACTTTTCTTTTGCGTCGTCCAGAAACACTGCCATTTTTACCTTCTCTAAAACCTCCCTTATGTTCATTCATTCGTTGAACAACGCCATTTCGAGCTTTTCCAATGTATAAGGGTAAAATTTGATTCTCTTTATTTGCTAACCAAACATAGATACAATGAACTTTTCTGCTGCTTGTAGTTGGAAAAAAAGCTAAGGAATTCATGTCTTCATTATTCTCCCATTTCCCTTCAACAACAAAATTGTTTTGTTTTAAAAATGCTTGTATGTATTGTCCATCTTCAACCATTACAAGGAGGATTTTTTTGTTTAATTAATTCCTTTACTCTTTGCTCAAAATCTTCTCTTGTTTTTAAATTGGATGAATCTTCGATGTGAAATGAAATTCGTTTCAAAAAAGAAGCATTCTCCGAACTTAATGTCTTTATTTCATTCCAGTTTTTAGCAGCAAAGTTGATTCTATTTACGGAAGTCATTACATCGGTTTTCTTAACCTTAATATTTGAACGATATCTCTGTTTTAATTTATATTTTAATAAAACGTCAAACTCTTTTAGTGTCTTATTATTAAGTCCAACTCGATATCCTCGAAAAAGGATTGCTTCCAATTGCTTAGACCAACGTGATTTTTGAATGTCTTTTTGTTTATTGTCAAAACTATAACCAATATATAAAATAGTGTTATCCAAGTAGATTGAGTAAATTATTGCTGTTTCAAATTTATTTTTTGAAATCTTACTATTTATTGCAAACTTTAAATTGAGTGGAAATAAAGAAGTTTTTTCCTCAACACAAAAAAGTTCAGAAGCTAAATATTTATTCATTTTCCTTAATTGAGATATTTGCTTTAAAGTTACTCATTTCTTTTTACGAGTAAAAACATATAATATTAGATTGACTTTAATTTTATCTCCTTCGTTGAAGGCTTCAACAGTTCCAGCCCAGCTATTTGCAGAAAAAAGGTAGTTACTATTACTTTGAAGTATTTCTTTTATCTTCTCCATTCCAGCAAGCTTGGTGAATTCTAATGCAGAAACATAAAATGACTCATCAATTCTAATTAATTTATACCTTCCAAATTTAAAGATACCCAAATAATAGGTTTGTTTTAAATACCTTTTTTTTTGTGAAAAATTGGTTTGCACATTACTTTTTTCCGTCTTAACAAGCTCGTAAAGCCTTTTATCGGGAATTATAGAATAGGAATTCATGTTATCCGTCATTGATTTAAACATTTTGAATTCTATTCGATTAAATTCATCTGGATATGGTTCGAATGAATTTCCGTTTTCTTTATAAAGTAAATCGAATTTTTGGAGGAGATCAGAATTAAAATTAAGATCGATTGTGTCTGGCGAATAGTATTTTTGTTTCTGAGTAAATACGCTGGTACCATATTCAGCAAATTCTCCAAAGATAACACTTGTTCCATGTGCTAAGTGCTCTGAATCTAGCATATTTGAATTGTGCCCTGGAGAACTTTTCCACAGTTCAAACATATTTTCAGCGGAACTTTTAGCGAGGTCAACGAGGTCATTTATACTTTCCATTCTATGAGCTTTTTCATCTATCGAACTAGGAATCATTTCTCCTGAAACAGCGCAATTTTCAAAGCCGCCAAATTTAAATTCAGCTGATGAATAAGTTACGTAATCAACTCTATTTTGAGGCAAATTTCCAGAAAAATATGCTTTTGAACTAGATTCATTGTGATTCAAATTCTTATTGTTCCGAAGTAAATAAATATTATGATTTCTTGCTGCTAACCACAATTTATCGTCCCAATAAATTGTCTTTTTTCCTTTACTTACTCTGTATTGATTTAATAGTTGATGAAAATGAAAGGAGGTCATTCTTTCTAGCTGCAATAGAGAATCAAATTTTATATTTTTCAAAAAAACATGACTATCAACTTCTTTATAAATTGTATCTTTTATTGTTCCTGGACCCTGAGAAAAAGTAAAAAAGGGTGAATAAAAAAGTAAAAAAATAAACAAAAATCTCATAAATTAAAACATTCAGTACGTAAAAATTCAATTAAGTAATTATCAAACAAAAATAATAAATTCAAACACCACAACAATTTAATAAAAAATGAGCTGTGTAATATCATTAACATCTTTTGAATTTATGTATTGATGTTTTGAAATTCCTTTTTTAAAGAATAGGCTATTGGAAATAAATTATTACTTTCCTAAGTTAGATTACAAAAAGGGAATTATTCTATTTTCTTTTTTTTAGTTAAATTCGCATCAATCAAAAAAACTGCACATGCTAAAAGCAATCCTTTACATTACTTTTGTAACTCTGTTACCGATTTATAGTTTTTCTCAATACAAGACGGGATGTTTAATTGAGAAAGTAGATTCTAATCTTGTAAACAGAACAAATTTCCCAATAACAAGAAGTGGATTACCGAGTAATGCAACATTAAAAAGCTATGCACCACCAGTTATGAACCAAGGTAACATTGGATCTTGCACTGCTTGGGCAACAGCATATGCGGGATTTACAATTATAAAAAGATTGGAGCAGAAAGATGTTAATTTCCCTGTATTTTCAGCATTAGATTTGTTTAATCGATTAAAAACGTTAGAAAACAGAACACCCTGTGAAGATGGTAGTGCCATAAACAAAGCATTGGAACTGTTACAAGAAAATGGTTGTGCGAAATATTCAGAATCTGAAAACATTTGTAAGTATCAATCTGCTAGTAATGGATATAACGATAAATTATTCAAATATGAAGAACTGAATATTACAAGTTATAATATAAAATATGCCTTAAATGAGCAATATCCTGTCATTATCGGAATGAATTACTATGACAACGGTTGGGGAAACATCGCAAATCATATAAATGGTGTATGGAATGGAAAAAATGACACTGTTGTTACTGGACATCATGCAATGTGTATAATTGGATATGACGATAACAATGCTGGTGGTGCTTTTCTAGTAATGAACAGTTGGGGTGATGATTGGGGACAAAATGGTTACTTCTGGATAAAATATTCTGACTTGAAACACCTAAACAATGCATTTGCAATGAAACCAAATAAAAAATTTAAAAAAGATGATCTAGAAGTTACAAATGAAGATAATGTTAGTATTGAAAGGACAAGTCAAGTTTTTAGATTATATAATAATTGCACCTTAACAGCTTATTTAGCACTTGGAAAATATAGCGATGGACAATGGGTTTCTAAAGGTTGGTATGCAGCGCAGCCAAATAGTTATGTTGACGTAGAAATTGGAGATCGAGACGCGGATAATATTTATTGGATGGCTTACAATAGTAGTAATAATCTTTGGTGGTATGATAATGCAAATGGCTCTTTCTTTTGCTACGATTCAATAAATCGATTTGAAATCTTTGACAATCAATCACCATCTTGCCCAGGTTCTAAGGATTTTTTTGAAGAGAGTCCTGGTTTTGTAAATCAAATTTATTCACGTTCGATTTCCTGCCCAAATGTGACAACACGCGATGGCTCGATTCAGTTATCAGCAAATATATCAGACTTAAGATTAGATCCAAGAAGCAAAGAAACAGCAAATTACAATTGGAGTCAAGGAACTTTACTTTTCGATTTATACTCTGACAAGATTATTAATCCAGTTACTGAATCAGAAAATTCTTCATACACTATTTTTTATATCAATAAAAAAAACAAGGTAATAAAGAAAACATGTTCTGCTGAAGCATTAGCAAAAATAATTGGATATAAGTTTATCTCGCAGGAAAATGCGTCGCGCTGGATGGAAGAAAATAAGAAGTAAAATATAGTCTGAATTACATTCAATAAAGTATATTTTGTATACTTTAAAATACAAAAAGTGAATGTATTAGTATTTTAAAGAATAAGTATTTTGGTTCTTCGTCAAAAATTAAACGTGATTTTTTTAAACAGTTTACATGTCAAATAATACTCAAGCCATTAAAAGACAAAATAAAAATCAACAAAATTAGATACCTCATAACTTAGGATTTTCTGGATAAATCTTATGCAGTTCTCGGTATTCTTGCAATAATAAATCTCTTGTTTCGTAACTAAATTCAATTAAGCTTGCTTCGTAGAATTTGAATTCAGAAAGCATCTGATGTTTTCTTTCAGCTGTAGGAACAAAAAATATATTCGAAGCATTTCCTTTTTCTGATTCTACTTCGGCCTCATATTTCCATGTATATGTTCCTGGTAGCGGTGTTTTCAGAGTGTGATTTAAGTGATTTTTTGTAAAAAAAATGATTTTATCACTATTTATTTCTTGCAATTTAATATCACTTAACAATTTAAGAGGAAAGTAGCCTGCTGATATTGTGAGTGAATCCGTTAGAATAAATACACTGTCTTTTGGAAAATATTCCCATGGATCATTGCCATTACCTCTTGTTGAAATTCCACCTGATTTTTTTGTTGCGATTTGTTGATTCGTTGCAACATCAATAAATGCAGATGTATACGATTTTGAAATAGAAACAAGCTTTAATAGTTCTTTGTAATTATACGATTTTTTAGCTTTAATTTCTGCAATATTACCGTCTTTTTTTAACAAACAAATAGTTTCAGATTGGGTAATTAAAATAGCTCCCGGTTTTAAGGTTATTACTTCACCAGATGAGTATTTTTTATCAAGGATGCTAACATTACCCTTTTTCACAAAAAGTTCCATTTGTTGAGCGGAAATAAAAAAGTTTGAGAAAAGAAAAACAGTTAAGAATAATATTTTTAATTTCATTTTAATAAAGTTAGCGTTTTATTTTTTAACCTCTTGTAGAATGGTTCTATAATCTCAACCACTTCCTCAAAAATTAATAATTGCAATAATGTTGCTCCCATTTCGACATAATAATTGTGTTTCATTAAATATATTACTAAAAATAATAACGGAAGACTCAAAACCAGCATCATAGAGATATTAATCAATTTTCCTGCTCCAGAATACAATAAAAAGTAAAGGTATAAAATTATGAAACCTTCTTCAATAAATAAAAACCAACTCTCATCACTTATCACTCTAAATCTCACAGTCGAATTAATCATATTTTCCACTGCATTGGCGTGAACTAATACCCCTGGCATTGAACCTCGCCTAAATAAGATATTTGTGTCACACGGAACTGGAAATTTATCTTCAAGATCATTACGAATACTTCTTAAACTCGTACTTCCTAAATGACCGATCATAATAATTTTATCCTTAATCAAGTGTTGTAAAAGTTCATAATTATCTGAATACAAGACATCTTTTGCATTAAACATTGGGATTTTATAATTTGACTCATTTGAGAACTTAAAGTTATTAATATCAGCACTTTTCAATCTTAACTCTTTAAAATCTTGTGCAACATAATTTAGTATAAAGGATTCTTTTTTATTATCACCCATACTTTTACCTAGATACTTCTCTGCAATTTTTGCAGCAAACGTTGTAGGTGCATTCTCATATCTTCTGATTGTATGATAATGTTCAAAAAAATTTACTGTCCCATATTTGGCATTCCTAATTTTTAATTTTTTTGAATTATCTTCCTTGTCTTTACCTAAAATAATTTTTGAATTATTTGAAATAGAGTTTATTAATTCCCCGGTTCCCAATACAATACCATTATCACTAAAATCATGGTCAATTCCAATAACTTTTGGGTTATAAAAATTAATTTGATTAATTAAGTGAGAAAGTTCACTTCTAAATGTATCAATTGATAGATCACCAGAATTTATTAAAACAATTTTATCGCTTATTTTTTTTTCTCCTGTTTCATGATTTATTTTATAAAATAAATCATTAAGGCTTAAGTCATTAGCCGCTTTCATTTCAATACTTGGAATACTCATGAAATTCAGTGAAAATATAAACTGAACTAATAGTAGAATAAACTTAGTGGATAAATAAAAAAATAAAACTTTTAGTATTCTATTTCGTAATTTCTCACTAGCTGCTTTACTTATTACTTTTTTTACTAGCATAAAATGATCAATAATAGAACGTCTTAGACAAAAAGTTATTTAATAAGGCTTAAAAATACAATATTATCTCCTAAATATTGCAAAAATTGAAAAAGTCAAAAATTATTAAAGCAAGGATTTCAAATACCTAAATTCTCAATGGAAGTGAGGAAGTCTCATTTTTTTTGGGATTTAAATGTTTAAAATGCCATTTTAACGTTAATCTGCCAAGAGTAATTATTAAGTCATTTTTTGTTGATTCAGATGATAACCATTTTATAGTAAATTCAATATTGATTGTAGATATTGTTTGGATATATATGATTCTGTGAATGCTTTCCTTGCAAAATCTTCGATGAATTGTTCGAAAACATCATTTATGATTAAATCTACAAAAACATTTAAAATAGCTTAATGTGCATACTCAAATTTCTTGCGTGTTAATAAAAGATTTATTCACAAATAAACTTACTTTTGAGCAACTTAAAAATCAAGAAATGAAAAAACTATCAAAATCTATCGTTCTACTTTTTACTTTACTATCAATAAACACAATTACTTTATATTCCCAAAATTTAATTGAGGGGGTTTCTAATCAGGTAATTTGGGGAAAGACAAGCAAAAAAGATGTAACTCTCAAATTGAATTATGTATCAAGTGTAAAACCAATATCTATCACCACTGGATTTGGTCATCCTAACGGTATTAAAATCGTAATTTTATTTGAAGGTTCAAATACTGCAGTTAACCTAGGTAATATTATGTCAATTGAAAATGGATTTAACGATGGTGAACTTGAAGAAAATTATTTCATTCAAATTGCAACTTATGATTTCGATGGTGATAAAAACCCAGAAATTATAGTTGCTGTTGGCGACGGTTTAGTCAATCTAAATGTAAATGTTTTTAAATTTATCGCACCTTTAAATCAATTAAATGCGTCAAAAGAAGAAAATTGGAAGTTAATTGGAAACTTTCAGGGACAAGAGCAAATTATCATCGAGAATAAAAAGATTTCTGTCCCCTATGGTTCTCAAGGATTATTTGATGAGTATATCTATTCCAATGGAAAATTTAAGATGATAGATTTATGAAGATCGATTTAAGTAGATATAAAACTGCCCAAGCAGATTGTTATAAGCAAGTTTTAAAGGAACTCAAAAATGGCAAAAAAGAGAGTCATTGGATGTGGTTTATATTCCCACAAATTTCAGGATTGGGAAGGACTGAAATTTCCAAAAAATACGCAGTAAAAAACATTGAAGAAGCTATTGAGTATTTAAGGGATGAAATATTGTCTGCAAGGCTAGTTGAATTGACTAGTATTTTAGCTTACGATATTGAGCATAAAACAGCCGAAGAAATATTTGGATCTGTTGATTGCTTAAAATTTCACTCAAGCCTAACGCTATTTATTTCAGTTATAAAATCAAATATCACTTTTCAAGAAATTAAACAATTTCAATGTTTTGAAGATGCACTACAAAAATATTATAAGGGAAATTTTGATTTACTTACCTTAAGAATTTTAAAAGGCAATAAATAAAACTACACTATAATAGCTCATTAATATTAAATAGTTTCTGATTTAGCAAAATCTAATCAATCCCAATTATTAGGGATTGATTTAAACATATAGTGGAAGCTACCAATCTTCTTCTACGCTTTGATTACTGTTTTCATTATACAGATTATTAAATTGTTCTGGGGTCAAAAATTTTGTGTTTTCAGCCTTTTTTTCCCTATAACTCGAAATCTTACCTGCTTTATTTAATTTAATTTCATACCATACATTTGATATTTGAAACTTTTCTTTAGATGGTCTAAAAGTTTGGAATTCTGTAGAATATTCCCATGTTTCACTTTCATCATCAGAAGAAACCAATTGCAACGTTTCACTAATAAATTTAAATTTTGCATCAGTGTAATCGGTTTCTGCATTTAAATACATATTGATATCAGTAGGCGTAAGATTCTTTCTTCCAAAATATTTTTCAACGTTGTAGGCAAAATAGTCGTAGGCATTTAGAGTTTTGTTTGTCATAGAGTAATAAAATGTATTCATCAACGACGTTATGTTGTATTTTCTACTATTCAACGCATCTTGATTGCTATAAAGAATTGATGATTTCTTTTGTGAAGCGGATTGTTCTAAATTACTTATTACTTCAATCTGAGATACTAAATCGATATTTTGAGCAATCTTATTTTGATATGCAAAATCAAATTCTTTGAATTCCGATGTTCCAGGTTTGAATTTTTGTCTTATTTGCTCCATTTTTATACCTAACTTACTAAAACATGAAGATATTGAAACATTTAAATTATTTGATTTATACTCGTTAGAAAGCTTAGTCAGTTTTTGCTCCACATCAGATGAATACTTAAATCCTTTCGAATCAAAAGTTTGTATAAAATCATTTAATTGCTTAATATATTCTTCGTTATTTTGCTTCTGGCAATCGCAATACTCTTTTGCCAAATTTTCTGCTTCCATTTTAGAGTCAGCTTTAAAAGAATTCCAAACAAAAAAACCTGCAATCAATAGAACTGGCGTTAATATTAGTACCCACTTATACTTCTTAAGTAATTTTGTTGATTTAGAGGGCTCCATTGCACTTTTCACGCCATCGCCTGCCATACTTTCTCTAAGGAGCTCAGCTTTCATTCTATCGTATTCAGTCTTCGAAATTGCTCCAGATTCAAGTAGTTCCTTTAAAGACTTAAGTTGTTCGAAATAATCTTGCATTTTTTTATTTTTTTAATAATTCATTTTTAATTTTATCAAAATCAGATTGATTAATTAATCCTTCATTTAACATGTCATGATATTTTTTAAGAATATCAATTGGAGTGATAGCTTTTATCGAATCTAACTTTTGATTTTGACTTTCAACATCCGAAATTTTAACATTATCTGATGATGAAGATTCTTTGGAATTAAGAGTCTCTTCCGATAATATTTCTTTATCCACTGAGATTTCTAAAATTTGAGAATTGCCTCCGATACTTGAAACTAGTATATTTTTTAGTTTTACTGTGTTTACCCAAAAAACTATCCAAAAAATGGTACTTATTATTCCAAATATAGCTACAAACATAAATCCAATTGTACTGTAAAGTATTAATTCATCTAAAGTATTAACGACATTACCATTTAGAACATAAGCAGATTCAAAATTTAACATGGTAAATAGTGAATTTAAATAAATGAAAATCAAAACAATCGAAGAAAGTGTTTGAAAGGTAGGATATAAATACCCAGAAGTTAAGTTCACTTGAACCTGAATTCCTTTTTGTCGGAATTCATTTGTGTAAGATTTTTTTACTGCATGATTAAATATAAATGGCCAAACTACGTTTAATATTGGTATTAAATTTAACCAAATTAATCCCCCATCCATTTTCCTGTTGGTCTTACTAACATTATTCACAGCATTTTGAATACTTATGTTGAACCAGATATAAAACCCAAGATGCACTAAATAAAGAAAAAGGATTAAAGGTGATTGCATATTTTCTATTTGAATTAATTATTATCTAAGCTATTAAAATATAACTTATTTACAATTGGTAATTGAATTTTTAATTGGATTGTGGTTATAATCATCCATGTTTTTTATAAGAATATTAACTAAATAGTCATAACCTATGTAATCTATTAGATTTTTCTTAATTACTCTCTTGCGCTCATCAGGTAAAATGTTTAAATCTGCAGCGACTATTAATACGTTTTTTAGATCCTCTGTCTTTTGACAGTATCCTTTGAGTAAAGGCAACATTTTTTCTTTAAATTTTGAAAGTTGTTTAAAAGAAGTCCCTTTCGAAAAAATGTCTTCAGCATCATTTATTAAAACAGAAATTTTTGAATCGAAGGGAGCATTTAGTGCTTTTTCAATTTGAATTAAAATTGTTCTCTTATTAATAAAGTCATCCAATATATTTGAAAATGAGTTATCAATTCCTTCTGTATTTTTTATGCGCTCTTTGATACCATTTAAAAATGATTCCTCGATCCTATAATCTTGATTAGTCAAATTCAAGATATCATTTTTTAGCAGCTCTTTTTGTTTTTCAATAAGTAAAGTTTTTGAATCCAATGAAGAGCTTATTTTTTTTAACTGATCACTATTTTGAATGTTCAAATTATTAGCATTGTCTAATTTTTCTTTTATCGTTGATATTTCAGAACTTAATTTAGCTTTTTCATTTGTCAAATTATCAATTACTAATTGTCTTTTATCAATCTCTACTTTAGAAGAAGCATCTATAAAAGGAACAATTTTTGAATTTAATATATTTGAAATTGAGTCCAATCGCTTAGAAATTATCTTTAACTGTATGGAATCATTTTGCGAGAACACACCTAAGGGAATTATTGCAAAGAATAATAGAATCTTTTTCACTAATAGCATCTGTTTTTATTTTGAAAATCTTCTCTATAATACTTGTAAGGAAGAAATGGTTCACAATTAATTTTCCAAGTTCCGTTTACTATCAAATTGTAAGCTACATCAATTTTATTCATTTCTTTCAATTGATTCAACCATTCGTTCTTTTTGACTTGTATTAAAGAACAGTCTCTTAAGCCTTTTGAATTAGCTAAAGAATTAATCTGACTTATTAAATTGCTTTCAATCGCGGTGTTGTATTTACTTGCCAAAAATTGATTCACACGACTTCCTATGCCAAGAAATGTTTGAAAATTTGAATAAACATTTAATCTGTCAATCAAATCGGGCGAAACTGAAAGTGATTTTTGGCTATTCATTTTAGAAATTAAGTTCTTGATGTTCCCTGAGCTTCCACCGCAGTTATTACTTACCCATATATCGAAAGAAATTACCATGGCATTTGCCGCTTGTTGCTCCAAACTTTTTACTAAGTAATCAAGTTCCGTAGCAGTTATTTCCTTTGCCATTTCACTTGCTCCTATATCACTCTTAATAAGTAGATAGTCAGATTCATCCCATTCAACTTTACCCAAAGAATCTATCCGCTGCTGTAATTGCTTTGAACCAAGAGGAATGATAGTTTGTGCTCGATTACTTTCTGAACTTTGCCCACTAATTATTAAAGCAATAATAAATATTACGCCAAGCGAAAGTATTATTAATAAATTTTTGTGTTTATTCATTATTTAGAAATTTGTAGTTCATTTTTATACTAAGGCTACTTACTGTGTAATGAAATTGAATAGTAAGTTTTATTAAAATCTTCAATTCTAGTTATTATTCACCTACAATCGATTGTGCGTTTTTTGGCTTATCAATAGTTTTACTTTGACCATTTGCAGGAGGATTTGGAGAGCCTCCTGATTTTGATTTTTTTTTATTTTCATTATCGCCTGTTATAGGAATAGAATTTTTGATAGTACTAGTATTTTCAGTTTTGACAACTGTTCCAGTTGTATCTATTTTAAACATCTTAATTAATTCCGTGATTGATTCAGGTTGTTTTACCTCAACAAATTCAGTACTATTAAGATATTCCCACTTATTTTTTTTCGTTAGAAATCTGACTTTAACATCCTTTTTTAATATTTTATTACCATTCAAATTATTGTATAACGTAATTTGCTCACCTTGTAGCAGTGAATCACTTTGCTTTTTATAAATCTCAAGGGTATCCAAAACAATTGTCTTGTTGGTATTTACTGTATCATTTATAATTACAGTATCATTACTAGCGATTGGAGATTCTTCAAACAAAAACTCAGGGAACTCAAATATATAACTTAACGTTACCAAACTTATTAGCAAAACACCAACAACTGCAGGGACGATTATCTTCTTAAGTTTTTTTCTTTTCCTCGTTTTCTCTTTTTCTTCTTTTTTAAGCTGTTTTTCATCATTTAATTCAGATTCATATTGCTGAAGAACAGTCCTCTCTTTCTGAGACAATCGATTCTTATCTTTTAATTTTGAAAAGTAGGACCAAGCACTTTCAAGATTTCTATTTTCAATAAGCTCACTAATAGTTACTGCCCTTTGCTCATCTTCTTGATTTAGAATTCCTTGAGCTATTTTTTGTTTTTCAACTTGTACAATGTCTTGGACTACTTTACTAAGTTGATCTTTATAGGGAAACTTATCATATTTATTAATAAGTTCATCGATCCGATTTAGTTGTTTTAATTCTTGTATTTCTCTTTCCGCTTCATTGATTTGACTCAAAAGTAGTCGTTGAGCCTCCTTTCTTTCAAATTCCTTTTGCTCCTCATTATCAATAATCTCTTTTGATTTTTCAATGGAAATCATTTGATTTGTCAGTCCTGTTTGACTAAAGTTAATATTTGAATCAATAAGTATTAGCTCTTTAAATGCAGCATATTTATTCCCGCCTGTGAGAAAATCATCTAATTCATTCTCCGAATTAAATGTAGCAACCATTTCGCCTTGGCGATCTTTTATATTTATCTCTTTTAATTTCAGATTATTTAAAATTTCACTTATTTGATTCGCGGTAAAGTTATTAATCCTAGAATTTCCTTGGATTTGTTTGTACCACTTGGCAAATTCAAGTAAAAATTTTCGAGGTGAATCAACTAGAGCTTGATTTTTGGGGAAAATCAATGAAAAACCAACATGACCTGATCGCGGATTACCTGAAACAGCTGATTCAAAAATATCAGTATAGATCAACGTAACAATTGAATGTTGATTTGTGCGATTAAGTATAAAAAAATTGCGTGGGCGCACAAAATCAGCTAATGATCTAAGCCTGTCCTTCTGAAGTAGCTTAACATCTTCAAAATTATGTGAATGGAAAATTCCGTTTTCTTCAAAACCAGCTCTTATTCCCCAAATTGAAATATCTACTTTATTCATAGTTGTTATCTAAAATCTTTTTTTATCTTCGAAAAAATCCCCTATTACTTATGTAGGGAAAATCTTCAATTATTTGGTCAACCATTAAATTAGGATAATAGTCTAAATTTTTATTTGTTCTCGGATCACGATCCTTGAGCAAATAAGTTAAAGTAGAAGGGCCAATAGAATATGGAAAAGATTTTAAAGTGATGTTATTTGCTTTTTTCATTTCCCTACAATAGCTCAAAAAGTTTTTGTAATTATTCTCTATATAATCCTTCGCAAAACTTCGAGGATCATCGGTTGGAAACAAATCCGCTTTGGTAACAACCATATATATGGTTTCAGTTTTTGCCAAAACACCAGCATTATCTAGCTGAGCTAACACTTCTTGTAGGTTCTGATCTTGTTCCATTAAAGCCAAAATTTCATCCTCTTCAAAATAGTCAAGCATAAATATTAAACATTTGCTATTATTGTTTGAAAGATAATCTCTAATTGCTCTAAATTCTTTAATTCCTTCAGCACCCACTTTTCGAAATTTTTCTCCCGCCATGTCAATTAGATTCAACTTTCTATAGGAATCTGCTTTGTTTGGACTTCTCAAAGAAATAGGGATGTAATTTATTAATTCAGTGGGAGTTGAACTTGGTAAATAACCTTGAGCCATACCTGTCATCAATTCATTTGCATATTTTGTACCGTGTGAATTAGTGACTTCCCTTTTTAAAAGTCCTTCTCTGTTTGCGTAATGCAAAAAACTAGCGAGTAAAGTCGATTTTCCAGAACCAGGCATTCCAAGAAAGTAGATGTCAGTGGCACCAGATTGTAACGGCGGAAGTTCAGTTAATGGCGGAAAATAAGTGATTTGAGGTTCAAAATTTCTAATCATCTTAATCATATCTAAAGAGTAACCCAATTGATTGATTAATTCAGAATCTGAAATTTTATTTTCTTTAAGCGCATCTCTAACTTCCACTGCGGTCGCTTCTTTATTTCGAATTCTATCGATAATATTGGTTTCCGTTCCTTCAGGTTTTATTATTCCACCTCCAAAACCAAAAGGATCTTCATCGATCCCTCCTGGAATAAAAGGCGGTGGCGTTGGCGTTGGAGGTAGAATTTGATTCATTCTTTCATCACTTAATCCTGCGTCTTTGAGCTCTTCGACAGTAATCTCAGCAGAATTTATTAAATCCATTAAAAATGCATCTGGAAATTGTTCCAGTTGGTTTAATTGCAGACCACTTGCAATCATTTCTCGTATTGAAATTTTACTATTGGACTTATACATATCCAATAATTCGTCAAGGCTCTTTGTTTTAATATACTTTAACGCAAAACTCACTAGGTTTTGTTCTTCCTGCGTTCTTTCTTGTGTTTTAAACATAACTAAATTTCGGTTTAATTTTACCAGGTAACAACTTTATCTCCGCCAGCCTTCTTATCATACTTTCTGGAAGGAGCGACTATGTATGGTAATAAGAGTAATAGATGTAAGAAAATAACAACCAAGATTACCGATATACTCATTTGTTTTTTCAATAAATCTATTGGATGAGTAATTAATGTGGGTTTTAAATAAGGGTTAATATCTATCTTTAATTTTGCACCATCTGCATTAACCATCAAATATTTATTTAGTTCGTCAAAAGAAAGTTTTAATTTTTCATCCAAGTCATTTAAAACAAAGTTTATACTTAATCTTGAAAAATTACGGATTTTACTTTCTTGTTTCTGTATATAATCATCTGTCTTACCGAATAAGCTTGTATCTGCACGTTCAAATTTGAAACGCTCCATATCAATATATGAATTAATTGCAGCAGAATAATTATTAGGATCTATGCCAGAAACAAAGACATCGTTCACATTAATTTTCGCCTTTAAATCAGATGCGTTTAAAGACTTATTAATGTAAAGTGGTATGTAGTAATTCATCTCAGTTTGTCTTGAATTTAAAAATACACCATATGAATTCTTGTATTCATTTTTCAAATCATTTAAAGTTTTTGTCTTTAAAAGAGCTTCGCTTTCTATTGTTGCTCGTTCCTTAAATTCAACGTTGAAGGCATGCACAACAATAGTAGTTACAGGAATTGAAACCATTACGTAAAGTACCCACAACATCCTATTACCTAATGAAAATCCAGATCTCTTTTTGTCCATTTTAGCACCTACCATATGCCAAATAATGTAATACATAATAGCGACCAAAATGATACTAATAGGAATTGCAATAATTAAGTTGCCATCGAACATATAAAGTGACCCTAAAAAAAGAGCAACCAACAATATAAAAAGACTTACTTGCTGAGCAAAGGCACTGGTTTTTTCTGATTGGATAGATTTTTTTTCCATTTTTTAAATTATTTGATTAGCAAAGATATAAAATTATTTAACTTTTTAAAGCCATTCTCACGGCCTTATCTACTTGTAATATAGGAGCAAGAGTTTTGTCACTATTTACTTTTGCTGTTTCATGAAGTATTTTTCTAACTTGAGAATTAGTTAAACTTGGGTTAGCAGATTTCATAAGTCCGATGGCACCTGCAACTATTGGAGATGCCATACTGGTACCATCCATCAATCCAAAACTATTTCCAGGAATTGAGCTGTAAATTTTCACACCAGGAGCACTGATGAAGCAATCTGCAGTAACATTCTTAAAAAAATTACTAAAATTCGCTTTTTTACTTAATTTATCAATTGCCGCCACTTTTATCACTTGGCTACTTCGTTGCATAGGATCTAATCCCACAAGTAAATTCTGATTTCCTGCAGCGATAACGATCGTTACATTATTATCTTCAGCTATTTGAAATAATTCCTCCCAGAAATCAGCTTCGTCGATTCCATTTGTTTGTGATATCTTTTCCAATTCAACCACAGAAAGCGCTTGTAAATCCTCAGAAAATTCTCTTCCTAAAGACATATTGATAATATCTGCGCCATTTTTAATCGCATATAAAACACCATCAATTACATCTGTCATTGAAAAAAAACCATCTTCCCCTGCTGCTTGAATTGGCATTAATCTGCAATTTGGAGCAATTCCACAAGAACCCTTTCCATTTCCACCAACGGCCAATGCTATTCCTGCTACATGAGTTCCGTGCATTCTATCAGGTCCACTAGTTATTATTTTCTCATCACTTACAATATTGTATTGATGAACTATTCTATTTCTAAATTCAACGTGATCTATATCAAAACCATCATCTATTATTGCAATAACTACAGAAGTATCACCTTTTGTTATGTCCCATGCTTTTTCAGTGTTAATCGCATGAAAATACCATGATTTTTCTTTGTCTTTAAAAACCGGATCATTAAAAATGCTACTAGACTGAAAAACAGCTTCATCCCAAATCAATAGGCTGTATTTTTTTAGCTTATTTTTAATATTTTTCTTGATGTCTGATCTTTCTTCTTCAGGAAAACTAAGTTGCAAACGTGAAGTTTCATCGTCAAAATAAACTACTTTATAGGATTCATCATCAAATTCATGCTTTAAATCAATAATAAAATGTTTGAAGTTTTGAGTTTTGTTCTTCAAAGCAATATTGATGACATTCGAAATAATTCGAGAATGTGTATTCTCATCATCTATAAAATTATTGGTATCTATTGGTAATATGTGATGCCGTGGAAGATTTGGCATAATTTCAGCATAAAGTATATTTTGATCTTCAGGGCTAAGATTTGCAGCAGAAAAAGCTTTCCGTTCACAACCATCAAAGAATAAAAGCCAAAATAAAATGATTAAAAAAATTAAAATTATCCACCAAAATCTCTTTGCGAATTTTTCAAAAGAATCAAGTAAAATTAAAAACCATTTTTTTTTAGGGACAACAGGATTAGATTTTTCCTCAAATGAATTAAGTATAAGAGGATCTTGTATCTCCTCAAATTCTTCTTCTGTCAATGGTTCTTCTTCCTCTGTGGTCGGTGTTGTTATTTCCTCTAAGTTTTCCTCCTTTAGATTCTGGAAATCGTCATTTTCTGCTACACTGGCTTCATCTTTATGATCTACATCCAACTCATTGCTTTCAGAATCAATATTTTCATTTAATAAAGTGTGAGAAAATACATCAAACGGTAAGTGGTAATCTGCCTTTAATCTAAATTTCCACCCCCAAACGATAACTAAATTTGTTCCATCTGAGAAAATTAAATTTGAATCATGATCAAATACCGTTCTCAGTGATTTACCCCAATTGACGTAATCAAGATCTGAGGATTGTTCAAACAAATCACATTTTTTATGAATCGTATAAAGTAGCGAATTATATTTAATCAAGATATTTTGTCTTACTTCCGTTGAAAAATCTTGAAGCGATTGAAAATTCCCACCATGGTCCGTATAAAAAGTAACACCTTCACCTGATTGAATAGGCTTAGCTAATACAGCTGCAATTTCTTCTGAAAAATTTCGTTTTAAAAAACTATATATAGATTCATATTGTCGGAAAACATAATTTCGTCCTGATGAAATAGGTACATAATTATCTCCTTGAATATTGTATATTTTTTTCATTACTTAATTTTTAAATCCTGACCCTTTTGATATCCCATTGTTTAAAATTAAATTACTTTAAAATCTCTTTAAAAACAACAGATTTGCAATGCATTAATATTTTAATTAAACAACTCTAATATCAAAATTGGCTTCAGCCTTTTTATATTTAATTATTCCGGACAACTGATATGATAACTCCATACTGTCCCTGTTCCTCCTGTAATTACAACAATGCAATATTTGTCCACATTTGGTTTATAATCAAAAGTTAATGAATTACAGCATCCAACATTTTGTCCACCAACAAACCCATTTTCATTTCCAGGAATACTTTTAGTTGAAGCAACCAATTTTTTCTCATAAAAAACTTCCATTTTATCTGGCACATTGTCCATGTCATAAGCAATTGTCACGGTACCAGGTGCAGTTCCTAAATCATGTTTATTAATTGTTTCACCATCAGTTCCGGATTTTGGTGATGCATCACAAGGCAATTGATTAACTTGTTTATCTTGCAAGGAGTCTAATACTAATTCACTATTATTAATTCCACAATCAGAACAATTATAGAGTAATGAATCGATTGAATTTAGATGAATAGCGTTTTGCTTTACAAAATTGTTCTCTTTTTCTTTACAGCATTTAAAAGCAAAAAGAAGGATTGTAATTATAAAAATAAGCCAAATGAACCACCAATAATTAAAAGCAAACCAATTCATTGATCTAATCGATCTAAACCACCATTTTCTATTGAGATTAAGATATTTTTTTTTCACAGTTTAATAATTATTAAATTATAAAGTAGCATTTGACGCTGGGCATCTTTCTTGTATTCTATTCTCGATTCTTCTTAATTCTTTATCTATTTTTTCGTTTTCGATAGAATTATTATTGCCACAGCATTTTTTACACAGACAAAGAAGTATTAAAATAAAAATAATTAAAAACATAAGTCCCCAAAAACGATATGCAACCCACCTGAAAAATCTTTTTATTCTGTACCAAAAACTAATTTTGACTTTTTCACGTTTTACTTCACTAATATTATTGATTTCGGGAAGAGGTTCTTGATTTATTTCAGAAAATACAAATGGATCATCTGCAATATCTTCCTCTATCTTGTTGTTTATAATCTCATCATCAATCAAGGTTGACTGAATAATTTGCTCAATAGGTTCCTCGGGCATATTAAAATCAGGACTTTCGATAATCAATTTATTTCTAAATTGCCAGCCCCAAATAAAAACCCAATCTTGACCGTTCGAAAGTAACTTATTATCAGAAGTTTTGAAAACCAGAGACAAAATTCTTGCCCATTCCTCCTTGTCTTTATCTTGATCTAATTTAAATTCTGAAATAGTTTTATTAATTTTCTTACATAGTTCAAGATATTGACTTTCAACAAAAATCTGATGTTCTTTACTGAATGTATCAAGCGGTTGCATTGGACCGTTATAAACGGAATGCCATTCAATATTTCGTAAAGAATTTAAAATTGGCTTTGAGAGTCGATTTAATTCAACCGCATTTAACCTAGATTTCAGAAAGGAAATCAAACGTCCATAATTATCATATAGGTAACTATCTCCAAAGGATATTGGTTGAAAGTCGTCAGTTGATGTTGTGTAAACTAAATTCATATATAATTTTTATTCGATAGTGAAATTAATTTCCTCCAATTCATTTATCAAATGATTTAATTCATTATTAGCATTTACATCATAGTTCACAAAGCCACAGTTTGACAAAAGTGCCAATTTTATTTTCATAATATAAGAATTAAAATTTTCAAGAAGAGGACTTGAATTGCTTTGAACGGATTCTAGTTCATCATATATAGCACTAAGATTAATTTTATCAGAAATATTAATACTTGTTTTATTTACAATTGATAAATCCATTTTATATTCTAAACAAACACTTTCAAGCTCAATTAATCTGTCCTTTCCCATGAAATTATATCCAAAATTTGAAACAAAATCATTTATAAATGCTGTGCTAATTGAAGCCAAAAATTCTTCAGTATCCATCGGTGAAAATACCATACGGGTTTTTTGTTCAAAAATTTGAATTAATTCATTTCGAACATTTAGCATTTCAAAGGTAGTTTTTAGATTTTGAGTTAACATTTCAAATATTTTCAAATCCAATCCTAATTGAATGAATGAAGTAAAATATTCAATTTTTAATTTTGATTCCCATAGTTCAATAACACTATCTACTAGTTTTGTTGCGCTGGTTACTAGTTTATTTTCTAGCGCTCTATCTAGGTCTAAGTCTCTCTCTTTTAAATATTGTATCACTTCATCATCATTTTCCATGTTTAGGTATGATGAAATAATTTTCAAATTTTCTTGTTTACTTAAATCAGCAGAAATCTCAGGAAACATTGATCTAAAAATAGTATACTGATCCAGTACATCTGTTTTTGTTGAGCTTAAGAAATTCGTATGAATTACATTAAATACTTCCGAATCTTTAATTGACATAGCTTTCAAAAATTCTCCAAAATGAAAATTCGGAGAATTAAATAATTTCATTAAACCAAACTGTATATCAACACCTGACTTAAATGCCTTATCTCGTTTGTCATTGATGTTATCTGAAATGTGATGTTTTTCTAAATCAAGCAGCAAATTTGAGCGCATTCTTTCTAATTTTTCATTAAAATTTTTAACTTTAATGAAATTATTAGCTGCTGGTTCCAAATCCTCGATTATAATTGAACTTCCGTCTTTACCAGGTAAAGCTGATTCATTCCATGATTTCAGAGGTTCTTTTAAATGATTCTTAACAAAAGGAAAATTTAGGAATGAATCTTTTAATCTACTTACGTGATCTAATCTATCTGGTCTGATATCTTTCTCTAAACCTTCTTCAAGAAATCCTTCAAAAGTATCATCTGAAAAATGAAAATCTCTCAAAAGATAAAAATTTGAAAAAGAAGGCTTTGACTCTGTCCATTGATTGTGCCAATTATATTTTGCTGCAATTTGTCCTTCAAAAAATCTTACAAACCTATTATCCCATCTTTTAGAATAATTTTGATTATCAGCACTTCCATCATTGATTGAATCAAATTTTAATTGTTTATTAAAGAAAGTTAAAACAATAAATAAAGGAGAAGTAGGAAGATTCCCTATATTCTTTTCCCTAGTTTCCTGGTCTGGTCCAATATTTCTTTGAATCCAATCATGAAGTATTGAGGATAATTCATTCACTTCAATTTGTTCGTCTTTCATGCAGAACATCAAGTTATTTATCTCCATGTCACTACTATACTTATTAAATAAGAATGAAATCTTACCTCTCAAAAACATTTCTACCACAGAAATTTCATTTATATCCGATAAGTTCCATTCTAGTCTACCTCTTGCGCCAGGAAAATCAAGTAAATCTGTTTGTTTTAAAAATGGTTTAGCTTCTGCAACAGCATCAATAACATTTAATGTAAGTTCAGATGTTAACGCACTAAGTCTACAAGTATTTATTTTTAGTTTTTGACCATTTCTTTTGGATGCTTCGGTCATATCTAAATTTTCAAAAATACCATTTAATCTTTGGACATCTAAAATTGCCCCTTCATCTCTCAAAATTGCATTTTCGGATACAAATAGCTCTTTTTCAAAATCTATACTTTTTAATTCTTCTACCAAAAGATTAAAAATCATTGTAAGGTGAGGGTTATTATCCCAAAGTAAACTTAAAACACCTGACCATTTTTCAAATGGGATAAACTCTATGATTTCCCCTAATTGAGACCAAAATCCACTTTGATTTATGTGTTTTACATAATGACTAAATTTATTGAAATTTTGCTCAAAATAAGCTTTAATATCCCAAATATCATCCTCGGTAAAGTAATTCTGCTTGCTGTTTTTGTTAAAATAGTCTACTTTAAATTGATTTGACAGTTGTTGGAATTGATTTTGTGTTGGATAAGTATCCATTCTTTTTATATCCGAGAAGAAACTATCGCAAAGTAATATAATCAAATCTTTTGGTGTAAGTAGCCTTAATTTGACAGGGAATTCGCTGTTTAACGCTGTATTTTCAGCTGAAAAACGAGTTACAACACCCGTACTTTCTGCTCCTCCTCCTTGTGGATTTATTTTTTGAAGAAAATCTAATGTGTTATCTCCACACAAAATTTCAAGCGCACCACCTTTCAAACTCAATAAATTCTTAACAAGATAGGACTTTCCAACTTGACTTACACCAAATAGAGCAAAAACAGGCTTTGACTCTACTGAATTACTTATTTTTCTGATTTCAGACCTATCCTTTTTAATCTTATCAAGCATAGATTTTTTCTCTTCATACTTTAAATGACGACCTACCCATTTATCAGCATCATTAAAAGTATTGTAAAGCGAATCACTTTTTGATTTAATTTGCGCCGTAGCTATTTTATCAAAATTTTTCATAATTTAAATTAACCAATGGATAAGACAAATTCACCTGAATCAAGCCAATATCCTGTGGATTGATTTAATGTTTGCAATTTTAGCTGGAAATTAAATTTTGGTAATTCATTTCCTTCGTTGTCAATAATTTCAATTATTTTTATTTTCTCCTTATCTTTCTCAAATTCACGTGCAATTGTGATTTTATAGGGCAATTTGGATCTCAACTTGGTCTTACGATCTTCCAAAGCATCATTTATCATATTTGAATCAATGTGCAGACTATGACCTAAATTTTCCTTAATCTTCGAATTACTGAAGTTTAGAGAATAGAGATTTCGAGAAGGGTAATTTGGAGTATTTAATTGTTTAAATCCTATTTGGAAAGGTAAATCATAAACCATGAAAGAGGATTCTTCAATATTTGGTTTAATAAACTCTTTGTCAATAAGAAAATCTTTAATGTTTCCTAGAAAATCAGAAGTTGAAACCAAATTCAACCTTAATAATGAAGTATCAATTCGAAACTTATCTAATTTAAATAACTTTCCACCCATCAAAGAAATAATACTTCCAACAGTAATAATAGTTTTTGAGTCCTCTATATAGCCATTGTTATCTGCAAAAGGATACCATTTACCCACCCAATAGTTGTTTAGGTTTATAAGTCTATTTGGTGCAACAGGATGACATTTTAAAAATAACTTTTCAAGGGACTTAAAGGAGCATGGTCTACCTGATAATAAAATCAAATCACAAGAGTACGCAAACATTAATTTGCTGATCTGATCTATTAATTTTGAGAATGTTAAATCGATAATTTCATTTACTTTTTTGGATGACATTTTCCAAATCAAATCTTCAAATTTAAATTCAAAATGTTTTGCAAAATAATTTAGTAATTCATTACTTGGTTTACTATTTTTAAATATTTCTTCATATGTTAATGTAAAATCTGTTAACTCATCTTGATTCGCAAATTCCATGTATTTCTGCGCTAATGGAATTCCTATTTGATTGATAAAACTTACTCGCATTAGACGTGCCATATAGCCCATATTTGCATTGTCTTTACCGAAAAATCCATTTAGCTTCAGCGCAATTTCAGGTTGATTAAGTTTTCTGCCATGATTTAAAATAACACCCGAACAATATTGATCTTCTGGATTTTTCACCTCCCCCTCAATTATAATATACTGAATTAAATTTTTCAGTAAATCATCACCTGCCAGACTAAAACTTTCCCAGTATAGTGGTTCTGGTTTTATTTCAGTAGCATCTGTGTATGAGTAGGTGTATTTGCAGATCATCAAATCAGATGTGCCTGCACCAATATCTAAAGAACCAACTGTTATTTCAGAATTAGCTAAAGTATTTGTTCTATCTTTTTTACCAAAAAGATTGAAAAATAAATCTGGATTCCCATCAAATTTATGCTGAATTGAACCATACATAAACATCAATTGCGAAACCGTTGCCTCATCATAATTCCAATCAACTTTAGTTTCTAGTTGCAATAAATTTTTCCTAACATCATCAATCCTTGGGATTATCTCTACCTGAGATGATAAGATGTGATTGGGCATTTTAGAACCACTTACTACTTCCATGTAATTATTCATCAAGGACATTGCCTCCTCAGCACATTTTCTGAGGGCAATCTGTTCTTCTTGAATCATAGCGGTAGGACAGCTAATTATAACTCGTTTTAGACGCCTTTTATTTCCTGGATTACCATGAGTACTTCTAAATTCAATGGAATTAATTTGGCGCATTGCCTGCGTGAATATTTCAAGATAAACAAAAGTCATTAAAGATCTTCTGGAAAATGCCGCTCTGGTTCCAAAAACACCATCATCGCAAAGTGTGCCGTCACTTTTAATTTGATCAGAAATTCCATTTTTGAAGACTCCTCGGGGAACATCTGATGATTCTTCATGAAAGTTCCATTCAAGTTCACTCGGATCCGTATCCCATAGGTATCTTTTCGGACTTGAATTATATGACTTTGATTCAACCTGAAGCTTTAATTCTACTCTCGAATTGTTAATTATTCTCTCAGCCTCATTTCCAACTCTGGCAGGACTAGGCCACTGAAATTTTTTATTTTGATTTAATTCTGCATTGATGGCACCAAACTCTGCGTCTTTAAATAAAATTCTAGTCGAAAAAGAACTAGAGTATCTTTCCAATGGATTACTTAAGTCTATTAATTCAAGCTGTTTTACTTTATTTAAATTGAATCTTAAATCATTTGGATTCTCAAATAATAGTGCGCAGGTTCTAGAATTACCTATATCCAAGACTAAATCAACATCAATTAAACCAGATTTATCAGACAAAAGTTGAATTCTTGGCATTTTTTCAGTTAAGTGAAAAATGCGGAGAAGAAATATATAGTTTGCAATATGCTTTGTGTGAGCCTCTCCCTCTTCGTATTTAACAAACTTCTTTAAGTATTCTTCTACCCACTGACAATTTGTAATTGAATCAAAGAATGCCATCAATAAATTTTCATTCCCACACAATTGAAATTTATTTTCGTTAGGATTATCATTTAAAAATGGACTATCAGTAAAATTCTCATTTGTTGTAACAGTTGAATCAACTGCCAAAACAACTTCGATTTGACCGTCTTCAGTATATGTAAAGTACATCCTAACCCAGTCTGTTGGCCCGAATAAATCGTTATTGATTGAGTTATTCTTGAAATATGGAATTGGTAGCCATTTATTTGCAAATATTTTAAGAGTTTGATTTAAATTACTTGCCTCATAAACTTGGGGTTGATCCTCAGAAAAAGTGCGCAATCCACTTGTATCGCCTAAATCCTTAAATTTTCCCTTTTCGTCTATTAAATTACGTTTTTTTAAATCGGATTTTAACGAATATCTATCCAATTCAGGTATTAATATTAGTTCCTCTAACCAAAAACGTTTTTTGTTTAAATCAACATCTTCTAAAAAAACAAACTTAACTTGTCTCACTGAATCTTTACTAATCTTACTTTTAAAAGAATAGAATTGAATTCCTGAATTTGCAATTACTGATATTTCTGACATTTAGTAATAAAAATATTAAAATTGATGTAGTGTTTTAAAATGAATTATTAACAGTAAAGATTAACTTTCACATCGCTAAATTAAGAAATAATATTTTTTAATTATATCATTACTTAAAATAATAAAAAATTGAACTTTTAGAACTGTAATTTAACATTTTCCAAAATTAGATTTATAGTTTAAATCTCTTTGATCTTTGATTCTTAGAAAACTTTTCATCATATTTGTAAAAATAATTATTTTTACACTTTGGAGCATAACTACCTTAAAATTTGAATTAATAAACTACAGAAAATGGGGAAATTTGGATTATTTGAATTATTGATTATTTTTATTTTTATTATTTTAATCTTTATTTGGTTCAATATTAATATTGCAACCGCAATGAATAAAATTAGTGATAAAAACAGGAAAATGGATGGTGGCTTAGTGTGGCTAAACGTAATACCTCTATTAAATTTTGTTTGGCCATTTATTTTCAATAATGCTTTGAGAGAATCATATAAAAAGGAATTCAAGGAAAAAGGAATTCCAACTAGTGTTAATCTTTCTTCTGGATTTTTATATCCAAGTGCTCCGATACTTGCATATTTAATTTCTGTTTTACCAATTAATTTTTATAGCTACAGTGACCTCCTAGTTTTTTCAGTTTTTACAATTTTAGTTGCATTATCTGGATTAATATTTCAAATCATTTTCTGGGTTAATGTTAATAGACTTAAAGAGATATTATTGAATAGTCAAGATAATGTCACTCCAACAAATGTGTTTAATGATAACATTACTGTTGAAAAGGTAACTTTCAATACTGATCAGATAAATACGCCGTCACCTGAAGAACCCTCAATCATTTCTAACCAAAGTGTTACAAAGCAAAAAGAAACTTCAATTGATAAACTTAAAAAATATCATGAAATGCTAAATGATGGATTAATCAATCAAAATGATTTTGACAAAATAAAGGATGAAATCCTAAAAAATGGTAAGTAATCAGTCATTTTTTGAAACTATTATTTACATTATAACACTAACTTCTCAAACAAATTATGATAGAAAAAAATAACATTAAAATCTTAATTTTCCAAATTATTTTACTTTTTAGTAATTTTTCATTTTCACAATGCCTTGATATTAAAAACCTAATTGATATTTCCGAAAACGGGAGTGAGATATTATCAGATTTTAATTATTCATATAATGAAAGATTAAATACCATTGAGTACAAAGGGCAGTTTTTTAATGCTGCAAATTTAACATCTTACGCTGGTATTGATAATTCAAATAAAATTATTTCTGATTTTAGTGGATATTTGGAATTTAAGACATACAGCAACTCATGCTACACGGCAATAAAAGGACAAGTTGTAAAGGAAATAGGTAGAAAAGTAAATTCGAAACAAGTTTCGATTTACAATAACTGGGAAATTGAATCATATGAGCACATGAATAAGGATATATTTATTCAATTTCATAAATCTTCTGAAAATTATGGATTTAAAATTTTAATAATTTCAAAAACTAAAGTAGATTTTTTCCAAAATCAAATCTATAAAATTGAGCAACAGCAAGCTGCAGACAAAAACATTGAAAATAAATTAGTAGTTGCACGCGAATTACTAACACAAAAAAAATATGATGAAGCTGAAAGAGAAATTCAAATTTTAAAAAAACTGTCAGACTACCAATTATGCTCAAGTAAAGTAACAGAAGAAATAGATTTTTTTGTAGAAGAATTACAAAGTTCACGTTTTCAGGATTTTCGCTCAGAGATTTATAGTTTATTGAATCTAAACAAATATTTAACTGCTAAAAATAAAATTTCAGAATTAAAGAAACGTAATATTTATAATACAAAATTTGAAAGTATTGAAAATGAAGTTAATAAAAAAGCAGTTTCCTTTTTTTCGGAAAAAGCAAAATATTTCAAGGATAAAAGGGAATATCAAAAATCAATGTTTTACTCCGACTCAGTATTAATTTTTTCAAATTCAGATAGAGTTGCTATTAATAATAAATCTGAAATGATGTCAATTATAGATTTTTTGAATGAAAGACAATATAAAACATTTGATTATTGGGAATCAAATTATTCATTAAAAAATCAATTAATAGATGATTATAAAGAAAAAAGTTATTCTTTAATAAGCAATCAATCAGACGGTAAAATTTCTTTTAACCTAGCTGTTTTAACGGATACAAATTGTTCAATTTCGACTATGCTCGAATGGAAATCTCAAGTTAATGAAAACATCATTTTCGGACCCAATGAGATCCAAAAGTATAAAATACAGCCATTTGAAAATTACGGCTATTGCACAAAAAGTAAAGGTGTAATCCCCTTTAATTTAAGTTGGACAAATAACTACTACAAATTTAAATTTATAAGTGGTGAAATAAAATCATCGCAAGTACCGGATACAAAAGTTACAAAATATTTATCTTTAAATTACCCAGCTATTAACGGTAAAATAAAATACACAAAAAACAATGTGGTTTTTAACGAAGAAAAAGAAAGTGTCTTATTGATTAATTCTTTCAAAACTAGAGGTCCTTTAAATTCCATTTATTCTTTAATAATTCCTGGTCTGGGAACAAGCAGAGTAACTTATGGTAAAAAGGGATTAGGTATTTTTCTCTGTTTCGCGGGTGGTGTTGCAGCTGTATTTTCAGGAAATCAACCAGCTGCTCAAATTGGCGCAGGATTAATTGCTACAACATATATTTGGGACTTTACTTCAACTTTAGTGAAAGGATCTAAAAATTTAATTCTATCAAAAGAGTTAAGAAGACAATTAAGGAAGGAGCCAATTAGATTGTAAATTATCTAATATCTTCTAGTTATTGGCAGGTAATGTCACTCTTATTTAAAAAACAACCAAACAATTAAAATCTAAAGTAGAAATGGGAAGAATAATTATTACTGCGACATTGATATTTGCTTTTTTATCTTCTTGCTCATCTAAAAATGATAGCAATTCGATTGAAAAAAGTACAAATCTGACTAGTTTGAACTTGCCTGATTTCACGAAATCCTTTGAGGGAACAATAAACAAGATGGGTATTATAATGACTTTAACAAAAAATAATACCTCCCTTAGAGGAACCTATTCATACAAAAGCAAAGGGATTCCAATTAAAATCTCAGGAAGCATTGACCTTGAAGGTAATTTAACAATTAATGAGTTTAACGATAATGGCAGTATGACTGGTGTATTCAAAGGGAAGTTAAGCGGTATAACTATTATTGGTAATTGGGAAAAACCAGATGGATCTAAAACAATGCCTTTCTCTATTTCAGAATCTGCAAATACAGAGAACTCGATCCAAAAACCAACAAAACCCAATTCTGATGACTACTCAAATTGGACTGGTATTTATATTGATAAATTTGGAAGCACATTAAAAGTAAAAGGGCCAACTTCCGATGGTGCTGTGCAAATTGTACTGAATCAAGCAAGTGCTAATTGTCTTGGTCAAATTGAAGGTATAGCATATTTAACAAAAACTGGTGTTGCTAACTTTGAATCAGAAGGAGATAATTGTCATTTGAATTTTACATTCAATCCAGGATCAATTCAAGTAAGAGAGTTTGATTGTGAAAATTGGCGCGGAGCAAGCTGCGGAACTTTTGATGGTTGGTATAATAAAAAATAAAATCAGCCAAAAATATCTTTTGAAAGTTGGGCCGATCTCACGTCGGTAAAACGATAACAATCATTAGTAGGTCAAAAAATTTCATTTTCAGGTAATTAGCGTGTGATTCATAATTTATGTGAAGCACTCAAGGCCTTATTTATTTTTAGAGAATTGCATTTAATTACGCTTCAAAGAAAAAGATTTTTTTGAAAATAAGACCCTGACATAGTTAATTCAATAAAAAGATAAAATTTGATTATGTTTTAATCAACCAATCTCAAGATATCCTCCGCCAAATCCTCAGAAAGAACACCATCACTAATAACTTTCACCATAGCTATTTTACATTGATGAAATTCTGATTCATGATCGTTATGATTTGGATAGTATTTGTATCCAATAACAAAATTTTCAGCAGGAAATAAAAATATTAGTTTATGAAGTTTCAAAAGAAATTCATTCTTTTTGGAACAGTTTATTGATGTAAATTCATAGTTGTAACTATCGATTTTATTTCATTCTTGTAATATTTAAAATGTAAGTTATGATTATGTTTGATTTTAATCTATAGAAACGCCTTAAAAAGTACAAATCTTTAAATGAAAGACCTTTATATAAATCATCCACATTTTTTTTAGCAAAAGTCCTTGAATTTGAAATTTAGAATGATTCTTTTTCTTACTTAAGGAAATTGTCATTTCAATAAATAATTTTATCTCTCTCTAGGAATATCAAAATACTTAAATTATTTCTGCAAGCCTTTGTAAAGCTTTTTTTTGAAACCTAATGAATATTTTAAATCCCAAAACTCAGCACAAATTAATTAAAAGTGGACATTAATTAATGAATCTGTAATTTTAACTACAATTTTTATTACGTCTCCTCTACCATTTGATATATTGAGTTCTTTGTTTATATAAGACCCTTTACTAATTTGAAATGGAGTATTTCCCAATTTATTAAACCCGGATAAAACAATAGCAGGTACATTTGATTCAATTCTTATAAAGCCATGCGAAACAATGGGTTTAATGTTTTTTTCATTTATTATTGATTCTGTAGATTCTTGAATGAGATATAAAATAGGTTTTTTAACCAAAGAAATTTCACTATTTATTGCGTCAAAAAGTTGATTAAGATAAAAGTCAACTGATTTAACTTTCATATTTCTAGCTTTTTGGATTAATATTGAGCTTGTTGGATTCTTAAAGTCATTTGCACCAAAAAGTAAGTTATCAAGTGTATTAAAACCGTTTTGCAATGGTGACTTCCATAAGGATTTATCATGTTTAAGAAGCTCTATTGCTGTTAAAAGTACTATGAAAGAAAATCGATCAATTGTTGGTTTAAAATGTATCAATTTTCTTGATGGGTGTTGAAACTCACCCCTTCCATTTTCTATAGCATTTAAATGTGATAAAGTCGGGATACATGCACCGTCGTAATCAATTAGTTTTAAATTTATTGTAGGACCAATTTCTTCTACTAATAAATTTCCACATTGTATATCACCATGACCGATGTTGTTCTCTTCAAGGCTGCTTGATAATTCAACAAGTTTCCTTTGAAGTTGATTTAGTCTTTCGTTATCTTGCAAGTTAATGTCTACCCATGTATTTAAATCTTTACCAGTAGACCATTCCATTTGAATTAATGGATAACTGTTCCCATTTATAAAAATTTCATTTTCAAGGAACTTATAATCAATTTTCCAATTGGCATTTACTTTCTGAAGATAATTTGAAATTGATTTTGCTCGAGACACCCTGTCAGAATCATTATTAAGAAAGCATCTCAAACCATATATTTTATTTTTATAATTTGCTTTAAATACTACAGCATTTGCACCTGAACCAAAAGCAAACACTTTTATAGGTGCAGTCCTCGCTGGAATAAAAATTGCTTCACTTAATTCCCTCAGACATTTTCCATTCTTCGAAATAAGAGTTTGGTTATATTCACCGATTGTAGGAAATGACATTTTTTACTTTTGGGTTTTAGGTTCTCTTTCAATTGCTGAATGATTAACATCTGAAGTTTTTTCCATTTTAGTTCTAGAGGTAGTTTCAGTATCATTTTCTTCAGATGGATAGAATTTTAACACCAATATCAAAAGAATCAATGAAAGCAAACCAACTATACTAATTAAAAGGATCTCATGAAATTTTTGCTTTTTTTTTAATTCTGAAAAGTCATTTTCAATACAACTAAAATTGTGCATTATTGTTTTAATATCCATATCTGAAAAAATTAAAATCCCTGTATCATCAAATTGATCAGGTAAAAAGTTTAAAGGAGGTAAAGATGGTGGTTCGGGAAAGGAAAAACCTTCTGGAGGAATTATTTTATTAGAATTTTGAATTAAATCAGATAAATATAAAATTGTTATATCGTCTTCTTCTAGTGTATTATTATTCCAAAGATTTTCAATCTTTTCAATAAAATGATCAAAAGTATCGGAACTAACAATTTCCTCTATCCAATTTTTATCTGTTAAAAAAAGTCTGCTTATGGCGTCTGTGCACAAGAATAATTTATCCCCATTCTCAAAGTTCAGCTCCGTTTTGGTAATATCAATATTTTCAGGCTCTTCTTTTAAAAGATTTTTGGTGTTTAAAAAAGACTTATTACTGTTTAATGTATCAATAGAATCAAATGGAAATGAGCTTACATTTCCATTTTTCTTAACAATAAATAGATTACAATCACCAACACTAATAACTTCTAATGTATTGGCATTCTTAAATTTAACTGCTAAAAAAGTAGAGGATGAACCTAAACCAAATTTAATTCTCTCAAGACTAGCGATTGCTTTATTATCACTGAATTTTGGTGAAGATAATTGAATTTTTTCCGCCAAGCATTTTGAAAAATTTAAAAATAAGTCAGGTTCAAACACAGGATTTTTACAAAATTCTGTTACCAATAAATCTGACCAAAATTCAGATCTAAAACTTTGTGTTGTTCCATCTGCAATTGCAATACTCTTATTTTCAGGATTAATCTGATACTTATCTTGAACATAATTATATGTAAGCGAAGACTTTTTGTGCGTATGAAAGACCTTTATTTTCATTTATTGTGGTGTTCCAATATTTAAGAAATTTATTAAATCACTTGCATTTCCATTGAATACATATCCTTTTGAACCATTCTGAACTTGGTATCCCTTAGAACCTGCAATTCGCAACATATTTTCATTTAATGGAGAAGATAATTCAAAAAGTAAATTTCCAAATTTATCTGAAGAATCTAAAAAACTAGGAAATAATTTTCTTTCACCAGTATTTGATGATAAATGAATATTTAGAACAAAGGCATTTCCAAAACTTGTTTTTAAAGTTTTTAATCTTTCAACTTGCTCTTTTAAAGGCCGAAAATCATAACCAGCATCGGTAGCCTCACCATCGGAAATATTTATGATAATAGGAGGATGACAATCTTTATGATTACCCCAATTAATCCAATCTTGGCAGAGGCTATAAGCATTTTCAAAAGCTTTTGTCATAGGTGTATCGTTATTAGAGTATGGCCTAATCCAAATTGGCTTTTCATTTTCTTCACCGATGGGATACTCGAAAATATCTTTAACTGAAACAACCCACTTATTTTGCAATTGACCTTCCCAAGCAGATTGAACAGAATTAGTAGATTTTCCATAACCAATTATAGCAACCTCAAATCTGTTTTTAATCTCGCCTGCTGTGCCAATACACCTCAGTCCAACTTCGTATAAAATATCGTTTATTGCATTGGCAACCTCTACAGATTTTGAATGGTTTGAATTGCCAAAAGGATCTTTCATTGAGTTACTTTGATCAACTAAATAAACCAACAAACATGGGTTTGTACTAGTAATAACTAAATTACTTAAATCGTTAAATGCCATCTTATTTCATTAATTATATAAACTACCTTTTTTATAACTCCCATCATTATTAGAGTTATTATTTTCTTGTCCAGATGTATTATTATTATTATTATTATTAATTGAGTTATGACCTCCATTATACATCGGCCTATTAACTGAATTATTTGATTGATTATTATTCTGAGTATTAATATTGCTTTTTTGATAATTATTGTGGCTGTTAAAATTATTTTGTACGTTCTTAGGGTTTTCGCCATATTGGTTGATTCCTGGTTCTCCATCTTGGAAAAGCATCCATAAAGCATAAAATGGGATCAACTGAAACCAACCACTATTTCCAATATCATGGCATCTCTTCGCACCTTGTGCCCATAAAAACCATAAAAGAGGAATTGAAAAAAGTAATGAAATAAACATAGCTCCACCAGCCTCAGCTTGGCTGGATACACCAGCCGCTGCAACCATCATTATTATTACTCTTACAACAACGAACAAAATAAAACTAATACCGAATTCCGATCTTCGAATTCGTCCATCAAATGAAAAAGGATTTTTAAACATATAAATTATTTATATAAGTCACCGCTGTTATAGCCATCACTTTTATTAGTACTTTTTGAATTGTTGTTAGCTTCAGAAAAATCAATATTTTGATTGACTGAAGAAGAATTGTTATGCCCTCCATTATACCCTCCAGAGTAATCTTTAGCATCTGAAGTTAATTTTTGGTTACTTACATTATAACCTGCACTTGAATTAACTTTGTTTTGTAAATTGTTCTCTGTTGAAGCAGTAAAATAGGCTATTAGCCAGAGTATACCAGGAACCAAACTATAAAAAACTAACATTCCAAGCATGTAAGGGAAATTCAAATGACGTGAGGTAGCTAAGTTCAGTAGCATTAGCAATCCAAAAACACCAGTTACAATCCAAGAGATTGTAACCATAGTAGAATTCATTTTTTTCATTAGATAAATTTAGAATTCAAAAATAGTGAAAAAAATGTTATTATTGACTTTAAATTAAAAATCAGAAATTGTCTTTTTAAGATTGAATTTACGATGCGTAATTTTACTCGAAATAAATATATTTAGTCAATCAATGGTTTTTTATTAATTTAATTCCAATTTAATCAATCAATCCCAAGATATCCTCAGCCAGTTCCTGAGAAAGAACTCCATCACGAATAACTTTCACCATAGCTATTTTACATTGGTGAAATTCAGATTCATGATCGTTCTGATTAGGATAATATTTGTATCCACTATCAAAATTTTCGCCAGGATATAAAAGTACTAGTTTATCAGTGTTCCAAAATCGTCCATACGCGTACATTTGTCGCAAGTCTTCAATACTTGCAACTTTGTTGGTTGGTCGTTTCCATTTTGTGTCGATGATGATTGTTTCATCGCCCTTTCTTAATATAATGTCTGGGCGAATTGTTCGGTGAGAACCGTAAAAAGTTTTTGATTCTTGACCTGTAATTTCCCACCTTTCTTCATAATGCTTTTCTGCATGCTTTTTCAATGAGCGCAACACATATTCTTCCCACAACACATTCATATCAAATAGCAGCGCAATCATTTTTTGTTGACCGTGATTGATGTCTGGTGAATAGTTGAGAATAATCAATTTAGCCAATTCAAAAGCACGCTCGTAAGGAGCAGTTTTGCGATTGATTTTTATTGATTCTAATAGTTGAAGGCTTGGCTTAATTTTATCAACTTCTGGAAAAGCCATTTGTGTTCTTTTGCACTTGTCATTTAAGCGTGTAGCATTGGTAAATTGCCCAACAATATCCAGGGCAAATGACAATATTTGATGTAATTTGTGGTTCGTATCGTAGATTTGATGCGTTGTATAAAAACGTTCCTTGTGAATCAAATTGTGGCGAATGTTTCCAGCAAAATCTAGTTTACCTTTTAGGGCTTTTACATTGCTAGTTTCATTTCGGTATTTCTTAACTAAACCATTGTGAATTAGCTGTTCAACTTCTTTTATAAAATATTCAAAATAGACTTCTAATAAGTTTACATGTTGTTTTTTTAGTTGGGCATTTCCAGCAGTTTGTGCTTTCACTTTTCCGCAAGCTTTTAGCATCTGAAGCAACACATCTTTCCATTTATCATTGCTGTCTTCTTTGTCAGCTTTTGGATGAACGTGCACCAATAAACCATCCACTTGAATTACACCAACGTATTGTTTGAAACGCAATCCATTATGCAAAACGTCAAAATACTCATTGTTATGAATTGTATTCAGTTTCACAAAGGCATCCCAATGGCTTTGCTTAAACCCTTGTTCGCCAATTAATAAACGGCTATGTTCAAAAACGTCTATGGAATTCATTGATTAATTTGTTGAAAATAACCTTTTAATTGCCGATTCGAAATCAAAATCTTGATCCATTATATTCATCAATTCATAACTACCAGTTGGAATTTCAACGTCTTCATTTTGAACTGCAAACGATATTTTTTTCTTACGCTTTTCAGGATTGAAGAAATTTGGTCCGATCACCATTTCCATTTTTGCATAATCGCCATAGAAATACTCTTGTAATAATGGAATGACTTTATTTGCAAATACATTTCTCAAAGAATCCAAAGAATCAACTTCCATAAAAAATGCATGGCCAATGGTATGATCTCTGTCAACTAATGCCTCGATTCTATCATTAATCGTTTTCAATAATTCAACTAAATCAATTTCTCCAACTTTTCCAGTTCCGTTTTCTCCTTTTTCTCTCAATAACTGAGGTTTCGGTAACATTTCTTCAAAAGAAAATCGTCTGCGCAGCGCTGTATCTAATGCTTCCACTGAGCGGTCGGCAGTGTTCATTGTACCAATAATATAAAGATTTGATGGGACACCAAACTTCAACTTAGAATATGGCAAAGTTACTGTCAATTCATTCTTTGCTCCAATGCGTTTATCCTCTTCAATTAATGTGATCAATTCTCCAAAAATTGCGGATACATTTCCTCGATTGATTTCGTCAATTACCAAAACGAAATTTTTAAATTCATTTACCTTCTCAGTAACTAAATTAAAATTCTGCTTTAGATGATTAATAACACCCGTTGCATAGCCCTCCCAACCATCAAAAACACTGATTTCACCATTAAAAAAACTTTCCAATTTTTTCTTTGACAAAGTACCTTGCTTTTTAATTTCCGATGATGTAAATAAATTAAGATTATTATTGCTGTTGACATTTACTCGATACTCATTCCCTCGTGACGTTTTTAAAATGATAAAATCATTTAAATTTTCGTTTATAGATTTAATAAAATTCGCATAAGCTAAATGAAAGTTAGACTTTATGCTATTCTTTGCCTTGTCAGCAATGACTTTAAAAATTCCGTCTTTTATTTCATAGGATACCTCATCTGAATTCATTGTTGGCTTAATCCCTTCAATAAAATCTTCATAAGACATTGATTGATGAAATGTTGTAAAAATTATTTGACCTTCTGGATTTTCATTTTCATCAAAAATGAGAGAATTGAATTTCTTCACTAAAGAATCTCTATCACTCTGATTATTTTCGTAAAATGCTGAATCGATTATTTTTAAAGTTTCAATTACTGTAGTATAAGTTTTCCCCGTTCCAGGAGGGCCATATAGAATTTGGTTAATCGGTTTTTGATTCATTGAATTAGATGTTTGACCATTAATTAAATCTAGAATTGCTTTTGGAGCAAGAATTGACGGATTTGGTTTGTAAGGAAGATTAGTAATGTCAGTAAGTGTCTTAAGTACAATAGTAAATCCACTCTCCCAATATCCATGCTTTACCCAATTTACTTTTCTTTTGCTTCTGTATATTGTAGTTGAATAGTCATAAAAATAATCTGATGTTACAATACCATATCCTAAATAGGCATTTCTTCCTTTTTTTGCGATAATCACATCACCAATTGAAATCGATTCTTTAAAATCAAAATTTGCCGTTGCATCATTGGCTTTTGATGAGTCAGAATTGCTCAGCTCTTGCAAACGAATGGCAATTTCTTCTTTTGAAGCGTAGTCAGTCAAATTGCCAAGTTCATCCCAGCCAAGCCCCATAACTCCATCTCGAAGAAATTCATCCCACATTGATGCATTTTCTCCAGGTGCATATAGCCAATATTTTTTTGAGTTTGTTCCGCCAAATACATCTTTATTGAAATCTGGATTTGAGTGCTTTCGAAAAGGACATGTGTTATTTCTAGATAATTCTTTTGCTAATCCTTCATTTATATCAGGAATCATTTTATCTACTTGCGCAGGATCAAATCGATTCCAATAAGCTTCAATCTCGCCTTTGTTGTTTGTAAATGGGGTAGATGAATTTGAATCATATTCACGGGAAGAAATAAAAGAAATTATTGTGTCTTTTTTGATTTTTTCAATACAAAGTGAGTATCTACTTCCAATAACAAAAACAAGGCGCTGCTTGTTTTCCCGCACATTCAAACTAATTCTAGAGTCTGTGGAAGTGAGATTATTAGTAGAAATAAAATTACGAATCAGTTCTAGGAAGATATTCATCGTATCTGACGCCATTAACTTCTTTACCTTAGAGTATATAGATGAATCTGAAGAATTGATAATATCCTTTAAACATGTATACTGATCGTTGGTAGCGGAAAAATTTGTGCCCTGGTTACCAACATTAAGATTCACTAGTTCATCTATTATTTCGGTTTGCTCTTTTAAAATTGGTTTCAACGAGCAATTATGAGTTATTTTGATTCCAACTTTCCATTCAGATTTATCCTTCTCTTTCCAAAATTCGTCATCAGGCTCAAGATTTTGAAATGGATCACTAGTTATTTCTCCCAAAGCATAGCAACCTGCTTCATTTCCAGTAAGCCAAAAAATAACTTTATCACCAATCCTCATTTTATCTCGATGCGCACTTGCAGTCCATTGATCAATGGAACCATTATTTATGGCACTTGAAAAATCATAGACTTTCGGATTGCCTTGAAAAATCCAATAAGATGGTTCATATGTGCTGACAGACAAAATGAAATCTTGGACCAATAAATGCAAATAGGGGTCATCATAATAGTTTTCTATTCTCAAGAAATCGCTATAGCTCGCTAAGAACGTGTTATCCGATTTGATAAACTCTCTAATTTCATTACAAATCTCAAGGTACTCTACATAATTTGCAGTTTTCCCAGTTTTAACTTTGGGTAACTCCATTATTTCCGAAAAAGCCTTGTAAATTGTATGCTTATATAAAAAATACTTTTCAGGATATTGTAACGTCAGATATAACGAGATTGCTCTTAAATCCCCATGATAATGTTGATTTATTGGTTTTTCAGTTACCAATTTTGCCAATTCAGGCAGTTTATCATCTAAAATCTCTGTAAATGAATCAATTCTTGTAGATAGATTTATTGTTTCGTTAAACAATTGCTCCATTGCACCAGCTGATTCTTCTGGGAATTTCTCAAGCATCCATGTTAGCATACCTATTGGAAAAAAATTACCGCTCAACCAGAGATTCTTGGGTCCATCCACTTTAAAAGTATTTTCGTACATCTCTATATTCGACAATCCTTTTTCCCATTTCCAAATCGGATACATCTTTCTGAATAGTGACCACTTATAACCTTCAGATTTCTTGAAGCTATCTGTTCCAAATTCAGCTTTGTATTTATCCCAATATTCGTTTAATCGTATTTTATTCATCCAGTTTTTATTTCTAATCAAAGTAAATTTCATTTAAAAAAAACTAATTTATTTGATTTAAACTATTTTATAATTCACATTGATATAGACATACTCTAAATCACAAAGTGCTACTTATGCTTTTCAATTTATAAAAATACACATTATTCCAATTCCTAACTAAACATAAAAACCAACTTTTATCTCTAAAAGTTGGTTTTAAATTGTGGTCTAGCTTAAGTTGATTATTTAATAAAAGGAGTTAGTTCCGTTTTAATTTTTTCAAACTCTTCTTGGGTAATCAGGCCAAGATCAAGTTTATCTTTAGCTTTTTTTAATTTTTCTAGTGCTTCATCGCTTGTCATTCCTGATCCTTTAATTTCACCAGTTGATAATGCGTTTTCAAATTGTATAGTGTAATTTAAAGCGCCGCTAAACCCTTTAGTACGCATCGAGACAGTATAGCCGCTTCTCTTATTTCCAAAAACAGAAATCCGTTTAATCTCTGTTTCAGTCCCACTAGATGCAGCAGGCAATGGTTCTAAAGGCATAAGGATTCCATCTCCTCGAGTAATAAAAGCAAAAGTTTTATTAGATGAAGGCACCCCAATTTTTATTCTATCGCCAATTTTATAAATCGCGCCATCACTTGCAACGTAAGAAGTAAATTCTCCTCTCTCCGCAGTTGCTAAATCAGCAAAATTTATTTCTTGACTAAATACGTTGACTGTTATTACAGTAAAGAGAGTACATACAATCAAACTAACTTTCATGGTTGTTATTTTTAAGATTTCAGCAAAGTAACCGAATGTTTTTGCCAAATAAGGTCAATCGTTTGGATAGCTTGATTCAATTGACTTTATTTGGCAAAATATTTTTAACATGTTCAATCAAAATAGAATATTCAGGTTGTTTCAATTGATTAATTACCTCAAAGCACGACCTGCAAAATCTGTGAGAAGTATTGAATCATTCCTCGAAACTTCTGAGAGAACTGTTTATCGATACCTTGATTTATTGAAAGATTTGGGGTTTACGATTGAAAAAGACAATAACAACAAAATTTTTATTGCTTCTTCCGCAGATGTCGAACTTTTGCCGTTTACTCCGCAGGAAGCAGATTATCTTAAAAAACTCATTTTATCTACTGGTAGAGAGAATCAATTGGCGCAAAGTGTTTTACAGAAAATTCAGTATTCTAGCGAAATTGAATTGGGCGCTGAAAGTTTATTCAAAGCACATTTGGCAAAAATTGTAGAGCAAATATCTGAAGCAATAATAGAAAGAAAACAACTTCTAATTAAGGGATATAGTTCCGCAAATAGCCAAAGTATTTCGGACCGTTTAGTAGAGCCAACCTGCTTTACTGAAAATTACGATGCAGTTTCCGCTTTTGAAGTCGAAACTAAACTTAATAAGTATTTCAATATCGAACGTATCACTGGAGTGGATGTGCTTGATGTTCCTATGCAATATGAAGAGAAACACGAGTTCTTTAAACCTGATATTTTCGGATTTCAAGGTCAAAGCATGGATAAGGAAATTGAATTGCAAATGTCAATGAGGGCTTATTTGTTGCTGAAAGAAGAATACCCGATGAGTACTACTTTTATTAAGACTGAGAGTGGCTCAGAAAGCTATTATATCAGAGCCAATGTCCAGAGTTTTAAAGCGCCTGGACGATTTGTATTGGGGATTTCAGATGATGTGAAAGTTTTGGGTTCTGAGCAATTTATTCAATATATTGAGAAAATCATTAGTAAGGATAAATGATTTTTCAGTTGAAAATATTCCTTGGAACTACTAAAAATTTCCATTTTCAGTTTAATGGCAAAATAAAAGTTAAATATCTTCCGCATAAATAATACGGACCCATTCATTTCCTTTGTCAAAAAGCCAAGAAAATGAAAAATATAATCATCCATCCCCCACATGTTGACAAACAATTATCAACATTCAAAGCATCCCCAGAACTATTCAAAATCCTCAATCACGAAATCGATTGCAAATTTGAAGGTTACTCAATAGTTCGAATTGAAAGTGAAACAGGAAACGGAAGTAGTCATTTATTGCATGCAATAGCCGATCAACTTAGAAATGAGAGAAATTCAGTAGCGTTTTTTCTATTCAAAAAAGGTGATTCGTTTAGCGATTTGACTCCCTATCACTTGAATAATATTCACAACATCCCATTTGTGTTTATGGATAATATTCATCAAGTGTGGAAATCCGATCAAGAGAGAAATCAACTTCTCGAATTCCTAAAACTATTGGCCGAAAACAACGGTGTTTTTTTCTATTCATGTCAAACTGATGTAGAATTTGTTTTTCCAATGATGATTCAAGATCTGTTTTCTGGGAAAAATATGTCAGTTTCTCTAAAAGCTTTACCTGAAGCTGAAAAAATAGAATGGGCTCAACAATTATTAAATGAATCGATTGTTGCAGAATTGTCAAAAGATTTATTTAAGGACTCCATTTCAAACGAAAATTTCCTCAAATCTTTGGCACCTTACTTTGAAGAGCACACGATTAACCAAGGTACAAATTATGCTAAAATGAAACAACAAAATGAGGCGCTTTATCAATTGGAAGTTCGCATGTTAAGAACGCAATTGGCTATTTTAGATTTAGAACCGTTAAAAAAAGATAATATTCAAAAGGAAAATTATGAGAAATCAGCAAGCATTCGCCATGAGCAAATTAAACTCGCAGAAGAATTGGAAAATATCGAGAAAGACCTGAAGACACTTTCTATTCAACCACGACCTTCTCGGATGGCCATGAATTTATACATCTATTCGTTGAAAATTGAAAAATGCCTGAATGCAAATAAAGATGCTTTTCTATTTGCGATAAAAACAATTGATGATAAATTAGCTGAATTAGAGGCACGCAAAAAAGAACTTACTTTAGAATCTGACAAAACAATTAGACTCGCTGTATTTCAAGAGATTGTTGACTGGAGCAACGTGCGTGAAAGTTATACGATAGATAACAGAAAAGCTATTTTAGACCAACGGAAAAGCTCCCTTTGATGGGACGTTTTTCTAAAAAGTAAAATTAATGAGTGCATTAACCTACCGAATTAGGAAGTAGTAACAAGTAGCAAAAAAAAGTGTACAACCGAAATCGACTGAAAATAGAAAAATACCTTACATTTGAAAGGATGTAATAAAATAGAGAGGTATCTTATGAAATTAACAAAGCCGGAGATTGGATTAATATTGACACTTTTAACGTTGTCCTTTTTTGGCTTCATAATAAAGCTGCCAGCAGTATTTAGACATCATGACCGTGAATTGCATTTTCTATTTTACTTACTAACTGCCATTTTTTTCTATCTGATTTTTGGTAAGAATAGAATGGTTAACCACATTGTAATTTTCCTTTTATTATTGATCTTTGGTATTGGAATTGAGGTAATGCAAGAACTATCCAATCATCTTTCGCCCAAGAAAATTCATGGAAACTTTGATCCAAAAGATGTTTTTTATAATTTGCTTGGACTTATTGTGGCATCATTTTTCTGGGGAATTTCTTTAACAATACAAAAGATAGTAAATAATTTAAACAAGACAGAAAATGATAACAAGAATTAATGCTAAAACTGGAAGAGAAGAATTCTGGAATCAACCCGAAGGCCTGCCAGGTATTTGGATGACAAGAGGTTTTTGTGACCGCTGTCACCCTTTTAATAAGTGTATGGGACTTTTAGAATTGACTGATGCAGAATGGGAAAGTATGGAGAATTTGATTAGTGAAACAAATGATCTTTTGAGTCTAGAAAAAAGTCCAAAACTATCCAAGTTAAAAAAGTGCTCGATTTAAATTCGCTAAATAATACACTGGTTTTATATCCTCGCGCAAGTGGAACAAGAATTTTGGATCTAAAGAAATTCTAACTCACTGATTTAGATTGAAAGAACTAAATCCAAATGTCATCCTTTATAAACCTATTTTTCGACAGCACATTTTCCGTTTTTAATCTCTTCGATTTTATTAGTTTGCTGTTCTCAAATAATGTCATAAATTCTTCTAGTACATAAATGTATTTTGATTCCTTTTTTTATTTCTAATAATAAATAAAGATATTATCACATAAATATAGTCAAATCATTATATTTGAAGCAACGATTAAAAAAAAATAAAGAGTTACTGAAAGATTTGATTAAAATCAAAGGTAGAAAATAAAGATACATTACAGAAAAATGCGGTGTTAGTGAAGTTTGCATCGCTATACTCCAGAATAATTGAGTAACATTTTCAACAACTACCCGCGCGAATTTATTGAAAAGCTAAAAAAGCCGAAAAGAACACTAGGAGAAAATCAAGATTTCGGTCAGTACATAAAAATAAAGCAAGGTCATCAAAGAAATTCACAAAATAGATAAAATGTTATTGGATTGCCAAGAATATGAGTGAGAAATCTTGTTCAATTTAGCCACAGAGCTTATCACTTTTGATTTGGATGATGGCGTTTTGATGAACTAAGATAAGTTTTTGTAAAGCGATCAAAGAATTGTCTAGTTTAAATGAATTAAAGACCAAAAAGAAAGTTAAATAGTTTGATTGAATTGATCAAAGAGAAATAAGATAGGAAATGAGTGATTTAATTATTTACCCAAAAAATTCAGACGGTAAGTCTGACAGCGAATTGTCCGTTGAAAAGAGATGTTACGGAATTGATTTAGGAACCACCACCACCTTAATGTGCGTGATTGATTCTGCAAATGTTAACTTGAAAGAAAGTACAAAACTTCCTGTTCAGTTTATTAAAATTGAGCAAAAAAGTCCATTTGAATTCAACCCAACTATTGAAGATGAAAAAGTTGCATCAATGATTGGTATTTACAATGGTAAACCATACGTTGGAAATAATCTCTATCAGCTAAAAGGACATCCAGAATTTGAATACAAAAAAAATCTATTTTATCATTGGAAAACCGAGATGGGTATAGACCATGAGCCTATGTACCCGAATGCAATCAGCGAGAAATTAAATATGCCTTACAAGATTGCAGGAGGTATACTTAACTACATGCGAAAATCTAGGTTCAATGACAACCCGCTTCATAACACAATTATTACAGTACCTGCATCGTTTCAAGCCAATCAAAGAAAAGACGTTTTAAAGGCTGCGGAAATGGCTAAGATTGTTACCACTGAAAACATGTTGATTGACGAGCCTAATTCAGCATTTTTAGGTTATTTCAATAGATTGTCAGATGAGGAAAAAAATAATTGGGCAAAAAATGTTAGCAACAAAAATGTGCTTGTTATTGATTTCGGTGGAGGAACCTTAGATCTTTCTATATTGAATGTTGACTTCAGAAGAGATAAAGGAATTACTATTGGTAACAGTGCAATTTCTAGATATAATGACTTAGGAGGTCAGGATATTGATTGGTTTATCGCTGAAGAGTTTTTGGTACCAAAATTTAAAATGATATTTCCAGATTTCGAGCAGACTAACTTGACAGACATAAAGGAAGTCATATTACCCCAGTTGGCTTTAATTGGTGAAAGCCTTAAAATTGGTATTTGTAACAAAGTAAGTTTAGCTTCAACAAATCAAAAAATTTCAGATGTTGATCTGAGCGCAGTTAAATTCACTTACAAGGATGGAAAGGTTAAATTTAAAGAAAAAGATTATTCTTTTGAGGAGATCTCCATTACAGCAAATGAATATGAACAATTATTCAGCAAGCTCTTTAACGGAAAAAAACTAAAGTTTAAGTATATTGATAAAACAGTTTCTACAATCAGTGCTTCAATCAATGATATCCTTGAAAAAGCCGGACTTCCTATGGATGAAATCCATTTTGTTTTGTTTGTAGGAGGCAGTAGTTTCAATCCATTCCTTCATACTTTTACTACGGAAAAACTTAAAAAAGCTAAAGCGCTGACATCACATGAACCAGATAAACTTGTTGCAGAAGGTGCAGCTGTTTACTCTTATTTTTTAAATGTCCATAATATTTCACTAATAAGCCCGATTACCAGTGAAACCATCGGTATAATTGTGCGGGGAAATAGGTTTTATACGATTTTAGAGAAAGGTGTTTCCTTACCACAAAAAGTAGATATACCTGATTTTAGATTGCAAACGAATTTAAATTCGGAAATTATAGTTCCTGTTTGTATTAATGGTAAAGACTTTCAAATTGGAGAAATCAAAGCAAAGTTGCAAAAAGTGTACTCTATGGATGCGGTGATACAAATTAAGGCTCAAGTTACTGCTGACAAAGTATTTAGCATAAGCATTTTGATTGATGGAGAACCCTTAGCTGAAGCAGAATTTGAGAACCCTTACAGTATGGGTATGCATTCCCAAGAGGAAATGGAATTATACAGCATCAAGAAGGAATTTTATGAAGCAAAGAGAACTAACAATTACCAAAAAGAAAAAGCTTTACTTCTTTCATTAATTGAAAAACAGAGCGACATAGGAAATCATCAAGGATATGTGGAAACATGCGAAGAGTATATAACAAGATTTGATGACCAAAATGATCAAATTTGGAATTACTTGTACATTGGGAATAAAAAATTAGGCAGGATGGAAGCTGCCAAAAAAGCTATTAAGAAAGTTTTGGAGTTGTCTCCCAACGATAGTTCTTGGAATTACAATTATTCTTTATTTTTAGAAAATACAGAAGGAATAAAAGTTTCGCTCGATTTCTTAATGACCCTATCTGATGAATTGAAATCTAGCAATATGATTAGATTAAGAATAATTAACTTGAAAAATCAGTTGGGAGAGGATGTAGTTAATGATGCATCAACAATAGTAAAAGAATTTAAAATGAATCCATATCGATTTACTAATTTTCAAAAAGAAAATTTATTGCCTTCTATTTTCAGAATTGTTGGAGAGCCCTACGCATTTGTTGACCCTAAAGTAAAGAATAAAGGCATCAATGATTCACAACTTTTAGATACTAACAATTTACCTTTTTAATTATGCTAATACCACCATACCAGCAGTTATCAGAAGAACAAAAAGGTGTTATTCGAAGAATTTCTAGAGAAACAGGACATCTGTTTGTTGAAGGGCCTCCTGGTTCAGGTAAGACCCTGATTAGTTTATATACCCTTGTAGATATAGTTCGTGAGTCAAACGTAAGACCGCTATTATTAATCTATAATCATAGTTTATTTGGTTATTTATCAACAGCGTTGAAAGAATTAGGTATTCAAGACAACCTTACGATTGTTACAAAAGATAAATTCTTTTGGGATAAAGCCAGCGATAGACCAAATAGTCAACTTTCCTATGAAAAAAAGTATGATATGATATTAGACAATGTCTTAAATCAAAGTTTGAATCAAGAATTTGATTTGACACTTGTAGATGAAGTGCAAGATTTATCAAAAAAGGAATGGGATATTATTCAAAAATTATCCAAACGAGTTTTAGCGCTTGGAGACTTTAATCAAGGGGTTTATAAAACAGACTTATCGAAGGAGCATATCACACAAAAAGGTCTAAAAGAGCGTCTTACAGAAATTTTTCGTTTTCACAAAAATATCGCAAAATTTGCACAAGTTTTTTCAAGAACGAATGAAAGCCTTGAAAAACTTGTTTCTAAGGATTCGAGCACTCAACCGAAATTAATTGATACTACGCAAGAGAATCAATATCAAATGATTTTAGAAATAATCAAAGAGATTAAAATTTTCAGAAACAGAATAGGAATTATTTCCCCTGATAGAACTGAACTAAAAAATTTATCAAATTATTTAACAACACAAAGTGTCTTTAATCATTTTTACGAATCAAATAGCGACTTGCGAATTCATGATTTCTCATCTACTGAACCATTATTAATATCCAGTTTTAGTTCAAAGGGTTTAGAGTTTGAAAATGTCATTCTTTTTGGATTTGAAGTTAATAATGAAAAAGTGCAAGACCTAATGAAAACAGACAAATTGAAAGATGTTATTTATGTGAGCATTACACGAACTAATTCAAATCTTTATATTATTCGAACGCCAGAAACTGTTCAAGAACTCAAAGATTTAGCAATAGATAAATCTAATACTAGTAACCTTGAGACAATAAATGATTTATTTTAACAATTATGAACGTCGTTACAATCTACATATCGTTAAAGGAAGCTGAAGACTTGATATTTAATCGAATGATTGGTTTACCTAAAAGTCGACTAGCAAAAAATAGAGCTCAAGGTCTGTTGAGCATATCAATTAGCATTAACCAAGAGAATTTATTCGAGCACAAGTCAGAATTTATTATACTCTTTTCCACTGTTTGTAAGTTTGAAGTTCCTGAAAAGGAAAAAACGTTATTTTTGGCACATTACAAAATACCAGAAGGACTTCTAAGTGTATCTAAAAACCGACAATTGGTAAGAGATGAAAATAGAAAGGAACAGCTTTTTGTCGATGAATTTCAATATGACACTAAAAAATATACACTTCTAAGAAATGGATGTGTAGGTCTTTACAATTTAACATGTGAAATCAGTGAAGACAGAAAATTATCAGGCACAGTTAAAAGTATTTTTAATTCTATTTTTGAAGGAAGCGATTTTATAAAAACATTATTATCTGAATTACTAGTTTTAGGTAAGTTTCCGATTAGAGAAGTACAAACAGAAAAAATTGTTTCGGAAAGATTTTACCGCGCGGTATGGTTATTAACTACTGTAAAACAATCTTTTGTTGCACAAATTGATGAATCACATGTTGAAGAATTAGAATCTGCAAGAAAATGGATGCGAGATTTGTTAGAAATCAACGATTTAATTGTTATTCGAAAATGCATAGATAACTCACCCGATATCTTGCATCAAGAACTGGATTGCATTTTAGGATACTACTTTGCTACAACAAGATTTGAAGAGTTTAAAGCAGATAAAAAGGCATTAATTTACTTTGTTAAAGATTTGAATGTTAAACAAGAGAATGAAATATTGGCTTGGACCACTTTTTTCTTCTCAATTTTTGATGATGAAATCCCTTACTTATATTTTTCACCTTTAATCCAAAATGATATTATCGAAATTTAACGAAAAGAACCAACTTCAATTAAATAGAGACTACAGTGTTCAAGAAAAAGCAGAAAACTATCTAAGTTTAATTAATGGGTCTCAAAATCAAAATATTGAAGTCATAAATGAAACCCAAGTGGAATCAGTTTTAAAAAGTAACTTATCAAATGATAATTTGGTAAATATTGGTTTAGAGCTATATAAGTCTAGTCTTTTAAATTCACTAGGATTAAATACTTGCTCTATCCAAAATCACTATTTTCAACTAAATATAAATGATGATGCTAATCCGAAAGAGGTTGTTTTTTATTTAGATAAGGTCTCTAAATGTGATGATAAATTAAAGGCAATTGGAATAAAGAGAAAATCAATCGATAGGCTTTTATCTAACAAGAAAGTAATTCTGGGTTTTATATATATTGAAGAATTAAACAAATTAACAGAATTATACTGTGCAATAATTTCACAAATCGAAACTATTGAGAAAGTAGTTATTATTTGCCTTTTTAACCTTCAACCTAACCAGATTCAATCAATCGAATTCGATAACATGTTCAGAGAATACCAAAATCAAATTTCAGCAAAATTTAGTGTTGCCTGCGAGTTTATAATTCGAAACGAAAAAAATCAAGATACACAGGAAATTAAACGCAACTTGAAAAATGCTTTAGGGACTTACAAAACATCAGAAATTGAACTTATTGATGAAAATGTTTCATCTGAAAAAATGGGTTGGGTGATTGAATCATCTTTGGGTTATTGGATTGAAAAAAAAGGGATTAACTATTTTTCATTTACTACTCAACAATAAACATTATTTGAAACTATTTAAATGAGCGAACCAACTATGTTTATTGCCTTACAAACACTTTTTCAGGATAAACGTTTTGTTTTTTGATATGTCGTCGCTGGTAAACTAAATGATCAATTTGATGAGTTGCAATTTCCATTTTAATATTCCTCTTTTTTTATTTATTAAGCGATAAGAATAATTGGTTTAATATTGGATTTTCATTGGTTTCAAATTTAATTGCCTCAATTTTAATTTACCTATTCACTTTCAGGGTTAAACTAACATTTTCTAGTGAAATGATAAAAAGTAAAGGCAGCGAAAAGCAAGCTCGGATAAATCACAATTATAACTCAGAATAAAATGAACGTTTGGAAAATAGCAACTAGATGGAGCGACGATGGAAATCCTGATTCATCCATTTTAGAAATTTTTAGAAAATACCAAGTTGTATTTGCTGGAAGAGAAAGAGACTATATAAGAAATCAAGTAAAACCAGGGGATTTCATTGCCTTGTCAGACGGTTTGATGATTGTTTCAGTTGGAAAAGTTCTTTCTGAGCCTAAAAATATAACTGATTTTGAGTTCAGTGAAGAAGATATAGCTTCAGAAAAATTTGAATATGACGATTGGGTTGTAGCATTGAAAGTTCAAATTATAGATTTACTTCCAGAGGATGTTTTTTCTTATCGCCAAGGAACTTTTCATGCTGTTCATGGAGATTACAGAGAAAAAGTCATCGCATTCTATAATGATAGTTTTAAGGAAGCTGCGGAAGAATCAAAATTTGCAATCTATGCTAAAACTTGTACATTAGGAGATAATCCACAATCACCTGAAGATACAATTTTTGGTAAAAATAGAAAGTATATTATTCCAATATATCAAAGACCATATTCATGGACTGAGGATCAGATTACCAAATTGATTTCGGATATTTTCAAATCGTACCATGGTTATGATAAAATTTCAAGACCTGAGCCAATGTTTATTGGTACAATGCAACTTTCTGCACCTCGATATGACACTGCAGCGCTAACAGAGCAGGATATTGTTGATGGACAGCAAAGATTATCCACATTTTTGATTTTGTTGAAAGTGTTGAAGTCCAAATTTGACAATGTTTCATCTCTTCAAGAGTTAACATTTGATTGGTTAGAAACCAGAGTGAATAATGGAGAACAACAAAAATTAATTACTGAGTTTTTAAATCTATCTTTTTCTGACATTCTAGAAACGAATTCACAAAATCGATATGTAATCAATGCACGATTAATAAATAGTTTCATTGAAACTGAATTGAGAGAAGAAGAAGATGGACAGAAAATCAACTTTTCTATTGATTCATTTATAAATCACTTACTCTCTAACGTTTACTTTGTGATAATAGAAACTCATGCAGGTCTTTCAAAAACATTGCAAATATTTAATGCAATAAATACAACAGGATTGGACTTAAATGGAGGTGATGTTTTCAAGATTCGCATGTATGAGTATATGCGTGATAAACAGAAATTTGGAGAAGAAGCTTTTGAACTAATTAGTGCATTATATGCAAAGATTGATTCCGAAAACAAATCGAAAGGATATCATCTTTCAATCAATCAAATTTTAAGTAGTTATCAGAATTTACTGATTGCCAGATTTCGATTACCCCAGGTTTTATATGAACTAGGAACTGAAACATTTTTTGAACGATTATTCGATACTGTGTTTTTGATTAACGAATGGAAAAACTTTTCTGGAGTCAAAGATGAGGGTTTTAAATTACAGTTGGATGAAATAAATGAGCTACTTGACTTTCATTTACTTTGGCATAATATAGACTATCCGACATTCGAGGATTATTGTTCAATACATGCAATTAGGCAATCAAGATACAGTAAGCATTTGAGCATTATTTTCTTGTTTTTATATAGATTTAAAAATGACGCTAACAGTGCGAAAATGATGTTTGTGTTTGTAAAAAAAATAAGTAAATTATTCGTTTCGTATAGTGTTATTTTTGATAAAGCAATTGGAAACATGCACACATTTGTATATTCAGTAATATCAAAACTAATTGATGAAAAAGCTAGTTACGATGAAATATTGAATTTCATTGAGTCCAAATTAAATGCCTTGATTCCCTATTATGAAAAACCAAATAGAGAAGTTTTTCAATCTGCAATTCAGGGCAATATTTTTTATAACCATAAGAAAAAAAACCTTTTATGTAGAATTTCCGCTATGCTTGATGAAGACTATAATGGGACATACAATACTGAAAATGGAATTTGTAACCTATTTTCGGAACAATTAGATATCGAACATATTGAATCTTTCAATCACAAGGATGAGACGGAAAGAGCTAAAATACATGAAGAATGGGGCTACGATTTATTAAATAGCTTGGGGAACTTGATGGTTCTTGAATGTGGTATAAACAGAGGTGCTGCAAGTAATAATTCATATGAAATTAAAATACAAGAACATTGTTATCCCAAAAGCAAATATTCCATAGTTCACAAGCAAGCTATAAATTACAAAAATTGGAATAAAGAGAATTGCGAAACTAGAAAGGAAAAAGAGGTGCAAAAATTGGTAAATTACATATTTTCATAAAAAACATGTCACGTCAAGGAACCATTCACCGATACACATTGATTATCGAAAAAATAAATCGAAATCAGTTTCCGTCATTTCTTGAAATTCAAGAGTTTTTGATTGACTGTGGTTTTGACCTTTCAAAACGAACTATAGAAAGAGATATAGAGGCAATTAGAAATGAGTTTGGCGTGGAAATCACTTTCGATCGTTCAAAATTGGGCTATTTTATTGATATTGAGAAAAGTGTGAACATTGAATCCTTTCTCCGGTTTTTGGAAATCGTAAATACAGCTGAGTTACTGACTAACAGTTTAAGCGAAAGCAAAGAAACACTAAATTATATTTCGTTCGATCAAGGAGGTGGATTGAAAGGTATTGAGTTGCTAAGACCTCTTCTTCAAGCAACAAAAGAACATCGAAAAGTTTCTTTCAAACATTTCAATTTTCAGACTAAAAAAAGCAGAAAATATACGCTTTCTCCTTATTTACTAAAGGAATATCAAAATAGATGGTATGTTGTTGGAGTTGTTTCAGGCATTGGAGAAATGAGAACTTTTGGAGTCGATAGAATTGAAGATATAAAAGTTAAAGATGAATTCTTCAATGTTGATCCGAAATTAAACCCACAGGAACGTTTTAATGAAGTAATCGGGGTTGTTTATTCAGTATCTGAAAAACAGACTGTAATACTTTCGTTTCTTCCTTCCCAAGGCCATTATGTGAAAACTCTTCCAATACATGGCTCGCAAAAAGTACTTATTGATAACGATGAAGAGTGCAGAATAGAAATCAAAGTTGCTCCAAATTATGAACTAATCCAGCTTATACTTATGAACAATGACAAAGTCAAGGTTATTGAACCATCTTGGTTAGTTGAGGAAATCAAAGGATTGCTCGAAGAAACATTGAAAAAGTACCAGTAAGGTCAAACATTGGCGGTAATCATCATTTTTTTTGTAATTTTAAGTTATGCACTTATTCGATATTAATCGTCAAAAATTATTTTCTAAACCCATTATTGAGGCTCAAGCAATTGACATTTTCGAGTATCCGAACTTTAATAATTATATGGTTCGTAAGGAACGCTGGTTGGATTTTTTTAATGAATATAGTTCCAGTAATATTTGTTTTTATGAACACACAATTGAAGCACTAGAGATTGTATTTGAGAGCAACGACATCATCAAGCTGCAGACGGAAATCGAGTTAAATCTCAGCTTTGAATTTTATAAGAAACTATTTTTAACCAAAAAACAGATCTACTTCAATTCAGTAGAATCAGCTCAAAAATACTTAGTTCTAAGTCTCATCTTCTCTAAATATCCAGGTTTTTTTTATCATTCCACAGCTTCATTTTTGTCTAATCTTGAAACTGAAATAGATGAAGACAAGCTCAATGAATTTTTCAAATATTTACTCGTTAAGTATGAAAATCCAGCCTATATCATAAAACATTTTCATCTCCTTAACTCCCAAGAAATTGATATTATCATTGCGTCACTGAATGGTTTGAATTTGCGAAAGCATACTCTATTTCAAAGTGTTCCGACTAGCAGCGAATTTTCAAAGCTAATGACACTTGATGTTCAATTTTTTACTTTCAAAGACAATATCCTTATTCGAGGATTAACGATTGTCAAGCTTCTAAAGCTTGGATTAAATAGGGAATTCGTTTTTACTTTTATTCGAATTTCAAAAGTCTTTCAATCCAATCCCAGAAAATATTTAAGCGATATAGAATTCTGGAGTAAAGCACTGCAATTATCAGCTGCAGGAAGAGAACATGAAGATTACAATTTGACAGATATTATGGATTTCTTAGAATATAAAAAATATGATTCTGATGAAATCTTTACCCTAAAAGGAAGAACTACAACTAGTTTGTTAAGAGCAGTAGACATTTGGCATGGAAAAATATTCAGTGAAAACCACAAGGATTTTAGAAAAATAAAATGGATTGGAGTTCAGTCTGAATTTGATTTGTCTTTTGAATTTGAAGAAAACATTTATAAATGTATTCAACTAAAATCAGGCAAAGAACTTTACTTAGAAGGGAATGAATTAAAACATTGTGTTGTCACCTATGCAAAAAGTTGTTTTAATGCTCTATGCACAATTTGGTCAATGCAAATTCAAAAGAAAAATTCTTTTAAACGAATGATGACAATCGAGGTCATTGAAAAAACCATTGTTCAGGCCAGAACAGAAAAGAATAATCTACCAAATTCAGCAGAATTAAAGCTTCTAAAAGATTGGTCAGAGCGCATGGGCTATACAATTGAATTGTATAAAAATTATTAATTAATCCATTCCGTCATCTTTTGGCGGTTATTGGCGATCAAATTTGTCCTAACTAAAAAACACATGTTATGACAACAAAATTTGATGATTTAAAAAAAGATTTTTCATTGAAAATTCAAACGCTTGAGAACGCAAAAACTCAGTTAAAAAAAGAATTTATCGGAATTGATGCCATCATTGACGAGGTTATTGAAAATGTTCGCTCGTGGTATACAATGAATTCATTTCAAGAAAAACCAACCGTTATTAATCTTTGGGGTTTGACCGGTACAGGCAAAACATCTTTAGTGAAAAGACTATTAGAATTAATCTCATTCGATGACAGAGCCTTTCGTTTCGATTTAGGGGAAAAAGAAGGTGGTATGTCTTTTAGAAACTCATTATCAGATTTATGCGAAAACAAAGATGATGCACCAATTGCAATTATTCTAGATGAATTCCAACACAGTCGAACGATAAAGCAAGGACACATGCGAGAGGAAATTGAGAACGATCAAAATAGAATGGTGTGGGAATTGATTGATTCTGGAAAGGTTAGTTATATAGATTGGAAGAGTGGTATTTGGCTTTTCGAAGATACAATTGTCAAATTGAGTAAACTCTTGAAAGCTGGAATTGAAGTAAAAAATGGCATTGTAACAAAGGAATTAGAATATTTTTGCGAGGAAATGCATATTGGGTTGGGCGAAGAAAAAATATTATTCTTTTCAGAAAAAAATTATTCTGATATAATAGAATTTGCTGGTACTAAATTGAATATGAATTTAAAGTCTGAAGTTAAAAAAGTCATGCTTAAAATGAATGGTGAAGAGACAATAAATTTTCTTATCAAAGTCTTAAACATTGCGAAAAGACCGTCGGAGAAAAGCTTCACGCAGGCAATCATCTTCATTTTAGGAAACATAGATGAAGCATATAAAATGAGTGGGAATTATTCTGCTGATATCTCCGCTGATGAATTCCATAAACTCAGTTTAAAAATCACTGTCCCAGATATTAAAAAAGCTTTGCGCTCACGTTTTAGAGACGAACAAATTGCTAGACTTGGAAACATTCACATCATTTATCCAGCGTTAAGTAGAAACGCATATTTAGGAATTATCAAGTTGGAAATTGATAAATTAAGGGAAAAAATGAAGTCAACTTTTGCTATTGAACTAGATGTTAAGCAATCTTTAATTGACGAAATATATAGCGAAGGAGTGTATCCGACTCAAGGCGCCAGACCTTTATTTACAACAATTCATCAAATGGTTAAAAGTAAAATAAGTATCTATATTAATTCGATACTTGAGCAAAATGAACCTGTTGATTTATTAAGTTTATCAGTTGAAAAAGGACTTTTGAAATGTGAATTTTTCAATGGTGAGACTTTGAAATTTTTAAATTCAAACAAAATTACATCCAACCTAGAAAGTTTACGCAAGCCAAAGCAAGATGAGATTCAAGCAATAGTGGCAGTTCACGAAAGTGGACATGCAGTTTTGTCCTCAATTTTATTGAATGTAGTTCCCGAAATTGTTTTATCTGTAACATCAGACTCTGGTACTTCTGGCTTTGTTTTTGCAAAAAGTGAAAAAGACTTTTATATTAAAAATGAACTAATTGCAAAAGTTGCTGTGCATTTAGGTGGTATGATTGCAGAAGAAATCGTTTTTGGTGAAGGCTATCAAACATCAGGCGCATCATCTGACATTAATGAATCAACTAATTTGGTCACTAGTTTGCTGAAAAAGCATGGATTAGGATCTTCTCCAATAAGCTATGCGTTCGGTAATGCGGAAGTGTCATCTTCTCTTCACGATTGCACAGACATAGAAAACGAAGTGATGCAAATAATTTTGGAAGGAAAGAAGTTGGCCAAAGAAACCCTTTTGGTGGAGAAAAAACTACTTTTAGCAATGTCAAATCATTTGGGTCAACACCCACGATTAGAAAAAGAAGAAATTATTTCTTTTATCGAGAAATATGCAACGACCAAAACAATTCAAAAAATACCAGATAATTTCTATCGAGAAAAATTGAGAATGCAGTTTCAAACAACAATAGTACTTGACGAAGTGATGGATAAGAATCCTATTATTTTCAATAGGAATAAGTGATTTTTCTTCAAAAACGTTTCTTACAAAAGATGTTGTAATTTGAGAAGCAAATTTAAATCATTGATTTTTATTTAATGATTTGGTTCACAAATCGATCCTCAAAGCCTTCAAAAAGCCCTTTAGTTTTTTTCTACAATGGGGCTTTTTTTGTTAACTTCGTCCATATGGAACAGGAATTTTGGATCTGAAAAAATTCTAACTCACTAGTTTTAAATTGAAAGAACTCAATCCAAATATCATCCTTGATAAACTTCGAAGCGGAGATGACTCTCCCTTATTCGATTTATATAAGCTTTTGCGGGGTGAATTCATAGTTTGGTCCAAATCGACTTTCAAAGCCACTGAGGAACAAGCAAAGGATGCTTTTCAAGATGCGATTCTCGATTTTCATCAAAACGTTATTTCAGGTCATTTGACTGAGTTGTCCAGTTCTATAAAAACGTATATCTTCCAGATAGGAAAACATAAAATTCTGAATATTCAGAAAAAAGAAAGCAGAATGACTTACCATGACGCCCTTCATTTGATTAATAATGGAGAAGTCAATAAATTCATGGAAGACGAAAACAAAGCGTACACACAAGAGCAAATTAGCAAGGCAATTGATAAATTACCTGAAGATTGTCAGAAATTATTGAAATTATACTATTTCAATGAATATGATATGGATAGTGTGGCACGAGAACTGAACTATAAAAATTCCGATACTGCAAAATCTAAAAAGTCCATCTGTATGAAAAATCTGATGGTAGAATTAAAAAAACTCTCTATGCTTTTTGCATTATGATGACAGATAATGGACATATCGAATTATTTGAAAGATACAGAAATGGTGATCTATCTGATAGTGAATTGAAAGAATTTGAAGCTAGATTGGCCTACGATTCTGAATTCAAAGATGATTTTGACCAATATGAAGCATTAGAGGAAGGAATTAAGGCACACTTCAGAAATAAACTTAAGTCCAAATTACAGGAGATGGACAAGTTGATGGATGCTCCTGCAAGAAAAAGAACCCGTTCTAAAAGCATTTTAATTTGGAGTTCCTCAGTTGCAGCATGTCTTTTGCTAGGTCTACTTATTTTGCAACTTTTTTCGTCCAACAAATATTCACAGATTACTGAAGAATATTGGCCTGAGGAACCTGGATTACCCGTTAAAATGAGTTCAAAAGGGAAGTATGATGAGGCGATGAATGCTTATAAACTCGATGATTACGATAAAGCCAATTCCCTACTTGAAAAAATATCTTCTGATACATCGACTTACTTTCAGGGTGTTATTGCTTATAAACTGAAAGACTACAAGGCATCAAAAGGATTCTTCAATCAAATTGAAAAGGGCTCTTTGTATTTTCATAATGCCCAGTTTAGACTAGGCTTGATTTTACTTTATGAAGGAGATTTGAATTCAGCAAAAAGAATATTTGAAATGCAAAATTCAAAAAATCAATTGTTTGCAAAGGAATCTAAGGAGATTTTGAAGAATATTTAGTCTAAAACTCACCAATTGATTTTTGGAATAATAAATTGTAAACTTCATTCATTACAAAATGAAAAATGTCTTAACACTTAATCTGTCATTCTTATTGATATTGCTACTCAATATTTGTTTGAGTCAAACTGAATATGATAAAAAAGTACTTGGCACTTGGTCAGGAACAATTAGTGGAAGTGGAATAGCAACAAAGAATATTACGATTGTAATTACGAAGTCAAATTTCATTTCCAATGATACCTTAAATGAAGGGATTTGTGAAGGTTACAGCATGGTTAACAATGGCAATAAAACGACATTTAAAGGGAAAATTATTGTTGAGGCAAACATGCCAATTATAGAAGTAAAAGAACCAAATACCAGTAAAAAAAATGGTGTATTCCATCTGGAATTTGGCTGTTTTACTGAGAATGGAATTGATTCAAAATTGACCTGCGGCACTTGGACTTCTTATGATAAAACATTTAAGCGTAAAATCAGTGTGCGAAAAAAAGTTTAACTCCAAATAAAAAAGAATTACAAAATAGTCTCTGAATGAAAACAATACTTCTTTTAATTATTTTTTGCTGTTCCTTTTTTGGTTTCTATCATTCCAAAAATGAGCAAAAAATTATTCTCATCTCAAGAATAAAAAGTTTGAAATCTGTTCTTAATGATCAGAACCGTCAATTGATTTTGAAAAACCTTGAAATAGATCGGTTGTATAATTTCATTTCGCATTCAGATGTGAAAATAGAATTACTAAATCAAAGTGCAGACAGTCTAACACAGATTAAAGATTCAAAAGGTTTAAATGAGGAACCTTGGGTTTTGTATTCGGGAAATTGGTGTAATGCCGATAATTGGGAGAGTTCAGGTGAATATTTTAACTTAATAGTCAAAGTAAACCCAAACGGAGAAGGAAGTGCAACTTATACACAAGGTGGTCCTTTTGAAGAAGAATATAAAGCAAGAGTTATTGCCGACGGTACTTTAGAACTTTATTGGGAAGGCATTGGTGGAAGCATTTCCTTTAATGAAAATGATAAGAGCAATGACACCTGTAAAAAAATAACAGCTGTATTAAAAATCGTGGATAGTAAAACACTCGATGTAGTTACTTATGAAAACGATTGTGCTTATTTATCAGGAAGCATTACTGTTCAAAAATTAAATAAAAATGAATCTTGTGTGCCCTAATTTAATAGACAAATGAAAACAAAACTCCTTTTATTCAATCTTTGTTTCTACTTTTTTGGATTCTCTCAATCCAAAAAGGAACAGATTGAAATTTTAAATTTTAGAATTGATAGTCTAAACAAAGTGATAGTTTTTGAAAGAGGAATTAATCACGATAATGTTAAAGAAATCAAAGAACTAACAAAAAAGGAACTAGCCAATCAGAATGAAATTTCTCAATTGAAAAAAGAATTGAACGCAGCAAATGAAAACAATTATAAACTCAATTCGTATTTAGAAAAGGCAACTATTTGTAATCAGTTTTGGAATTACTCTTCCTGCACTTCTTTGAGTGAATTGAATAAACTTCAAAGTTGTATTGATCCTAATTTAACGAAATCAGAATTTTACAAATATTATTATGAAGTATATTTGTTAAAGCAAATCCGAAGCAATTTTAACCTAATTAATATAAGTGATATTGTTTTACTTCAACTTTTGAAAGAAAGAAGAAATTCAATGCAAAACACTTACCCTTTGGATGAAGAACAGAAAACAGAAATTATTAATAAAGTCACTTCATTAGATAGAATTTTTATCATAGAAAAGTATAATAGTCAAAATTCTGCTTTGTCTGAATCATTTATTGAAGCCCTCCAGAATCAATATTTTGCTGGAATGAGCGATGAATACTCCATCGAGCAATTTGACAATTATATTGTTACTTTTTATAATTTATCTGGTGCAGGGAGCGAAGCGAATCGAACAAGATTGTATGAAGTTAAAAACAATGCGATTGAAGAAATAAAACTCTATGATTACCTTTTGGAAAGTATTGGACAAAAAATGGTAAAGTATTTTGGAAAAGATTGTAGAATATCGTCCGATTTCAGTCTCAAAAAGATTAATAATAAATATGAGGTTAAATGCGCTATCTACAAGTCAGATGACCCAGATTGCTGTGGTTCAGGATATATTAAATTTACGACAAGTAATTTTTTGGAATTTGATATAAACTCTTTGATGTATGGTTATAGCAATGGTAATAATTCAGTAAATATTTGGAAACAATATTAAGATTGGAAATTTAGAATTTTCTTCTACTTTTTTTTACTTTTTGATACATAGTTTCTTTATAAAAAATAGCACAATTTAGACTAAGCATTATACACCTAAAAACTTAAAAGGGAAGAAAAATACAAAATTTTAAGCAATTAAATCTATGATTAAAAGGGTTTTGAATCTTCATCAAAAGAAATTTTAAAAATTTCACTTAGAAACTTACAATTTGTTATTTCAATTGATTAAATACAAAAACAAATTTAGGATCTTATGAAACAAATATTCTTTTTTCTTATTTCTTTTCACATTTTTTCATTTCACTCTTTTGGACAAATTAACATGTTTGATGATAAGGGCTTAAAACATGGAGAATGGGTTGAGGATGGTATTAATTTCAAGTATTATCACGGAAACCTTACAGGTAAAGTATTAAATTCCAATGGGTATACAATATATGATAGTATAGGAGAAACCATTCAAACAGTTTATTTTTTTCAAGAAAGGCCGAACGCAATAATGTCTGAAGAGTATTTTGAATTTGGTAAAACGAAATTAATGAAGCGGTTTAAAATAAACCCTACTACAAAACAAGTCTATCTCTTAACACAACAGTCCTATAAAATAACTAAAAAACCTAATGGTTATGTGGATCGATGTTTAGATGGACTGCAAGTTAAATGTGGAGGAAGAATTCATCCATTAGAACAGAGAATTGAAGAAACTTATGTAAATGGCGTTTTGATAAGAAAAGTAATCTATTACCCAGATGGTAAAAACAAACTGGATGAATTGGAGTTTATCGCAACTGGAATAAAAGAGTACCCATACGTTCAATCACTGTACACCGTTTATTATAAAAATGGTCAAAAATTATTGCAGTTCGATCCTCGTTATTTCTTCGAAAAACATATTGAAAACGGTCCATTAAATGGCAATCTAAAGTATGAAGGAAATAACTTTGCCACGCTGTTAAACCTCATCGATTATTACTGTCCTGAAATGAAAGATTTTGAGTTCACTGGTTTTGCAGGAAATTCATTTCAATATTCCTACAGCTCATACAGTGAAAAAATTAATTTCTTCACAAATGATTCCATTTCTATTCCAATCTACTCTCAGAACGGTACATTAATTAAATCTCTAACATACGCAAAAACTCGACTATTTAACACCTACGATCCTAATAATTATTCATTACCTTCAACTACATGTAAAATTGATACTGCTAACTTTTTTCAATATAAATTACATGGGACATATAAAAATAAAGATAATCGTTTAGAGAAATTTTACTTTGGAATGGAAGATTCATTAATTGTATTCCCATATGGACAAACAACAATTTATTTACTCTTCGACAAAGGTAAATTACTTCAAATAGAGAATTATTATGGTTCTACAGTTCAGCAAGCAAGTTATAATAGTAGGGGAGTAATACACGGGAGTCACAAAACTTATTACTTACAAGAAAAAACAGTAGAAGAGGTAATCTACGAAGATGGTAAAAAAATATCAGCACCACCTAAAAGGCAAGAATCATTTGTCCCGAAATTAAGAAAATGATTATCTCAAATGTTTAAAGGCGGCTTATCGTCATAAAGCGTTTACTTATTGCAATATAGGTGCAATGACTACTCATTATTTAATCAAATACTAAAAACAACATTTATGATAGCAAAAATAGGCTTTTCTATTTTCTCGCTTCTATTTAGTTTCCTACTATTTAGTCAAGAGCAAACAGTTACAGTAATTGGCTCAGGTGATGGTGTAAATATAACCGCTGCAACCAATCAAGCTTTGAGGAATTGTATTGAAAAATCAATGGGAGCTTTTTTAAGTTCTAGCACTGTTATCTCTAACGATGAATTAGTAAAAGATGAAATTGTAACGATTGCTTCGGGTAATATTGTTTCCTATCAAATTTTGTCAGAATTAAATTTAAAAGACAATTATAATGTTACAGTGTCGGCAATCATTTCTCCAGAACAATTGATTACAACGTTAAAAGCAAAGGGTTTTAATTTTGAACTAAATGGTGGAGTATATGCACAAAATATTCTAAAAGAAAAGTTTTATGCTGAACAAGAAAAAGTTGCTATTCAAAATTTTATCAAAACATGGGAAAAGGTTCAACTTTTTGATTTTGACATAAAAATGACAGAGCCTGTAGCGTTCAAAAAAAGAGTTGATCCAAATTACGGAAATGAAGAAGTTAAAATTCTCGATAATAATTTACTTTACACTTTACGTGAGCCGTTTAAAACTGGAATAACGACTATTTACAATTCGTATTTGGCCAATTCAATAGATTTCAAGGAAGGTAAATTTCCTTCTGAACCTGAAATCGGACTGATTAGTGCTTACGATTATTCCAAGAGAATTAATATCTCAGAAAATAGCACAACTTTACCAGGCTCATATAAAAATATGGAATATCTAATGTTTGCCGTCTTTTCACCTAAAATTTCACAGCAGTATATTTCCTTTTTAAATTCATTTATGAATCTCATGAGTTCAATCTCAATTAAAGATGTTAATAGCTATAAAACACTGAATCCAGAATTTATGAAAGTGAATGTGACGTCAAAATACATTCAAAGTTTTCCTGGCTTAGACTTAGCCAATTTGCCCGTTAATGAGGTAGGTAATATTTGTTTTTATTTGAGAAATAAAGAAAATGAAAAATTATTATTGAATCTATCAGAAGTTATAAAGATGAAATCAACAGCATTAAATTTTACATCAAATATTTTCAGTACAGAACCAGTTTTCCTGAGTGAACCTAGTGGAATTAACCAGAATTGGTATAAATTTTCCTTCATTAATCCAATTTATTATGATGCTCTTTCTTTTCCTGGGGAAAGACACCCATCGACAGAAACAGGCTTTAGACCAACTGTTTACATGATGTTATTTTCATTTGAGGAATTACAAAACTTGAAGAAAATTGATTTTAAACTTAAAGAGAAATAAGATTTAAAAGCATGTTTGAGTGCTTAAAAAGCTTTTATTTTTAATAAAAACAATATGAAAAATATAATTGAAGAGAGAATTCAACAGTTGAAAAAAAATGTTGACAAACAAAGAGAATTAATTATCGGCATTAATCACAGCATTGAAAATGAACATTTTTCGCCAAATGAATATCAGCAATCTTTGATTGATTATATATGCATTTATGGAAAACAATGTATTACAGAAATTGAGAAGCTTGAAAATCTAAAAAAATAGTGTAAAACTAAAATTTAGTGCAATGAAATTAAAACAATTCATTCATTTTGTGATAGTAATTTCTTTAGCTGTTTTATTAATGTCAGCAAAACCATCCATCACTTATCAGACCCAATGTGTTTCTCTTGAAACGGATGGCTACATTATTATTAAAATTTGGGATACTAAAAAAGCTGAAAATTACAAACCTGAACAAGCAAGAAAGGATGCAATTTACGCAATACTTTATTCCGGAATTGCGGGTGAAAATGGATGTGTTACGCAAAGTCCTCTTCTTATCAAATTAGAGAATGAAGAAAAATTTTCAGCCATTGAAAAGGAGTTTTTTAGTAAATCTGGTAAATGGTCTCAATTCACAAGAAGTTCAGCTATTGAAACTACATTACCATCAAATATTGGAGCACAAGAATGGAAAGCATACCAAGTTTCAATTTCTAAAAAAGAGTTGATAAAATATCTTGAAGAGAAATCAATAATTGACAAACCAATTATTAAATCACTTAATAACGGATTTTAAATATGAAAAAATCAATTTTAATTATTTTCACACTTCTAGTGTTAGGATTTAATCAATCAGTATTTGCGCAAGCAAAAAAGCCAACTATAATGATTCTGCCTAGTGATAATTGGTGTACACAACGCTATTTTATAACAGAGTTCGATAATCAAGGAACGAAACAAAAAGTACCTGATTATAAGATGGCTTTCCAAGAAGACACAGAGTTGGGGCAAGTTATTAGTAAAATTGGATCATTAATGATTGAGAAAGGTTTTCCATTAAAAGATGCAGAACAAGAACTTAAAGCTATTGAAGCAAGAACTGCAGAAGAAAACATGACAACTAGTGTTTCAAGTGGATCATCGATTTCTGAAAGTCCTTTAGATAAGTTGAAAAATAAAGCAAAAGCAGATATAGTTATCCAAATTTGGTGGAAAGTGAATAAAACTGAACAAGGGAAGTCCGTATCCTTTGTTTTAGAAGCTTTTGATGCGTATACAAGCAAAAGAATTGCTTCTTCAACGGGAAATGGTCATTCATCTTTAACTGAAATAGTACCGGTGCTTTTGGAAAATGCGATACTATCAAACATTGACACTTTTGTAGCACAACTTCAATCACATTTTGATGACATGTTGCTAAATGGTAGAGAAATCTTATTAACCTTTAAAAAATTTGAAAGTTGGGATAAAAATTTCGAAACTGAAATTGAAGAAGTTGAAATTACGGATATAATAAATAAATGGATGCTTGAAAATTGTTTAAATGGACGATTCAACATGAGTGATGCAACAGATAATAAAATAAAATTTGAACAGGTCCGAATCCCTATATATGATGCAAACAATCAAGCACTTGATGCTCGTCAATTTGCGAAAAAATTACAGAAATATTTAAAAGCTGATCCTTACAATTTTGAAGTGAAATTGATGACTAGAGGTTTAGGTGAAGCGATTTTAGTTGTTGGTGAAAAATAAAAATGTAATCATGAAGATATATCTAATATTTGCGTTAAGTCTGTTATCTTTTTATTCAGTTGGTCAAGTTAAATTGGATGATTTTGGGCGTATTGTTTTAAACACCTTTTTATCCGAAAAAACATCACTTCCTTCAGAGTCAAAAAAAATGTTGGAAACTAAATTAAATCAAATAGCAAGCAACAATGGTATGGGAGGGAGCCAAGTTAATCCCCGATTTGTTATTACAGCAGTTGTTAATGTGGGCACAAAGGACATTATTCCTGGGCCACCAGAAATGGTTGCTCAAAATTTAGAGCTGGTTTTGTTTATTGGAGATGCGGTTGATAATATAGTTTTTAGTAATACCTCAATTTCTATAAAAGGTGTTGGAGTAAATGAAAACAAAGCATTTATAGACGCTATAAAAAATGTCAATCCTAAAAATAAAGAAATTACATCTTTTATAGGTGAAGCAAAAAATAAAATAGTAGATTATTATAAAACTCAATGTAATTTTCTAATAGAAGAAGCACTAAATCTTAATGATCATCAACAGTTTGACGAGGCCATTTATAAATTATCGTTAGTGCCAGAAGTTTGTGAAGAATGTTACTTTAAATGTTTAGATACACTTAATTTTATTTTTCAACAAAAAATAAATACGGATTGTAAAATTAAATTAAGTAATGCTAGAAATCTTTGGATAGCGGAACAAAATCTAGTAGGAGCTGAAAAGGCTGGAGATGTTTTAAGTTCTATAAATCCAATGTCAGATTGTCAACCCAAGGTGGAAAATTTGATAAAAGAAATTGATTTAAAATTAAAGGCGGACGAAAAGGCAAGATGGGATTTTAAAATAAAGCAGTATTCAGATAAGATTGCAGAGAAAAAAGAGCAAGTTAGAATTGCCGAAGAAAAAGGTAAAAGAGATGATATCTATAGAGAAAAACAATCCCAAAGAGATGCTATATTGGAAGAAAAACAATCTGCTAGAAATTATGAGTTAGATAAAATCACAATAAACTCTTGTAGAGAAATTGCTTTAGCTCAGGCGAAAAACCAACCTAAAACAATTACGTATAACAATATTAATTGGAGATAATTATGAAAAAAACTGTTACAGTTACACTATTCTTTATTTTCATTTTAAATAATAATTTGTTTTCGCAAGATTTGAATTCTGATATAACTGTACTGTCAAGTTTTGTCAGGAGAATGTATGAATCTTCAAAATTCGAAGGTGTTAAAATCGTTGAAGATTACAACTCAAAATATATTATTTCATTAGTTATTCTTGAAAAGTCAAAATATCCAAATTCTTCTGTTTTAAATAGAACAGCAAATATTAAAGCAAGGAGTGCAGCAAATAATTTTATAAATGGTTCAACCATAACATCAGATATGGTGATAAAGACATCGGAAATTAAAGATTCAACCAATACTTCTTTAACAACAATTGAAGAAACGATAAAAGAAAATGCAAATGGTTTTATAGAAGGCATGGAATTGCTTAATTCTTTTGATATTGAGGAAGGTAGAAGATTTGTTTATATTGTTTATCGTAAACTTTAATTTCATAGATAAATCAGTTATATTTTATTAGCTTTTTAGTTTGTTAAAACTAAAAATTGATTTTAAAAAACTAAAAATTAATATAGTACTTACCTATTTAAATTCCAATTGATAAAAAAAAAATTCTAGATTTTCTAGAGTAAAAATTAAAGTATCAAATAATTAAATTTTAAATAATGCAAACAGAAAAAACTAATTTCGATCTAAATTTTAACCAAAATCCTCTTATAAATATTGGAGTAAAGGTTCTTGTGGTTTTAACATTTGGGATATTGTTACATGGGTTTAAGCCACTATTCCCTCTTCCTTTTGATAGCTTATTTAAATTAAAATGGATGTTTATAAATTGGAAATTTATTGGAACACAAGTATTTTTTAATTATACTCAGGTGCGATTTGAAAGAGGTATTTTACCTTTACTTGCTGTCGTGGCATTAATCTTTTTGTTGAAAAAATCTCCGATTGAAGGTCTTAGAAAGTATATAGTTAGTCTTGTCATTTTTGGTCAAATTTTCCTTATATCAGCTGATATCATTAGCGTAATTTTTAATATTAGCGACACTTTTTTTGACCCTATCATGGACTCTGTTTTCAAGTATTGGGGTTTTATAACTTTGGTGTTATTTTTACCTTTTTTACTAGGAAATAAACTTTCAAATGGCCTTCCTTCTCAATACTTGGATTTTGTTAAAAAATTCTTTTTGGCAGATAGATTAAAGTTAAATATTTTGATGATTTTTTCTGCCTTAACAGCTATTTCATATTTATTTGCAATCGTTTAATTTTTAAATTAGTCGATTATTATTTCAATCTTCAAATTAATAAATTGAATCTTTGACTTTTGTAAGAGACCAGTTTTAAAAAGTTAATTAGCTTATAGTTGTCATGTTTTTTTGAGCTAAGAAATGCCTTTTGTTTTAACGGAGCACAAGGCATTTAATAAAAATGAAAAACTGCAAATTGAAAAACAGATTTGAATCCCACACCTTCAAAAGAGGAAGTATCATCTAAGTTTGAACTTTAATCTCCATATACCAAAGATGGACAAAACCAAAATAGGCACCAAGACAACCCAAGTACTGAATACTGCTTTTGATGGAGTTACCGCCTCAATCTCCCCATCACCCATCACCCGATGGCCAGCCCAATAATAAGGCGCAGCCAATTCTGATTGAGAACAATTGGCGATATAATTAATCTTAGTTTGCTGCATCAATTTGGAAATATGTCGTTTGTGCTTAAGTGCTCCGTAAAATTTCGAAAACAATTCATTTGAAACTTTGTCATCTACTTCCCAAAGATTTGCAATCGTTACTTCTGCTCCAGCTGCATGAAATGCCCTTACAAAGCCGTCAACACCATCGCCTTGTACAATTTTTCCATTGGAAGAATTACAGGCGTTTAAAACAACGAGTTGCGGGCTCAGTACCAAAGGTATTTCTGATAGATTTAATGTTCGGTCGGAAAAAACCAAAGAAGACGATGTTGAAGACTCTTCATCAATAATTCCATGTCCACTGAAATGAAGAATGGATGATTTATTTTTTAAAAAATTAGTGGCGGTAGCTGTTTCATTTTTATAAACAAGCTGGTTTAAGTCACTTAATTTATCCATCAATTGACTAGAAAAAGGCAATGCTGCATAATTTCTATTTGGATTAAATGGAGCAAATCCAGCAATATTCAATGGAATACATTCGCTCTTCTTCTGATAGATACTAGACGAAAGCGTGTATTGAAGTTGGATATGTTTGACTAAATAATCGAGCTTCCTGTAATCTGTCAAGTTGCTGTTTTTGATAGAAACCAACAATGCTTCAAATACTAAATCATTTATATTTCCTTCGGGACAAATTATGATTTTTTTATGATTTTTAAAATCTAAATCGTTAAAAATTGCTCTGAATGTTTTTGTTCCGAATTTTACATAATTATTAAAGTCCATTTCAATAATGGATTTTTTTAAATCATTAATATATTGGGGAATACTATCATTGAGTTTGATAAGTGATACATTAGATTGGTTAATTGCCAATAGAAAATAATTATTTTGCTGATTGGAAAAAAAGTCTAAAAATAGTTCCCCTCCTTTTAATTTGTTTTGCAATGATTTGATGCAGACTAAATGTGTGTTTTTAATAGATTGAATTTTGTTAAAATCATAATATTTGAGTTTCTCATTTGCATTGAATATGCGTTCGAGAGAAAAAGGGAGATTGAATTTTCTTTTTAGCGTTTCAATTTCAATTACATCTTTAAATGGAATCAAATTATAGATTCCTAGAAGTTGATTGGTGTTACTAGATTTAAATTCACTAAAAGTTGTTTCCCACAATTTAGTTGCTTGTCGTGAGATTTTTTCGCAAGTTGGAATCAAACTAATTTTCTTTTTTTCAACAATTTGCATAAATAATGATTGATTTTTATATCTCAAACATCGAATTGCATCTTCCTTATTCGGAATTCTTTTTAAACTGTTTTCATTCACGACATTTAATTCAATTCCAAATGCTTTAATTGCTTGATCGAAGTAATTCGAAGAAATAGTCAAACGGTCAGGCAATATTTTTTCATTTAAAAGCAAATTTACGATTCCCATTAGATACAGCGTCTTTGCTCGCTCGTGATGAACTAATCCGTAATTTTTAGTCCAAGTTTCATTGGCTAACGAGTAGTGAGTCATGGCATTTCTATGTGCTTCCAGTATTTTATGACTTTCAGCTTTCATTTGAATATGAGCATGAATATTGTCGTGATAAGAATTTCCAATCAAATGATAAGTTTTTGCCAAATAGTATTCAGGTAGTTTGTTTTCTAAAATGAAACGTTTAGATTTGGAATAAAAACCACGAATCCATTTATACTTTATTAGACTTTCAGTTCCACTTAAATAGTGTCCGAAATATTGTTTCTTGCTTTGGGCTAAGATATTCCAGATTTTAAAAATCTCAATTTCTCGTTCCTGCTTTGGTGTTAAATGCTGAATCAATTGAATACATGAATCAGCATACTCTTTCGCCAATTGAATCTCTATCTTTTCGTAATAGTAATTGCTAATTAATGCATAATTCCATGCTAAATGATAATCATTCTTTCCATATTGTTTTAAACGAATACGATTGCTTTCTTTCCAATGAACAAGCGCTTCATCTATATCTCCTTTCAATTTATAAAAGTCACCTTCATATTGATTTAGGAGCGCTAAATCCTGTTTTTTCGCTTTCTCTCTAATTATCCAATCAATGCCTTCATTGTATTTTCCATTGAAAAGGTAATGTTCCATTTTAATGGTGATATTATTTCTTGATTGGACGTCAAAACTTGCGAATAAAAGCAATAAAAATATCACATAAATTTTCATGCGATGAAGATACTAATTTAGCTTGAGAGTGAATTTTGAAGTGGATTTTTTGTTTTTCTAATTTGCAGTCAAAACCCATATTAAATATCATTTAATTGAATATTATTAGTAAAGATAAAAGGACTATTAATCCTTTTATCTTTAAAATATATGGGAATTCTAATTATTCCCTCTAGGTAAATCTGCAGCATGTGGAACTGTCATCCAACTAGAAAAATCAACATTGAAAAAGTTGAAAAAGGATCCTGGGCCCAATTTCTCGATAATGTCAATTGATTTTGTGTCTTTTGGTAACGCTGGAAAAATGAGTGTGTAAGTATGATATTCCCCTTGTTTTTTGAAATAATGTTTGAGAGGTGCAATGGGGATTCCGATTGCTTTCAAAAGAGTGTATTTTGTTGTTGAGCCAATTGGTTGAATGTATGAATCTTTTTCCATTTGAATCCATCCGCCATCATCGTAATAAGACGAAGACTTGTAAATGAAATCTATGCGTGTATATTCAATTGTTGCTTCAATAGTTTTAATACGCAAATCATTTTTATAATCCATTCCCTGAGGATTATAGAGTTTTACGGGAAGATCAATTTGTAAATCTCTATCCGTTTCAATTAGTTTTTCAATTTCTGTTTCCATTGTTTTTTAAGTTTAATGAAGCAAAGGAAAATATTCAGTCCGTATTTTATATACTGAGTAATAAAAAAGTGTACATTCACAAAAAAAACATCAAATGAATCTAAGTAAGAGCGCTTTTCGACGTTACAAAGTAATTGACGGATTACTGAGAAATCCCATGCGTAAATACCCGACGATGGAAGAAATAATTGATGCGTGTCTCGAAAAATTAGATTTTGAACCTTCTCGTGAAACCATCCAGAAAGACCTTGCAAACATGCGACTTCCTTACCCAGATGGATTTGACGCTCCTGTTCGCTGGTGTTCCAGAAATCGAGGATACGAATACACGGATTCAAATTATTCACTCGCTGGAGTTTCCCTGAGACAAGAAGAACTTGATACCATTGAAGAAGCTGTTGACTTAATTCGTTCAATTGGCGGGTCACGTATCAGTGAACAATTCAACAATGCAGTGGAGAAATTACTTTCCGCAACCATAGAACGCAGCATGAATGAAGAGGTAAAAAGACCAATTCTTCAAACAATGATTCCACCAATTTCCCGTGGATTTGAACATTTCGACTGTTTTTACAAAGCAAGTAAAGAAAAAATCCCAGTTTCATTTATCCATTTTTCATACAAAAAGCGAATATATAGCCACATCAATCTGCATCCATTTCTGATTAAAGAATTCGAAAATCGATGGTATGTAATTGGATATTCAGAAAATCACAATGAAGTGCGTACATTCGGAATGGATAGAGTTAGTGAACCATTGCTGCTTAAAAAGAAATTCATCAAAGTAGATTCCACATCGATTGATGCACATTTGAATCATATTTATGGTGTTTTCCCAATACCAGAAGCCAAAAAGGAAATCATTCGCATTCATGTTAGTCAAATGGGAACACATTACATGCAAGCTTATCCATTGCACGAAAGTCAATCGATTGCGAAAAATTCAGAAGGAACTTCAGAAATTACTTTCAACTTAATTCCTTCAATAGAACTTGCACGTTATTTTCTATCTCAAGGACGACATGTGCATATCATTTCACCAAAATGGTTTCATAAATTCACGCAAGACCTAACAAAATGAAACAAAAACAGATCAAAAGTGCTTACGTTGTTCAGCCAATTTTCAAAGCCCAACGCAAACAAAATCCAGTCATACTTCGAGCTATTTTATCTACGGAATATACGAGAATCGATTTTGGCTATTCCGCACCGTGGATGTACGACAAAGGTGGCTGGATTCACATTGCACCCTATACTTTTTTAGAAGTTCAATCTACTAATGAGCGCTTTAAATTGACTGAAGCTATTAATATTCCGATTGCACCAGAGCGACATGATTTTGAATCAACCGAGGATTGGCGCGTTTTTAGCCTTTACTTCGAGCCAATTCCTATTATAGATTGTTCGATTAACATTATCGAAGAAGAAAATCCAAATGACGATGACTTCAATTATTACGACATTAGATTGGAGAATGTGAAGGAGGTTGAGATTATTTTGGATTTTAAATAAAGCTCAAATAGATTCTCCTAATTCTCTAAAACGGCAAATTCCCATCATCATCATCCTCTGGTAATTGCAGAGGCTCAGCAGTTGCCAATTTATTTGGCGTATAACTACCTTGCCCGTTTGCATCTATTTTCCAAGCTTTTAATTCAGTGTACCAGCGACCAGAAAATTCGCGACTTTCAGCATCAAAATCAATTGATAAAGTCTTTCCAATTTCCAATTGTTGGGTATTGATCTTATCACCCCAAATTGAGATACAGACTTTTTTTGGGTATTGACCGTCTGTTTCAATAATGATTTCCTGTTTTTTCCATTCGCCATTTTTGCCCGTTCCGGTTTGAAGTGGTAGTAATTGAATAAGTTTGCCGATTAATTGCATCTAAATGTGTTTTAAGTTGAAAATTAAACTAGAATTGTGGCAAAAGTTATACCAAACCAGAAATTGTAAACATAATATCAGAATTGATAATTATTAATGTCATTTTAAATATCTTTATGTCAAATTCTGACAATGAAAACACTAATTTCTTGGGTTGCACAAAACAATGATTTTGAAAACGGAGCAGTAAATGAGGTTGGACCAAATTGTACTTTTCACAAGCATTTTTTCAAAGGAGATCGACATTTTATCCTTTCTACCAAAAAAAGTGATGATACAAGAACGGAGCTTTTAGTCAATTTTTTAAGTCGAAATTATCCTGACCGCCCTATTGAAGCGGTCTATTTAGATATAGAAGATCCAATTGATCACCAAGAAATTCAATCCAAAGTGACGCCTTTTTTAGCCAGTTTGAAAGACGATCAAATTGCGCTTTTCATTTCGCCAGGAACACCTGCTATGCAAGTAGTTTGGTATTTGAGTCACATGAGCATGAACTTGAAAACGACTTTGTATCAAACACGCGAAGCGAGACATACCAAAACCAAGGAAAAACCAGAATTAATCAAAATTAATCTTTCCAATTCTTCGTTGCCTGTTACAGCAGTTTATCATCAAGAGGAAATCAAACGCGTTGGTCCAAGTGACGATTACAAAATTACACCAGCCATTGAGCCAATTTATTTGAATGCCGGAAAAGTAGCACAAACAGACGAAGTAACCGTTTTGATTTTAGGTGAAAGTGGAACAGGAAAAGAAAATTTGGCGAAATACATTCATAAAAATTCTATCCGAAAAGAAAAGCCCTATATCACGGTGAATTGTTCTGCATTCAACGACCAATTGCTAGAATCAAGGCTTTTTGGCTATAAAAAAGGAGCATTTACAGGAGCAGACAAAGATACACTGGGACTTTTTGAATTGGCAAACGAAGGAACGATTTTCTTAGATGAAATTGGCGACATTTCTCCCTATATGCAACAAGCTCTACTGCGTGTTCTTCAAGAAAAGGAAATTATGCCACTTGGCGGAAAATCGAAGAAAATAGATGTTCGCGTGATTGCTGCAACAAATCAAAATCTAGTCAAACGCTGCGAGGAAAAATTGTTTCGTTGGGATTTGTATTATCGTTTATCAGTTGTTGAACTAGATGTTCCAACCCTGCTTCAGCGTGGAAAGGCAGATTTGAAAACGATGATTGAATATTTTTTAACGCAAAAAAAACGTTATCTCAAGAAAAATAAAAAGCTAATTCTTGAAAAAGAAGCGATGGAAATTTTGTTGAATTATTCATATCCTGGAAATATTCGTGAACTAGAAAATATCATTTCTAGACTTTATGTCTTCAATGAAGAAACTGTTGCAGCTGAAATTTTACCCAAACGTTTAAAACAAGAAGCAATTGACAAACCGATGAATTGGGAATATGTTGAGAAGGAACACATTGAACGCGTTTTAAAACATTTCAACGGAAATAAACGACAAACAGCGATTGCGATTGGTTGGGCGATTAACACATTGGTGGCGAAAATCGAAAAATATGGAATTGAAAATTATTAATTCAGTTCCTTTGTTAACGTGAAAATTTAATTTTCCTATTGATAAAATCTTGTATATCTGATTTTTCAAAGCCGTATTTCAGCAATCTTGTGTACACAAAATCAACATCTTTATCTACCTCATACATCGAAAATTCGCGTTCACCATCTACGCGTTGGTATTCTTTTTTTTTGCGTTCTTGACTTGCATACCAATAATCTGGAACTTCATTCAACGATTCCATTGGCATTTCTAGTTGGTGATTCGCCTCCTTTTTATTGAGAATTTCGGTTGTCGCAGAAAGAGTTATTTTGTTAATTTTAATTGTTTTACGGTCAATGGCGATTGTGATGATTTTTTCCTCTGCTTTTTGCACTGCCATTTGAAAATCTTTAAAATAAAATGAGGTTTTTCCCAAGCCAATAGTTGGAATTTCAAGATAAATTTCATTCCCTGGTAGTTTAAAAACCACTTTATCTGTCAAAACAATTAATTCGCAACGCATAAAAAACACATCATTTCTGCGAACTGTAACTGGATTTTTCAATTGCTTTAAAGCAATCAAAAAGTCTTTTTTGGGAAAGAGGAAACTTATCATAAGATTAACTTTTTAATGTTTTATTAGAAACGATTTGATATTCTTTTAATTTCTTTTGCATTGATTGATAAATAACGTCTGATTTTCCGCGTACTTGACCAATAAAGCCAATACTTCCTTGCAACCTAAATAGAAACTTATTTTTTTGTTCAGTTGTTGCTTGTTCGTCCAATCCGAAGTGATTTATTGCTGCAATTTCAATACCATTTGCAGATAAGTCATGCAACATGGCTCGCACTTTTTTTAAATAACGTCGATCAACATTTACTTTTGAATTTACTGTCAAACCAGTTACAGTTTGCTTTAGATTTTTTGCACGTTGTCTCCATTTTTTTTCATTCACAACGAAATGAAATTTATTGATTATTTGCCTTATTTCTTGTTGCTTTTCGTGTGAAATAAACGTATCGGCAGAGAAAGTCAAATCGTCTGCGTAACGAGAATAGTTGATTTCATTTTGAATCGACCAAGCATTCAAATCATGGTCTAATTGCAAACAAACAAAATTGGAAATGACGGGAGAAGATGGAGCACCTTGCGGCAATTTTCCTTTGTAAGTAAACAAAAGTGCTAAGGCAGTTGAGATTTGATCATTGAAGTTAAAAGGAGCATTTGAAAAAACATTTTTCACTGTTTTGGCAGAAATCGAAGGGAAAAAATTTTCAAGGTCAATATTTAATACAGTCTGTTTTCCAGTGTGAATCATCGCATTTTCAACAATATTTGCAAGATTTTCATCCGAAGGAAATTTGGTAACAAATCCATGTACATTCGCTGGTTTGATTTTTAAATAATTGATTTGTAAAAGTCTATTTAATTTTCTTTGAGCTTTACGCAAATCAATATCTGGAGCTTGAATAATTCTATTTCCTCCGCTTTTCTTGGGTATAGCATATTCTTTGTAAATAGGATTATTGATTAAAATTTGAACTTTATGAAAATCTGTATTAAGCAAAAATGCCAAGTCGTTTCCATTGGTTATTTCTAAAAACTTAGCACTAAATCTAGCTATTCGGTTGAAATACTTTATTTTGAAATCTAATTGCTCATCTTTTGTTTTCGCTTTCATTTTTTTTGAAAAAGGAACATTATTGGAACAATCAAATAGCGATTCAAATTCTATCATGTTAATTTAAATTAAAAAAAGAGCCGTTGTCACTTATCTTCAAAGGGTACTTCTTTGTGCGGAACGCAGTGAAGCACAAAGAAGTGCGAAGCTTCAGCGAAGCGCTGCTAACTTCTGGTGATAAATGGATTGCAGGAACACAATCACAGGTCGCCCAATCCGACGCATAAGTTTGGACAACGGCTCTAAAAATTATTCTATCAGAATTCAGCCAAACGATCTTCATCAAAAGTAAAAATGCCATTCACCTCATTATCGGGAACAAAAGTGGTAAACAAAGGATCCACCTTAAAAATGATTCTAGCTAATTTACCACTGCGATTTTTTGCCAGAATTAGCTCAACAATTCGCTTGGTACTTTCTCCCATTTCATTCATCGTAAGATCATAATATTCTGGACGATACAAAAAGAAAACCTTATCAGCATCTTGTTCAATAGCGCCACTTTCCCTCAGATCTGATAACATCGGTCGCTTATCTCCACCGCGAGTTTCTACCGATCTACTCAATTGACTAGTGGCAACTAAACATACATTTAACTCACGCGCAATGTTTTTCAGTTCACGACTGATGTAGGATATTTCTAATTCACGTTGATTTCTATAACGATTAGAGCTCAATAATTGTAAGTAGTCTATGATGATGACTTTCACACCAAAATCTTCTACATGTTGTTTACAAATAGCTTTAAATACAATCATGTTTTGCGCTTGTCTATCAATGATCCTCAACTTCAATAAGTCAATTTCCATTTTCGACAATTCAACCACTTTTTTCTGATTTTCATCCAATTTTTGATATAAAAAATCATTTACATGAAAACCTGTCAATGCAGAAATAAATTTGGTCGTTAACATGTAAGCAGAAAGGTCCGAGGAATAAAATAGGACTTCATGCTCGGCAGCAATGTTGAGCACCATATTTACCAAGAAATGTGATTTCCCCATAGCAGGTCGACCGCCAATGACCACATATTCACCTGGAAACAAACCACCAAGCGCATTGTCATATGCAGTTAATCCAGTTTTAATTACATTGCAAGAGTTTTGACTTTCAGCATTCTGACAAAATTCATCGAAATATTTACCAATCAACTCTGACTTTACTTCAGACTGAAAAGACGCATCATATTCTGTAAGCAAATTTCGAATTTGATCTAATTTTACCACCTCATTCAAGTGATGTCTTTCCAAAGCAAATTTTAGCTTTTCGAGAATTTGCGCTGATTTTAATTCTGGATTCATGTTTTGATTCTTTCGATTACTCTTATTAGTCAATTGCCGTACCAAAAAATGAAAAGCAATTAAAACTCATTTTTTAGAATGAAAGTGAATCAAATAATGTTACAGTGTATCAAAAATTGATTCAAAAAGTAAAAAAAAATGATAATCATGTATTAATTAAGTTTTAGAAATACTATTTTGTTAGTGTGTCACTTTCACTAATTTGTCAGGAGTACAGGTGAATATTTATTGATGGTGATTTCGGCGAGGATTGGGTTTTTATAACTTTGCTTAGGAAAAGATTATTAACTATATATCGATTATTTTTCTCCTTTTAGTTTTTCAATTTTAATCCTAATAATGTTTTTGAAACTAGATATTTATAATTATTTTAAACCTTGCTTAATTAGCGATAGGATCAATAATTGGACTATGTGTTAATTATCAATTATTAAAACAACCGCTATACTTGATTAATTTTAAAATCAATTAACCATTCAATTCTACCGTTTGGGAATTCCCTTTGTACCATACCAATACCTTTCTTTAACCAAATTTTGGTTTCTTGTCCTCTGTAATCAGTAATAATAAACTTCGCACAACACTTATATTCTTTTTTTTCGAGATTTACATTCTCATAAGCGACAAAATTCCAAATACGTTCTCCGAATTCACAACATTTCATTTTAATTGTAGTATTTGGACTAGGTAACGATCTAAAAGGAAGTTTATTAATTAAAGGAATGTCAAGTTCTGAAATCATTAATGTTTCGTCTAAATCCTTAAGACCAATTGAGCCACTCAATGCATAAAAATTATGACGATCTTCAATAAAATAATACATCAAAAAATCTAAAGAAAAGTGACCATGTTTTTTCTCATCGATTTTAAAATATTTAAAATTGAGGGGTTTATGTATCTCAAAAAAACAATCATTTAATTGAAAACTTTTTACTGTTAAATTGATTTCTCCTTTTTTATTTTCAAAGGAATAACCATACTTATATTTTGAACCTTCAATTAATGGGAAAAAGGATTTAATCTTGGTTAAATAAGTGGCTTCTGGATGTAAGTTGTTTGCTAAATCCAACATTGTTTTTTTTAACTCAAGCTGAGAAGCGCGCAACTCCAACAACTGAAGTTTATTTTGCAGAAAGTCGAAATTCCTGCTAATTTCAAGAAATGCATTGTAATCAGTTTTAAAATAGTTACATGACTCTAGCTTAATTGAAAATCGATTCATTACCTCTCTTGCGCTTTTTCCATCATTATTGACAAGATGCTTTTCCGTCAAATTTTGGATTAATTGCAATTTTCTTTTTTCTATTTTTGAAAAAAGGTTTATCTTTTTCAAGTCATTTTTTTTAGTGGAAATAGCCAAAGAAAAAATTTCCTTAATCAAATTATTTCCTTCAAGTATTTCTTGATCTAATAAATCAAGAATGCTGTCTTCATCTTTAAAAAGAATTGATGGATCAAATTTGTATAAGTAATCATGATATGGGTAATAAATACTAAGAACTGTTGGATTAACATCTGACAATATTGAAGTCTTAATTTCATTATTATATCGATGCAACCATTTTATTATAAAATAATAGAAACAAAGTTGCGCAATATATTCAGGTTTAATTCCATTAAATCGTACATCACTTTTAATTTCTATAATTTCATTATCTTTAATTATTTCAAGAATAGCTATCCTAAATTTTATTTTACCATTTAAATTAATTTCTGGCGTAAAATTAGTTATCAAATGATTCTTTGATAAAAAATATTTGAAATTAAATTTGGTTATCAAGTCTTTTATATGTTCGGCGCATCTATTTCTTTCGTCAGTATCAAGTATAGTTCTTCTCAATAAGTTTGCGTAATCTGATTCATAAATTTGTTTGTCATTTTTTAGTTTTCGGTGTGTTGAATCAAATTTACGATTCACGCAATTAATTTTGTTAATGCTTATATTATTATACTCAACTTTCGAATAAATACGATAAAATGGTCCATCATAAGATTTGTCATTATTAATTAAAAGTAAATGATTTTTAATCAATCCATCGAATGCTAAACCAATATGTCTTGAATTTTTGGCAATAATAGAATCTGAATCAATCTTATTGAGTTTATCAAATTTAGGCTTGGGAAATTGTAAAGTACTGAAGTATTCATATATTTTTGTTAAATTGCATTCCATATAAAATGTTCCAAATCAATAATTCTTAAAGGTAAAGATAACAACAACTGACTATTATCCTTTTAGATAGTAAAATAATTCAACAAAGTTCTAAAATTCACTCAAAACTGAAAATGGATAAGAAAACCATATATTGTTTTAGTTAAAAAACTATTAAAGATAGGTTTTATTTTACGGCTAAAATTTAGATTTTTTTCAAAAATTAATTTCAATCAACCCATATATAAATGAATTACATCATTAATCTTTTCGGTACTGGAATTCGCTATTGGAATTGTGAAATAGGTGTCGATGTTTTTAATGATATGCATCAAAGAATCCAAAAGCATAATGTTAGATGGGAAGAAATGCTATTCGATTTGGAAATTTTGAACCACTATGGCTTTGAACACTGGAGCAAACTTTCATCAAAGCCTGCAAATGTTGGATTTTTACTTGAAGCACAAAACCGAATTGAAATTAAGCACGAATCTAAACTAATTACTCGATTTAAAGCGATTGATCTCAAGACAGAATCAACGCTATTTCCCCTTTATCAAACAGTTTTTATTAAAGAATCGACTGAAGAGAAAGCTGACATCAAATCTTTCAAACTGATGCAAATGGAAAAAGGTTTGATAGGAAAATATAAATTTCAATCAGAAAATTTTTCGATAGAACAATTAGCATTTACACTATCATCTATTGAAAAAAAGCAGTTTTTGTTACAAATAAAGGTTGAGGATAGAATATTGGGTTCTAGTCAGGAAGATAATGTGATAATTGGTGGTGAGATTTTCTTTGATAAACTTTATTGAATGATCCTTATAGATTTGATTTTTAATTAAAAGTTAGCGAAAAAGTTAATGAACACTCCCCAGTTTTTTATATCTCCATCTTTAATCATAGTTACCTCAACTGAAATGTTATTCCCATCTATCAATCCATTTTTAAAAAATTTGAAAGAGTCAGCAAACAAATTTCCTAGTCCAGCTTTTGTAACTATTGCAATAGGGATATCAACTCTAAGCTTAGGTGAAAAACTATTCATTTGTTATGGAACCATTTGTCCAAGTAATTCAATGATTTTATTTTTTGTAAGGGAGTGCCTTTGGAGTGCTTTTTTAGATAACTAATAAACTGAAGAATAATTTCAAATGAAATTTTCATTTGCTTCATAGTTGAATACGAGGTGAAGATTGATATAACCTCGTCATACCATTCCCAATTCATTAAAATATATGGACCTACACGAAAGTTAAATAATCTACATTCTTTTTCAATCTTTTCCTTTTCGTTAGAACAGAAAACGCTCCCCTTAATCGATGAGTTGTCAAAGTCAATTAGAACTGCAGTAAATGCAAATTGGATTTCGTGCCCTATCGGCAGGACCATTATATTTCCATCATGAAAATCACCATGTCGGTAACCTGATGAATGGCATAATTAAAGAACATTTATTAGAGATAGGAAAAAACTAAAAGCAAAGTCTTCAGTTACTATTTGTTGGTATGATTGCTCAAGATTGTTAAGCCAATCAAATGTGTCTTTAAGAAATTTAACTGGAATGCACCTTGAAACTACTGTTTTGTATTCAGTGTTGCTTGATTTGAATTTTTCAAGTCTTGTGCCTTGTAAACAACTCCGTAAGCACCTTTTCCCAAGGACTTTGTTGTATAAAGTTTATAATTTGACCTGTATGCTTTTGCAAAGTCTTCAAGTAAAGCCTTTAAAGTTGTTTCGTCCTATTTTATCGTTTGTCATTTGTTTTGTGTAGTTGTAAAAATGTCAATTCAATGCTCTTACATTCCAAGTTAGCGCTTTCTCCCAACGTTTGCAGCTAACGACTGACACTGTTTTTTTTTGTTTTACTCCTGCAGCTAAAAAAAATAGCCAAGCGTTTGTTACCGGCTGGTTTTTATTGCTGTGTAATAATTTTCTATCCCCTTTACTTTCTAAACTAAATGGTTAATGTAAGATATTTGCCATGTTTTTTTTTATAGTAATTTCTTTTTAATTTCGGAAAACTCTTCCTCAGAAATAACCCCCAAATCAAAAAGCTCTTTGTATTTTTTTAGGTCATTGATTCTATCGTCTGTATTTGTTCTTTTAATTGAAGAGCTGATGTTAGAAATTAAAATTTTCTCCCCTTTAATGTATTTTCTTCCAAAAATTATTAGTGCTGGAATAATAACATAAATTATAAATTCAGAAATATCATAATGATCAGCATACATAGAATATTCATGAGGATCCCATTCGTTAAAAATCCAAAAATCTGCCCACGAAATACTATAATCAAAAATGTTTTTGGATGTAAACAACATGAATAAATGAAATAAAACCCAGATTAGCCAAAGAATATTTTTTATTTTTCTAGATATTGAAAAGTTAATTCCGTTAAATTTTGAAGTTATTGAAGAAAAATAATTTAGCACTGCAACTCCTGAACTTTTTGTCTTTTGAATTACTTTTGATTTTTGAGATTTTAATGAATTTTGCCGTAATAAAAGTTTGTTTTTAAGTTTTCCAGTAATTATCGATTTAATTAAATAATTACCAAGAAAGAAAATCAATAAAATGTATAATAAATTGATTAAAGCTTTCAGTGCAAACGACAATATCATATTAACGGTTGGTGCTGCCAATACCTCGAGAGGGATAATTCCTCCGCTCGTATCATATCCATTTTTATATTTAAATGATATAACTGTTTTTATATTTGATTTTGGTATATATTCACTTGTGTTTTCAAAGTTGATGTATTGTGTTGATATTGTGTAATGTGTGACGATAAAAATAAAAAAAACGATTCCTAAAATAAAAATACCCTTAAAAAGGAATTTAATATTTCTCAATTTATTTTCTGTGTAATTATTAGGTATATTTTCTTTGTAATTAAACTTCTTTGAAGTTAAAAAGATATAAATAAGTAAAGATTGGACTATTAAAAAGATAATTGTAACATTAAAAAGCAAAAAATCATTGGAAATATAGCTTATTTCATCAAATATATCTTCAATTACATTGACTTCTTCATATTCATTACTAACAATAAACTTTATTACCTGCGTGACAAAAGTAAAAACTAAAAAAATAATTGAAATTATCCAATTTCCTACTTTATTTTGATTTATTAGTAAATTTCTAAGAAGAAAACTAAAAATCAAAATGTCTACAGTGACTAAACTTAAATAATGTATTGGAGTGTCATAAATATCGTGTGTGTGAAAAAAATAACGTTCATCAAAAGTACTTACGAAAGAATCATACTTGATCAACATAAAATAAAATCCCAAAAAAAACAATTTACTTATCAATAGAGAAACAAAAATACTTAGCATATTGTCAGTCAAGTATTTATAAATGCTTACAGGACCTAAGTTGAATTGTTCTTGCTTTTTAGATGTCGTCATATTTAAACCTTATTTTTAGTTTCATTTAATCGTTTACATGTCCGGTTACTCAATGCTGTCTTTTAGACTTGCTGCCAACTTTTTTATAAGTCTCATCAAATGGTACATGTACTCATAAATCCAATAGGATAAGTCTTGTTTCTAAGTTACCTCACCCCCAAATATATTAATTATCAATAAAAACCAAATTATTTAATCTAACAAAACCTCAATTATCACATTTCCTTTATGTATTATAATTGAAGAAATTTACAAAATCAAAATTCAGAAAATCAATAATTTCAGATGCACACAGTCGCTGTATTTAAAAATGAACCTAGATTGCACCAAAAATTGTCATCTATTAAGATTTTCCTTTTTTCGCAGTTTATCACCAATAAACTTCCACCAACGATTTTTTACAATTTGGAAGAATTTGTCAAATCTATTTGTCCTCTCCCCACCTTAAAATGTGTTTTTTAAGGTCTTAATATATTCGCTAGTCAATTTTTTGATCTCCAAATATTTTTGAGATTTTTCATTTGTTGGCTCGTTCAAATATAAACCTCTGTTAATCTCAAGCATTATAGTTTGAACATTTTTGTTTTTGTGATAATGCTCCATAGGAACAATCGAACCCTTGTATGGCCAGTCAATTCCTAAAGTGTAACCAGCAGATTCAAAAAACGAAATCGATAAGTCAATTAATTCTTGTGGAGTATGAAAAGAGTCTGTACCAATATTAAAATCAGGTCGATTTGAATTCTTGTCCAAATCTCTTTTTAAAGGAATGTTTGGATAGGAATGGCAATCTAAAATCAAAGCTTTTCCGAAAAGATTTAATTGGCTATTTACCGCTTCATTGAGCCTATTATGATGCTGCCAGTAAAAATCATTTAAAACTTTTTCTCTAAGTGTGGGCGTCACATTCCTGATAACATCACCCTCGTCACTTTTTTCATACAGCACACCCATTCCATATTGCGACATTACCTCCAGCTCATCATCTGTAAATCTTTCAGGGTCGCAGAAAATTCTTGAAAATTCTGCTTTTACCGTCTCATCTTCCTCGGAATAAAAAAGGTCGTCAGTGTACCAGTCGGTCAATTTCAGCATTTCATTTGACAAGTACTTTTCATCAACAACAAAACCTTCAGTTAGTGGAATATTTGTTGATGAATGGGAGATATGAAGGATAATTTTATTTTTCAAAATCTTAGTTTTAGTAAGTTAATAAAATATTTTATGACTTAATTATCTGTCTTGAAAAATGGATCTAACACAATATTAAAGTGTTTCTTTGATTCAAATAAAAAGCGCCAATTAATCTCCCAAATATAAGAATTTGTATATCAAAAGATCGTTTATAGCTTTTTATTTTCGCACTTGAATATGACGTAAAATGGAAAAGGGTTTGATTGGAAAACATAAGTTTCAATCGGAAAATTTTTCGATGGACCAATTAGGATTTATACTTGCTTCCATTTAATAAAAACATTTTTTATTGAATGATCTTGACAGATTTGATATTTAATTTAAAATTACAAATATTAGCCCACATTGGTTATAACCTTTTGCTTGCAAGTTGTTATAAGCGGGCATATTTATAGTATCATTATTTTATCCATTAATATAGGATTATTTGGTTTAGTTGGATTGAGTATTTCTAAGGAATCTAAATCATCGTTATCTGAATAAAGATTATCTAAGATAATTGCAGACAATAATGTAGAAAATTGATTTATGGATAGCCTGTCATTTTTATCTAAATAAATTACTTTATCAGAGAATGATTTAAGGTATTTCAAATCTGTATTAGCTCCAATACCACAACCAATTGTATTAATTTTTTGTCGTTTTAATTTATGAGTAATTTCAGTAAATATTCGAAGGTCCGTTGGAAATCCGTCTGTTATGTGAAATAGTAATGGTTTTTTATACCTATTGTCTTTGTTTTGATATTCAACCACTGTTTTTTTGATTTTTATTAATACATTTTCAATAGCTGCACCTGAATGGGTTGGACCTTCAGTATTTCCTAATGAATTAAAATTTAGTGCCAAATTTTCAACTAGTTCAAGTTCATAATTTTCAAATATTTTTCTATTATAAGTATTAATACATATTCTAATTCTACCATGTGTTCGTTGATCTGTGCACAACATAGTGAACACGTCTTTAATGCAATTATTAATAGAATCAATAGGTTCTCCAGTCATGGAACCTGAAATATCTATCAAAAAAAACACATCAATTTTGTTATCTGTTGACATTAAGTACTATATTTTTTATTTGCTTACATTTGATGTTAGCAGCTGATAACTTGAAAGTAGTTTTTCTAAACGTTCCAATTCATTTGTATTATTTAAGTCTACTTTGATCAGTGAACTGATAACATTCCTTTTTTCAAGAATCTTCATTTCTGATTCAAACGGATAATCATCTAACCAATAAAATTTTTGGTTAAAATCAATCGCTTCGGTTTTCAGCGTTTCCCAGTTAGTAGGTTTTATTGTTTTTAGTAATTCTATCGTTTCAGTATCGTAAAACTTTGACAGATAACCTACAGCATTATTTACATTTGATCGACAATGAGTAGTCAGCCAATAACAGTCAAAATGTTGAACGATAAATTCTACAAATCTTACAGCACCATGCGGAAGCTTTTGTTTCTTATCCAACAAAACACCATCAATATCTAAATAAACTCTGTGCCTCAATGTTTCTCACTTATTATCGTCTTATTGCTTGTTTTTACAAACAAATTTAGCAAAAAGACTGAATTTTGCAAGTTTTGACAAAAATGAGTAAAAAGCAAAAAAAAGCCCAAAAAAAATCTGGGCTTCTATTCTCTTAATATAATTCTACCTACCATAATATATATCCAATTTCCTAATAATTCTTCTAAACTACCTATTCCACATCTTCAGGTTTTAGCATCCGAATTTCATTTTTCTTTAATTCTTCTTTTACTTGCAGATATCTAGCATACAGAAATAAACCGATTACTGCTGTTACAACAGTAATTGCGATTAATGTGTTCTGATTGTTTTTAAGTGCTTTGTTTTCAACACCTAATCCGTCCAAGGTTTTGGAAGGATAAATTATTTTATATTGACCCATTTCCATTTGTTTAAAGTTTTACTAGTTTAAAATTATTACCTAGTTCAATTACTGCAATATCGTGCAAGAAATGTGTCAAATTACCCCTATAAACGTCGATATGGCTGGAAAATTCGAGATTTGCACCTCTACCCCTAAGAAACTCTTTAGATTTTTCAACTTCTTTCTGTTTACCAAGTAATTTCATATAAATATTATATGTATCATTCATGGGCTTATTCATTTTTTGAAACTGTTTTCTTTTTTCATTTTGAGTTATATCGTTTGCTTTTTTTTGATGCGCGGAATTCAAGTAATATTTAATACTACTTGTAGTTTCAAATCTTTTATCGCAGCATGGGCAGACCCTCTGGTATCTAATTTTATCTATCATAGCTTCCGAATTTATAAAATTCATCTGGGTTATTCTGCTTTCGTCTCAAAGCTTCAACAATTTGGTTTTTATCAAAAAACACCCTGGAAGACATTCTGATCTCTGGAGGTAACATTTTGAACCTTCTCCACTTATCGATGGTGGTTTTGGATACTGCAAAAAACTTTGCTGTCTGGATTCTACTTATAAGAACTAGATCCTCTTTCTTTTCTTTGGTTTTTTTAGTCAGTTTTGCGAACTTTTCTTCGAATACATCGGCAATAATGCTTCGAAATTCAAAGATGTTCAGCGTAACAAGTAAAACATTTCTCTCTTTCATAATTATTAATTTTAAATTATTTTACTAAGGTAATTTATAATAAAAAGATAAAAAAAAATGCCGTATGATGCCGTATCATTTATTTAAGTCGAGCTCGTATTTTGCAGGTCTTCCTTTAGATAAATTTTTACGAAGATTTCTGAGTTTGTCCATATTATTTAACTCCGCATTATACAAAGCAAAATTTTGCATCAGAAATATTGAAGTGTTTATGACAGTTTTACTGTCATTCCAATAGTGTTTATCAAAGAACTTTTTAATAAAATAGGTCAGATGTGATTTATCAAGTTTGATGATTAATGGTGTTCTTTTTTCTTCAATTCCAAACTCAAAATTGGCTCTTATTAGTTTATCAACTTGATCACTAGTTAGTTTTTCGTGAATAACTAATTTGTTGAAATAATCATAAACAACCTCATCATCACATGCTAGTTTAATTCTTTTATTTTGACTTGCCTTGTTAAGTTCAAGAATATATTCTTTAGACTCTATCCAATTTGATATTTTGTCAATTTTTGGTTCCAAAATATTCAATTCCATGTTAATTAACAGGTTAATTGAGTCATACATTTTTGAGAGAAAAATTGATTTGTCTTCAGCTTTATTATAATGACTATTTAAGTGAATAGTTATTTTACTGATTTTAAAACAAGCCAGTTCAAATACAAACCAAGTAAACCAGAAAGTATTTGAACTATCAATCAAACCAACTCGTTTTTTATTGTAAACGCTCCAGTCGTCTTCAATTCCATATTCTTTACAAAAAATCGTAAAAAGCTCTTCAAGACGACTCAATAAATTGATGACATGAGGATTACTGACATTTTCTTCAGCACTCAAAATGTTTTTAAATTCTAGATATACTTCGTAAACATTTACCTGAAAACGCTCTGTGGTATAACCTATTTTGGAGGATTCATATTTGGAAAATTTGAACTTAAAGGTAATAATTTTCACTAAATAAATTATCCTGATTTTTTTCTTCCAAAATAAATTAATATATTCAATTTTTTAGCATTTATGAAAGAACAAAAATTAGCAGAGGCAATCATTTTGGGATTTGCAGTTGGTGATGCGCTGGGTGTGCCATTTGAATTTTTAGAAGCGGATGAAATTCAGTTTAAGTATGGCGATGAAATGGTTGGCGAGGGAACTTACTATCAACCAGTCGGGACTTTCTCTGATGACACTTCTATGCTTTGTTGCACAATTGAAGCGCTCATTCATGACCGCTCTTTGAAAAGAATGGCTGATAATTTTCTGAAATGGAAAAATGAAAATTTTTGGACTGCACATGGAGAAGTTTTTGACATTGGAAATACAACTTCTGTTGCACTTACAGCTTATGAAAAAACTGGAGATTTAACGGGTTCAATTACCAACAATGAATATGATTGTGGAAATGGATCGTTAATGCGAATTCTTCCATTGTTACCCTATACCATGAAGATGGAAATGGATGAAAAATTTGAATTTATAAAAAGTGTTTCGTCTATTACCCATGGAAATATTCGCACAGCAATAGCTTGCTTTCTCTATTTGGAATTGGCTCAAAAAATCTGGGAGGATAGAACTGGAAGTAAATTGATTGTTTACGGCCATTCTATGAATAAAGCAGAAAAATTTTTAAAGGAAAAAACTGAAACGAAAGATGAAATGGTTCATTTTGAACTTATATTTTCCAATTTTGCTCAAAAAATTCCTGTTGACCAAATATCAAATTCTGGCTATGTAGTTGATTCATTATTGCTGTGTTTTCATTGCTATATGAGGTATAATCGATACGAAATGCGCGTTTGGTATGCCATCTCATTTGGAGGCGACACAGACACAAACGCAGCATTAACTGGTGCTTTATCGACACTAGTATATGGCACGAGAGAAATACCCGAAAGATGGCTTAATAAATTGGTAAAAAAAGACGAATTTTACGATTTGGCAAAAAGATGGAGTACAACATTAACAGCTATTTAAAAACTACTATTTAAATGAGATACTTGACGAAATCAAGATACAAATTAGGTTTGGAATGTCCAACTAAATTGTATTACACGAATAAAAATAAAGAGTATGCCAACATCAAATTAGATGATCCTTTTTTGCAAGCTTTGGCAGATGGAGGTTTTCAAGTGGAGGCACTCGCGCGTTTGGAATACCCAGATGGTCATTTGATTCAAGCTGAACATTATGAATATCAAAAAGCTATTGATGAAACAAATTCACTTTTATTGCAGGAAAACTGTGTGATTTTTGAAGCAGCCTTTGGATTTGATAACTTGTTTATTCGCACTGATATTTTGGTGAAAACTGGAGATAAGATTGAATTAATTGAAGTTAAAGCAAAGTCTTTTGACCCGTCAGATCCACATACTTTTGTTGGCAAAAAAGGTGCGCTTGTTCCAAGTTGGAAACCGTATTTATTTGACGTCGCTTTTCAGCGTTATGTTATTCAAAATTCCTTTCCCCAATTTCAAGTAAAGTCCTATTTGAAAATGGCTGACAAGACAAAAACTGCAAAAGTTGATGGATTAAATCAACTATTTCGAATTTCAAAAAATGGGGACAAAAGAAAGGACACAAATCAACTGGTAAACCATATTGACGACATTGGTGGAAGTTCAGTTTTGTCAAGAATAAACATTGATGAAATTATTGATAAAATAGCAACTAATCATTATAAATATAGCACTGATTTTGAATTAGATTTTGAGGAAGGAATCCATTTTTTGGCAAAAAACTATGTAGCTGATTCGAAAATTAATTTCCCGCTTTCTTTTTCTACTTGTAAAAAATGTGAATTCAAACATGATTCTAATAATCCACATTTAAAATCTGGCTTTGAAGAATGTTTTAAGACACAATTAAACTGGAGTCAGGCTGAATTTAATAAGCCCAATTTGATGGAAGTATGGGATTTCAAAAGCGGAGGAAAACTATTTAATGAGAATCAAGTCTTACTGATGGAAGATTTGAATCAAGATTTATATCCAATCAAGGAAGAAGCTGGGAAGATTAGCCGTACTGAACGCCAATGGTTGCAAATTGAAAAACAAGTTGAAAATGATGATTCAATTTTCGTACTAAAAAAAGAGCTTAAAGAGGAAATGCAAACATGGGAATATCCTTTACATTTTATTGATTTTGAAACCAGTGCAGTTGCACTTCCCTTCAATAAAGGATTAAAACCATATGAACAAGTTGCTTTTCAATTTTCACATCATATCGCACATGAAAACGGAAAAATTGAACATGCCAATGAATTTATCTTAAACACAGCTGGCGTTTTCCCAAACTTTGAATTTGTTAGAGCATTGAAAAAGGCGTTGGGTGATACTGGAACAATTTTCAGGTATTCAAATCATGAAAATTCTATTTTGAATGCAATTTATGTTCAATTAAAAGAAAGCGAGGAATCTGACAAAGCTCAACTAATTGAATTTATACAATCAATTACCCATTCTAAAAATGACAGTGTTGAGTTCTGGCAAGGTCCCCGCGACATGGTTGATTTATGTGCTGTTTACAAAAAGTATTATTTCGACCCTCACACCAAAGGTTCAAACTCCATTAAAGCAGTTTTGCCAGCCCTTTTGAGACGCAGTGATTTCTTACAAAAGAAATACATCCAATCTATTGGCGCGATTGGGATAAGTTCTACAAACTTTGATGAAAATCATTCTTGGCTGACCATTAAAAATGGAGTAGTTCAAAGTCCTTATAAAATGCTGCCCCCTGTTTTTGAAGCTTGGAGCAACGACGAATTAGACGAACTACTTTCTGATATTGATGACCTAAATAATGGAGGTGCTGCGCTGACAGCTTATGGGTTTCTTCAATACACTGACATGACAGAAATTGAACGAGAGAAAATTAGTCAAGCATTGCTTCGATATTGTGAGTTAGATACTTTGGCGATGGTGATGATTTGGGAGCATTTTGGGGAGGTGGTAGATATTAATTAATAAATTTCTTTAATTTAAAGTTTTTAAAAAAAAGACAATGGAAAAGACGATTAAAAAAATATTAAGTGATAATTTAAACTTTGAGTTTTTGTTTTCAGAAGAAAAATCTGTGAAGCATTTAAAAAACGTAACACAACATATCCCAAATGATTCTGGAGTATATTTAGTTTTTTGTGAAGAAGAATTAAAAAGTGAAAATTCACACTTAATTTTCCAATTTAGTGGAAAGAACTTAACTTTAGTGTATTTTGGAAAAGCTGGTGGTTTGTTCAAAAGCGGAGAGAAAATTACGCAAGGTTTGAATGGTAGAATTAATAATGTTGTTTCTAATGATATTAAACGAGCTAATCATTGGAAAAAAGAAATGGAAATTAACAAGATTAGTAAATTCTTCGTTTTCTGCCAACTTAATGAAAATCCTACAGTTATTGAAAATGAAATTTATGATTTTTTAGATAGAAATGGTTTTTCTTATCCACTAATGAATAAAAAAAGAGGTAAACCGTCTAAAGGAAATAAAAGAGATATTCTCTAAAGTTACCAAAACCCTACATAAAGCCTTTCTGCTATTTAAACATTCAAAGCACATTTTTTTACAAAAAAAGTAAAATCCATCCACTATTTTTTTTATACAATTTATTTTAATATATTCAAAAAATTCATCTCAATTTTTACATTAATTTATATTGTGCACAACAGGTAAACTGTTGTGCAACAATCTATTTTATTTATATTAAGTAATAAGATTAAAAATATGGAAAAAGTAAACATTATTAGAATTTCGGAACAAGAACAATTAGACAACATGACAATTTTAAATGAATTTTATCTTGCGTTTATTTCTGGAATAATAAGAAATGCTGGAGATTTTCTTCATGAAAATGGAGTATTTTTTGGCAAATGGAATAAAGGAAGAGCATTAGGATATTTGCATCAATTAATCCATAATGATGTTAATTTGACATCTGCTGAATTTGTTTATTTTAATCTAGGATTCAGTAATGATAATAGAATTGGAGAGCGTGTAATTGAAATTCGTTTTGTTCCTATTTATGAATGGAATGAGGAAGGTTATGTGAAAAGTAATTTTGATTCTCCTGCTAATGCTACTTTAAATGAAACTGTTTATCAATTTGCAGTTACTTTTAAAGACTTAAAAATTTTCAGTTTAAGACATCCAAAAAGGTCAATAAAATCAATTGATCATTTTATTGAATCAAATTAATATTGTTCAATTTAAATTTCATTTTGTATGAGTTTTTTAAGGTCATTGTTTAAAGTGCTTGAAGGGTTTATTGTTATTTATATAGTTGTTTTTCTGCTAAGATGGTATTTTAAAGGTCACTTCGGGAAGTATGCCATTTTCTTTTGGTTGTATACTATAATTTCAATCATATTTTTCATAAATCGCCCAGATCATAACCCAAACTGGCCACAACGTGATAACAGAACTGGAGCAGAGTTGTGGGAGGAGCAGTATGGTAAGTAAATAGGGGGCAGAAAATTATTTTTTGAATTATTAAATTTTATTCTATATATTAGACACATTCAGGCCCATTAATTTCGGCACGGTTAATTAAAAAACTTGACAATTTATTTGTCAAGGTGAATAGTATTAACCAAACGTGCCTTGAAATTATGGGAAAAACAAAAAAAATCAACCCGCTACGATTTGTCTATTATGTTGCGGATGTCGAATTAAGAGAAGAGATTAAAAGAAAAGGAATTAAAATTAAAAAAGATCATTTTAAAAGTAAAAAACCAGAGCGAATCTATGTTTACAACGAAAAAAGACAACCAGATTACTCTTGGTATCCGTTTTTCTTTTTTGATTTTTATGATTATGAATTTGCAAATGATATTAAATATGATCCCGTTAGACTTTATGATTATTGGCAAATAGATACCTCAAAAATCGAAAACAAATGGTTTAAAGATGATTGGGCTATTGGAAATTTGATTGATTTTAAAAGCAATGACCCTAATCATAATTACATTTTTACCGATAGTGATGTAACTGCCTCAGCATTAAAACTATTTCGTTTTCAACAAGAAAAATTTTATTTTTCAAAAGGGGAAAAAGAAACTGTTCACTTGAAATACATTGGAGAATTTAGGCCATATAATGAGAATGAGTCGTTTTTATAGCGACTCGTTTTTATCTTGACCTCTAAGATTTTGATTTTATGCATTTTAATGTGACTAAAATTTAATAAAGCACATTTTGTATTCTTGAGAATACAAAAAATGAATCAATTAGTATTTTGAAGAATACAAAATTAAGATTGGCAATTAAATCTGAAATTATTAAATAAATTGTTAGATTTGGTTTATAGTTGGTTTACCTGCCTTGAAAGCGAAGAAGTAAAAATCGAATTTAGTCGTTATGAAACGTTTTGTTGTAGAAACCAATTGACTTATTTTAATAATTCGTTCAGGAAATAGTGTTAAAAACGTGAAGTGAAATTCTACTAATAATTAATATAAAAAACAATGATACTTAGAGACATTAAACTGGAACAACTTTGTGAAATCTTGGGCTTAGACCAAATAAATGTTTTCAGTTCGGAGGATCAGGAGTTGATACATATGCAATCTATCGAACACATTCGAATGCAAGGAGGTGAATTGCCGGCGATTCCCCCATTTGAAAAACATCCTTATTTAGAAGAAATTGATTGCAATAAAACTACTGGATTAATGATTGGCACATTTCCACCTATATCGTATTTATGCGACAAATTAGATTTTCCTAATTTAACCTTCAACGGAAAAATATCCCCTCCAGATCTTGCTTATTTCCATGGTAATTATTCTTCATTATGGAAATATTGCCCTATTAATTTTGACAATATCAAGCAATTTTCTCGAGCTGAACAACCACAACAAATAAAAAATATATTACAAAAAAGTGGTATTGCATACACAGATATAATTTTATTTTGTCAAAGAAGACTAAGAGAAAAAAATGGAAGTACTTCGTATACAGCAGAAGACACTCTATTAAACAATATAGTTTTAAATATTTCTATATATCCGAAAATATTTAAATGCAACAATATTAACAGGTTATACTTTACAAACGCAAGTTTTTTTGGGTCAAACAATCGAAATAATCATATTTTTGATAGAAACGGAAATTACATAATTGAAGGTCGTGATGCATTCCGGCTCTTTTTAAAAGGAGCGCATGATTCAGGTTATGGTATTGAGCTTGCAAAAAATGAAGAACCTGAGATATGGTATAATGTTAATGAAGGCCCGCGCAATACAATTGAAAGAAATTTAATAAATAAATTACTCACTACAAAAACTATTTTGAAAATGCGTCTATCAATTGAAAGCAATTCAAAGACATTTCAATTATACTCCGCAGTGAGTCCAGCTGCAGTTAACAGAGGCAAGGTCCGCCAAAACAGATGTGTTATTAATTTCCGTGAAGATTTAAATATTGAAGAAGCAGATGGACCGAAAAGATTATTAGAAAAAGTGCTTTTGTCATTTTTTGAGAATTCCATTGATGGCCTTGATAAATATAATGAAGATACGGAATGACTATATTAATTTTGGACAACATGCAATAGACAATACCCTTCCGAAATCGAAAAATGGAATTTCGTGCCTAGAAATTGGTCGTGCTCATTTTAAAAACATTATTTAAAAAAAATATGAACGAAATCATTTGCCCTCATTGCAAAAAAGCTTTTAAAGTAGACGAAGCTGGATTTGCTGATATACTTAAACAAGTTCGTGATCATCAGTTTGAAGAAGAATTAAACAACAGACTTAACCTTGCAGACAAAGAAAAAGAAAGTGCTGTGAAATTAGCAGAAGCTAATATTAAAAATTCTTTACAACAACAACTAGCAAAAAAAGATCAAGAGTTAAGTGAACTAAAAGCTTTAAGTGAATTAACATTATCTGAAAAACTGAACAAAAAAGAAATTGAAATTACACAACTCAAAGCAAAAATTGAAAATGTTGACGTTGAGAAAAAACTTGCTGTAAATGAAGCTGTACAGAAGATTGAAAAAGAACGAGACAATTTATCAAATGATTTAAAAACAAAAGAATTAGAAAAACAAAATCTTGAAAGTTCTTTAAAGCAACAATTCTCAACAGAATTGCAAAATAAAGATGTAATAATTAAATATAAAGACGATGAAATTGCTCGTGTGAAAGATATGAAATTAAAACTTTCCACTAAAATGTTAGGTGAAACACTTGAGCAACATTGTGAAATTGAATTTAATAAACTTCGTGCGACAGCCTTTCAAAAAGCATATTTTGAAAAAGATAACGACTCAAAATCTGGTAGTAAAGGAGATTTTATTTACAGAGAAACAGATGATGCTGGAAATGAAATCATTTCAATAATGTTTGAAATGAAAAATGAGGCTGACGAAACAACTACCAAAAAAAAGAATGAAGACTTTTTAAAAGAACTTGACAAAGACCGAACAGAAAAGAAATGCGAGTATGCTGTTCTCGTCTCTCTATTAGAAACAGAAAGTGAATTTTATAATTCAGGTATTGTAGACGTGTCACATAGATACAGTAAAATGTATGTTGTACGACCTCAATTTTTTATACCTATCATTACACTCCTTCGAAATGCCGCTATGAACTCACTGCAATATAAATCAGAACTTGCATTAGTAAAAAGTCAAAATATTGACATTACTAATTTTGAAGAAAAAATGAACAAGTTTAAAGATGGATTTGCGAAGAATTATGATTTGGCAAGTCGAAAATTTAAGGAAGCGATTGACGGAATTGATAAAACAATAAAGGAACTAGAGAAAACTAAACTTGCTTTGCTATCATCCGAAAATAATTTACGACTTGCTAATGACAAAACAGAAGACTTAACGATTAAAAAACTCACTCACGGAAATCCAACAATGAAAGCGAAATTTGATGAATTAAATAACGAATAGAAAAACGACAGCCTCCAAAATAAAGCCAAAGTTACTGGCAGGTTTATATCTGTTTCTTTTGGTTTTATACCATTATTTCGATAATATTTTTCATCAATCGCCCAGATCACAATCCAAACTGGCCACAACATGATAGTACAACTGGCGCGGAGATGTGGGAGGAACAATATGGCAAAAGATTTGGAAACAGAAAAAAGTTTTTGAGTTACTTTGAATTGTTTAGGTAACGTAATAAATTCAGTTTTAGACACTTTCTAAAACATTGAAAATAATAGTCTAAACAAAATATAGGTTGCAATCTAAAACGGAATTTTCAAATAAATGTTTAGCTTTGGTTTTTTATCATGAAAAGTTAAAGTTCAAAGAGACAGTCTACGATAAATAAAAGTAGGTCAAAATACATCACAAAACTAATCAATATGAACGAATCTAAATTTTTAAATTTTCTGGAGCCTTACTTTGAAGGTAGAATAGGTATAGAAAGTTTCTTTGAAGAACATTCACAGAGGCTTGATTCATCTGTTCAGCTTGAAACCCAGACAGAATATTTTTCTTTAGCAAGAATATTATACGACTACAGTTTGCTAATGCTTAATGAAGGAAAAACAAGAAAATCTCTTCATTATATTGAAGAAGTTTTAATAATAATTGAAAAAATTGAATCACTTTTTCACATTGCCATGATAAATGAAAAATTGTATGAGTATTCATTATCTCTCAAGGGAAGAGCTCTATTTAAAATTAAAAAATACAAAGATGCCATTTTGTGTTTTGATGCACTTATTAAAATACAACCAGAGAACGATGATTACAGGGAATATCAAAAAGCCGCAAAAATCGGGTCTTATGCAAAATATGGATGGACACTCTATACTCTTGCTATGTTGATTTGGACCTTAATTTTCTCAGAAAAATACGTTGGCAAAGATTTTATGCCCCATTGGAGTGGTGATTTAGCATGGGGTGCTATTATACTCGGTATGATTATTTTATATGGACTACCTTTTATGATAAAAAAAAGACAAAGTAGCTAACAGCTATTAGAATAGAATGACAGTTTAGTGGTTAATTGAAGCTTTTTGCTATAGATCGACCTAATTTTTAAGAGATAGTTTAGCAATTCGACATAGCAAACTTTTTTCAGCAAAAAATCGTCAGATTAGTAAAACACTACTTTTTTCATCATTATCCCCTCAAAAAGATTGCTTTATTTTCTATTTCTTGCGCTACAAGTCCCTTTATTTTAGGTCTTTCTTTATATTACTATTGGTCCGTATTTTTGTATTTTCAGACCCCCCACTTAATCGGCAATCAAATGCCATCTTTCGAAAAAACAGCATTGGAACACTTTGGGGTTAAAAGCAGATCTTTCATTTGTTTTCCTCATGGCAATTTGAAAACCAAATTTATAAAGTTCTATTTGCTATGTAAAAGCATCCACAATTCGCAATTTATTTCCCTTCTAATAAATACCTCCATAAATCTCATCTGCATTTGAAAACGATTTTAAATATTGAAAAACTTATTTTTCTATGCTTAATTTTACCTAAAGATGAGAAAATTGCACATTATTTTGAGTCATAAATTATTACATTTGTGAAGTATTGCGGTTGATCTTTTTAAAGACTGACTTTAGCTCAAATAAAACTTTTTGAAGACTTATAAAAATTAATCAGTATGAATGGAGATAAAATGATTGATTGTCCAAGGTGTCTTGGTAAGGGTAATGTTGACTTTAACGATATTAAAAGACTTAGAAGAGAATTCTTTTGGACAATAGGGCCATATTGTGCATTTTGTAATGGTAACAAACAGGTGAATTTTTCTTTTGCAAGTAAATTTAATGCCGACGATTGGTTTATAACTTCTGATTTACTAGATGACCAATATCAAAAATATATTAATGGTGATGAAGAACTCATAAATGAGATTAAAAAACAAGAAGAATTAATCTATTTTGTAGGTAATTTCATAATGAATTATCATTTCGGTCTAGGATTAGATAAGGAAACAGTTTTAAAATTATTATCCGACCAAATAAATATAGAAATTGATGGAATAGAGGAATTTGTTTATGCAATGTTTGAACAAATTAAAGTAAATACGAGAGGGAATTAATCATTTTTCAGGCAGAGAATTTGAAATGTCAAAACAAAACCCAAAATATTATATAAGGGTAGCTTAATTGCAAACCAAGATTTACTATTTATTTAATTAGAAAGTCAAAATTCATAAAGAAAAAATAAACTATTGAATAAATTTATGTCAAAAGTTTTTTGAGCGTAAAATACTTAGGGTGTTTGATTTTTGACTTGACTTCATCTTTTATTTCAATGGAAATCAAATAATTAATGGTTTATCATTCTTGCTTTGAAGTAGGTTAATTTGTTAAACTAATAAAATCGGCTAGCTATTTTCAGTAAGAATTTATTATGGAAATGACATATCAATAATTACGTCCTACTCACTTGCAAGCAAATCATCAACGATTTCAAATGCAAATCAAGCACGGCATCATAATAATCAGAACGATAGCCACCAAATAAAACCAAAGTTACTGGTAGATGTTTACCTATTTCATTTGAAATTTCATTAACCCATTCTGCAAATAATGTAGCACAAAGTAACCAATGTTTGGTATCACAACCGCCACCGATATCATCGTCTTCATGGGAATCTGCTCCGTGAGCAAAAACGACGTAATGTATTTTCCCAGATTTAATGAGTTCTCCTACTTGCTTTAAGCCTAATTTGAAAGATTCAATGTAAGATCCATTAGTACCTGTTGGATTAATATTACAACCTTTTGGAATTGCCAAATTTAGGATTGGGTTGAAATCTCTACTGTCTTCAATACTATTTCCGAAATGTCCGTCTAAATCAAAATAAGTACCACTAACTCCCAATTCGTTGTACAATTTAATCGCAGAAATTACTTGACCAGAAAAAGTACAAAAACCACTTCCTCTATTTGGTTGAGCATGATGCATTCCCGAAACCGGTGCAAAGCAAATCGATTCAGGATTTAAAATGCTGTACTTTTTTGCCTCGTAAAGTGAAGCGTTAGTGTATCGGACACTTTGTACTAAATTTTTAGACCAAGGTAAGGAATTAGAAAGGTGATTTCCTTCACCGTTGAAAACATTATTCACATACAGTTCAGTATGTGCAATCGTAAAATCTTCTTTGGTGAATGGCTCGAAATCTGACTTGATACTAAAATGTTTGTTAAGACCTTTCTTTTTTATTCGTTGCATTAACAAATATGGTTTTAATGGAGACTTAGAAAAAGAACCACTTTGAATGTTTTCAAAACATACTTGTTTCTCAGTATAAAAGGTTGTAATTCGTTTTGCTCTTTGCTTCATGTGCATTGTTTTAATTTTAGTGATTACTGATTTACAATGCAAACTTCGCTTGATAATCTATATTCGACATCTTCCTTGCAAGCTTGCAGCAATTCGTTTATTCAATAGAATTGAAGAAATATTTGTAAAAATTTAATTCAATAATTATGAAAAACAAAACAACACTTTACCACTTTATCGTTGATCAAAGTGGATCTATGGCAGGATTAGAAAATCAAACCATTACTGGTTTTAATTCACAGCTTAGCACAATTCAAGGTTTAAAAAAGGAGCTACCGAACCAAGAATTTATGTGTTCCCTAACTTTCTTTAACGATGAAGTTCAAGATCGAATTCAATTTGGGCAAGTTGACGCAATTCTACCCTTGACTAGACAAAATTATTTACCTAGCGGATCAACTGCACTTTTGGATGCAATAGGAAAATCAATTTATTCGATAAAAAATAAGTTTGGTAAAGAACTTTCCGAAGATGAAATTTCAATTGTATTGGTTATTATTACTGATGGATATGAAAATGCCTCCAGACTTTATTCCTACCATGATGTTGCCAATCTAATTAAGCAATTAGATGAAACTGGGAAATGGACATTCAGTTTTTTAGGGGCTGATTTTGACGCAATTCACACCTCTAAAATGTTGAATATTAGAAGTGAAAATGTAATTAATTTTAGTAAAAGTCAGTTTTCAGGAGCCATGGATGACGTAAGTGAATCTATCAGAACGTATGCTCATGAAAAGTCAATTGGTAATCTGAAACGAGATATTTTTGATATATTTGAGGATAAAGAAAGAAGAAATAAGTAATAGTAGGAAAATTCATGAAAGTACATCTAATTCGATCGGAAAATTACAACATTGAAGATTTCAACAATGTGCTCAATTTATTGCAGAAATATAGAGGAAGCATAGAATTTTTGCCTTCAAAGCCAATTGTGATGCCTGAATCACAGCGCGAAGAGCTTTATGAAACAAAAAAAGAATTTGAAACGCAAAAAAATTATGTGTCCTACTCGCTTAGTGAATTTTCTTCTGCAAAAATTTCCTTTCCTCACATAACCAAAACACTTACGTGGAAACAATTATTTAACGTTTGTCATGTTTATAGGGAAGACTACTTACTAAGTGATGATGAACAAGTCATACTTTTAAATGACGTTCAAAATGATAGAAATTGGTTTGGTTGTGTAGATTCGTCACTGAATAATTATTTTGTTCAAACAAATGATTGGGATTGGTATTTAGGATCTACGATTGATGACCGATTTCCAATTGCTTATGAGATAGTTTCATGGCTTTTAAGAAGTATGATGTTTAATACTCTGGAAGAGATTATTCAAAATTTTCATAAATCGCCTAGAGGTTGTATGATGGATTTTTGTGTTGATAAAACCCAAATCGTGCTTAAAATGCGAACGGCTGATTTATGTCCTGAATGTTTGGCGAATCTAGAAAAGAAAGATGTCAATCGCAGTCATGTTCGCCAGTTGTTTCTAATCCTGGACGGACTTCGAGACAATATCATGTTTCGACAACGGTCACATTTGCTCATGCAATTGAGTAGAATGGAAATTAGAAACCACAGTAAAACCATCTTTCTTACTGATTTAGGAGATTTACAAATTAATCTAAATCCCAAAGAGAGAGCGCTTTATTTACTATATTTGAATCATCCAGAAGGCATTCAGCGCAGTTATCTAGTTGATTATAAAGCGGAACTTAGAACATACTACGCTCAAATCAGTAGTCAAGCAACAAATGAGCTCATAGATAATGCAATTAACCGACTTGTTGATGTAACCGACAACAATATGAATGAGGTAATGGCGCGTATTCGATCAAAATTCAAAAATGCAGTCGGTGAAGATCAAGCCAAAGATTATGCAATAACTTATACTCCAGAAGGGACTCATAAGATATTATTAAACAGGGAATTGGTTCAATTCATTGATTGAAAAGGAAATAATTAAATAATCTCAAAATTCGAACGGAGTAAAGCCAATAGCCGTGTAAAGTATAGGCAACCTAAATTAAAAAATATGAAATCGATTACAAAAATCATTATTGGAGTACTAGGCATCGCGGCTATTGGACTTTTAACATACTACATTATTTCAAAGGGAAATAATCCTAGCGTCACAGAAAAGAAAATCATCAGTCCCGAAAGAGATACAGTTGCCACAGCAAAAGTAATTCAAGATGCGATGTTCGAAAAAATAAAAGAAGCATTAAGCATTGATGGCGAAGAATTTACTTTAACAAAAGAGGATGGCGTTTATACAAATTCAACAAATGATAAAATGTTGATCATAAAGGAAGATGTATGGAAAAAGATGATTCACAAAATACAAGAAAAAATCAAAAATATTGCTAAAGATTGTAATCAGCAATATGAGATGCCCGAATTGTCAGAATATAAATTTGTTGGATTACTTTCTTATTATGCCGATAGCAAAAACATGAAAAAGACAACCGCTTATGTTGCTATTGAAATTAAGAACGGAAATGCAAAATCGTATGCTGGTGGTGAAATTTGCTGCACTTGCGAAGGTGAACCGCTGGTTGCTCAGAAGGTGGATGCGGTTGTGGTTAAATAAAACAATTAGTTTCTCAGCACTTAAACTAAAATTGAGCGTTGTGAAATTTCAATAATTCAGCTAGAGCATTGGATAAAATCTCAGCTTTTTAGGGCATTTGTTCAAGTGACGTCTGAAAATTTACTTGATAAAGGAATTTTATTAATCTTCCACTATAAACAATATTGGAATGAAATAAGAGGAGAGATAAAAAAATAGAATACATGACACTAGAACACTACAAAAAATCCCTAATTGGCACACCAATACCAACAATTAAACAAACAGAAAATTTCATTAATGCTGTTGCAGATGATCATAGTTGGTACAAACATTTGCCTGATCAAAGATTCGAGCCTTTCATTTTCTATTTGACTCCAAATTCTAGTGTAATCGTTGAAAATGCAACAGCTAATGAAAACGGCATCAACTTTAAATCCAAGGAAAGCCCTATAAATATTGATAAATCAGCATTTGGTAATTGGCAATATGTCAGACTAATTAATGATTCCCCAAACTTCACTCAAAATTCCAACGAATCGTTAATCGAACTTGAAATGATCGACAACGAAGGTAATTCCCATAAAATGCCTCATGCTATTTTTACGCAAGGAAAATTCATGATGTCAAAATTTTTACATAAAAGAGCATTTGAAAATGCATTTGATTACATTGATAACGATGGAATTTCATTTGCAGATAAACATAAAGCCCTAATTAATGAACTTAGGCTGCACCTTGATTCATTTGTTACATTTGTTTATGGTGAACACTAGAAAAGTTAGAAATAAACTTAGTTGCAAAGCTCAAACCTATTAATAGACTCAATCACTCTCCTCGGAACCCGAATACTCGAAATTTTTCCATTATTAAATCGAAAAGAAAGCTGAATAACATGTTCCTCAAGTTTTACCCTTGGAGCTTGTCCAAATTTGTAATTCGTGATTTCAGACAAATTTTCGGGAGTAATATTCATGTATCGAATTTCAAAAACATGTTCACCAGGTCGATGATCATAACTAAAACCTGTGCTTACTTCCGATACCAAAAATTTCTTATTCTTATTTTCGTAATTCAATAACTTGTGCAGCTTAGAAATGGCAATAAAATTATTGTTTACCCCAAAAAACACTCCTTTTTTATCTAACAGATTATCAATAGCATTGTAGTTTTCAGAATGAAATGCATATTGGAATTGTTCAAATGCCAATTCATTGTTCTTTTTTTCTTCAATCGAGATTCTTGGAAATTCTTGTAGCATAGATAATATTTTTTGAGTTGCCTTCTATTGTCAAAGTATGTGCCATTTAAAATTCTTATACTTTTTAATTCTTTTCTCCTCAAATTGTATCAATATTTGAAAAAATGTGTTGTAATTAGATATAAAATTTTGATATCAAAAAACACATAATGATAGCTTGCTAACCATAAAACGATGGATCCACCGCACTTTTTCAAATTGGTATAACAATTGCCAAAGTAATTTGAAATTTCCATTTCAAAAAGTGTAAAATATGATAAACACCATTGCCCCAAAACAAGTAATAAATGACAAGATCTTAGATTCATTTATTCAAGCTTTTAAATTGTTGGATTACCAAATACTTGCTGAAATTTTGCATGAGGAAGGATTATTTCTAGAAAATTTATCGAAAAATGAAGCACTTAATTATTTTCAAAAATTATTTCAAGATGAAAAAACAGGGCTTGTCAATTACAATTTCATCAAATTTTACCATGGCACTTCACTAGATGTTTTACCTTATTCTGAAATGCTCGAAATTCGCTTTGCTTGCTGTTCGTTCATTAGTGAATTTGGCGAAATCGAAGATCCTTTTATCGATGAACATGTAATTCGACTTTGTTTTAGTTTTAAGGAAAATCAAATAATTGATATACGGATTCCTGGAAATTCAATTTGCAACCTAGAAAAAAATGAAAATGTGAAAGTTGAAAAATTGATTAAAACTCTTGTTTCAAATTCTCAAATCACAGTATAAAAATAAACTCAAAAAAAATAAAAAATGATGATTCAAAAATCCTTCGATTTAACAGTAAAACTTCTTTTGCACTTAGCTAAAATAACCAAACTAACATACAATGAAATTAATATTATTGTGTACTATTTCATTGTACCTTTTAGTTACTTTTTTCTTTTAGATATCATTTTTGAATTTCATTATTTGAAGATTTCATTTGTGATTTTCACCATTGGTTTTTTTACTGGTTGTCGTAACTTCAAAAATTATTCAGATAAATTATTTAGACGCTCTGCAAATTTTCTGCTCTACTTTAATCGCTTCGGCAGTAACTACGAAGCTTCTTCTGTAATCATTTGTTTGTCCTTGCCTTTGGTGCTCTATATTGCGCTTTTTTACTTGGTTTTTTGATCACATAAGCTTATTTAGAAAAAGTTTAATCAATTTTTGTTGGTTAAGATTAAACAGTCTTAAACAATAAAATTTAACTTTACAGAAAGGAAGAAAATTTATCCTAATTTGTTATTATTTAAAGTTGAAATTAAAATGAAAAAAGAAAAGTTGATTTTATTTATCATAGCACTTAATGTTCTGATTTTTTCATCATGCACTAGTAAGTCAAAAGTGGAGGATAGTTCCCGGAAAAAAACTACTAAAGAGGCAGTGACAGAGAAACAGGTATGGATGAAAGAAAATCTTAATGTTGATAAATTCCGAAATGGAGATCTAATACCAGAAGCAAAAACATTTGGTGATTGGATCTATGCCAATTGTAATGATCAACCAGCATGGTGTTATTATGATTTTGACTCAACGAATAACTTGACATATGGTAAATTGTACAATTGGTGCGCTGTTAATGATCCCCGTGGATTAGCTCCTAATGGCTACCATATTCCCACCCATGAAGAATGGGAAATGCTAATTACGAATCTAGGTAATGAGGGCGGAAAGAAAATGAAGAGTTATTACGGCTGGCAAAATGACGGGAACGGTAATGATGAAATTGGATTTTCGGCTCTTCCGGGCGGCATGCGTAGGGACAATACCGGATCATTTTTTGAAATTGGGGCTGCGGGTTATTGGTGGAGTTCTTCAAAACACCGAAGAAAAGGCGATGCATGGGCCTATAACATTAGGCATTACAGTGATGAAATTCGTGGAGGTGGATATCATCAGGGGTATGGATTATCTGTTCGTTGTCTTTTGAATCAAAAAAACAAATCAAATTCCAATCAAATTGCAAAAAATATTAAAACTGCGCAAATAGGCGACAAAATTTGGATGGTAGATAATCTTAATGTTGCGAAATTTCAAAATGGTGACGTCATTCCAATGGTTAAAACAGAAGAAGAATGGGAAGAAGCTGGTAATGAATCAAAACCTGCATGCTGCTTCTATAAAAACAGTGCTAAAAATGGAGAAAAATTTGGCAGGTTATATAATTATTGGGCAATAATAGATAAAAGAGGACTTGTTCCTTTGGGATGGAGAGTAGCTTCAGATAAAGATTGGTGTTTATTAGAAAAAGAAATAGGTTTAAGTCAAGATCAAATTGAATTATTGGAAACCCCAATCACATGGGAAGCTTGGGGAACTGGCTATGAACGAGGAGAGAAAATAAAAGCTGCGTCTAAATTAAAAAAACTAGGAAATAAAATTCAATTTGCAGGTTTTAGAGCATATAATGGTACATTTATTCAATTTGGTGAGGAAGCTTATTATTTTAGCCCAAGAAAACGACTTAAAAATAATCGGTGTATGGCTAGATGCACTGAAGAAGAAAATATTTGCAGAGCAGCCTTCCCCGCAGGAAGTGGGATGTATATAAAGTTAATAAAAAAATAAACCTGCAACCTAGTAAACTAAGTAATTAACTAAGTTTAAGTAGTTGCAAATATCTAATTTTACTAAGTACATGACAAAAATTTAAACACATTCACATTTGTTTGATTTTGAGGGTTTAAAAGTATATTTGCTACATAATCTAAACCATGTTTGAAAAGACTTTTGCTCTGTATCCATGCTTTTTAATTTTGATTTTCTGTTCAAATAAGTCAATGTAAATACCGACTTTGTAGCACCAAACGAAAGCAATAAAGACAAGAGCAACGAGTTTTTCAATTCTATCAATTGCTTGAAGATGCGTTTTTTCAATGTTAAAACCACTTGATTTTAATGCTTTAAACATTGTTTCAATTTGCCATCTCTTTTTATAACATTCATTCGCATTTGCTGGGTTATTGAATGATATTAGAAACTGAAACTCAGGTTTACCAGTCTTTGATTTGATAACACTTGCCGAGAGATAACATGCAACATTGTTGATCCAAACGATTTTTTTGTGATGTCTAAATTCTCCCATTTTTAGTCCTGAAAAAAGCCATGAAGCTTTGATTGGAGTATCATTTTTTGTTTTATAAATTTTGAAATTATCTCGAATACGAATGTGATACGTTATATGATTTTGATTCAAATATTCTAGCCAGTTTTCTCCGATAAATTCTCGATCAGCTACAAGATAATCAATGGTTTCAAATCCAAATAATGAATTATACTTTTCCATTAATTCGATTCTTTCCAAACAGTTAGAGTTCCCAAATTTATCCATCATTTTGAATAAAACAGGAAATGCTAAGCCTTCATAAACAACACCAATTACAAGAATATTAATATTTGTTTCCCCTATTTTCCAATTTGTACGATCTAGGGTTAACCCATGTTTAGCTTCTTTTGGAATTAACGAAAAGAGCAGCTTAGAGATCAAATCGATATCAACAATAAATGAAGAAAAAAACCTTTGAATTCGGCGAAGAGAAGAATCGCTTTTTGAACAAGAATCAAACGAAAGTGCTAGACGATTGAAATTTACTGTTTGAACTTTTACAAGAGATAGAATGAACATCGAAATCAATTTTATTCGTGCTTTGTTGAAATGTCCTTCAAAATGTTCTTTCAAAATAAAAAATAAGGAAGTATCTTCGTGACTAACCTTGGAAATCGGGCTTTTTGAATAACTCAGAATCATTCACTAAGATACTGATTTTCAAGGTTTTAAACAAGCGTTTTAGTAATTAATTTATTGATATTCAATTGTTTATATTTTTTGTCATATAGTTAGCTAAAAAATATGAAAAACTCAATCCAACTTTTAATTTTTGTAGTAATAACTTCAATTACTTCTTGTAGTTCAAAAAATCCTAACAAAACTATCCCAGTAAAAGATAAAGTTAGTCTTATTGAGACTTACACCGTTAAAGATAAAATCAATACAACAACAATTTCTGATAAAGGTTTTTCAGGTAAGTATATCGGTCTTGAGTTTGATAAAAATGGGGATGTTGCTCATCAATTTTCTAATAAAGTAACTAAGATAATTGGGAAATATCTCAAAGATTCTTATTCTCGTGGTGTCTATTTAAAAATTGATTTTAAAAACACAAAAATAAGAACTACGGGTTTAAACTTAAAAGGTTATGTTGAATTTGTAATTGATATGCCATTTATTAAAGTAAATAAACGTAACGCATTTACGGGTTTAGTTCATTGTGGTACTTGGGTTAACCAAAAAAGTTCAATATTAGATGTTCGAGATAAAACACAATTAAGAAATCTAAAAACAATATGTGTTGGTAATACTGAACAAGGTTACTTTAAAACTCCAGAAGGGTACAAAGAATATTGGATACAATTTAAACACAAAAAATATCAAAAAAATTTTTATTAACTCAATAGCGTCCTAAACGCTTTGAAAAAAAATTAAAGAAAGAGAGAGAATTCCGTATCTCAAATTAACTTTGAGTTGCAAAGCAAAACAACTCTCTCTTATGGCAAATATAACTTTGTTTTCTCAGATTATTTCAAAATTAGACCGTTCAAAATTCAACAAACTTGTCAAAGTCAAGCAAACTGATAAACATTGCAAAGGATATACTTTGCATTTTTTGATTTACTCAAAAATAAAGATGGAGGATTCTTCCCACTTAAAATACTTATTGGAGATTATTGGAGGGGATATAAACAAATATGAAAAACCATTTATAATAAGGCAATATGATTACCTCAATTTTGGATACTCTGGCTCGTATTATTCCTTTAAAGAGAAGTCAGTTTTTGATGAATTGTTGGGTTAATTAATTTCTGTTTCTAATGTCCTTGGCTGTTTTTGGATCTTCACCAATTAGAATTATTTTATTGTGGTTGTCTTCATAAGGATGTTTTCCCCCGAATACAGGTTTGTTAGAACCATTTGATCTTTTCTGAATAATCCATTTTTTTTCTTTGGAACTAAATGTGCAAAAATTAAAATCTTTTAAATTCTCTGCATAATAGAAATTTTCAATGATATTAAATTCTCCATTAATAATGTCGCAATTTAATTCAAGTAATCTAATGGTCTTAAATGGTTTGTAAGTTGTTGATTTTATTCCATCATTTTGGCTATTTAATCCATTGTAAGTTAACTTACCAATAGAAATACTTCTTTCATTGAAAATACTTCTTAAATTTATTATGTTTATTTTTTGGGTTATTTTGACATATCTTGCCAAATTTTCATCACTTTTATTTACTCGGTAAAACAAAATAAATACCAATAAAATTAAAACAACATTCACAACATACAATATCTTCTTCATAATTCGGGTTGTTATATTCAATTCAAATATACTAATTTAATTTACATTAAGACAGCTGGTTCCTTTTTACCAAATGTTGATTGTTATCTAAAAAATCTTGAATGCGATGCCCTGCTTTAATAGAATAAACCCTTGATTTATCAACTCCATAATATTTACATCCGTGAGCGTATGCAATTAGTCCAGTAGTTGCCATTCCTGAAAAAACATCTAAAATACTATCCCCTCTATCAGTAGTTGAAAGAATACAAATCATTGGCACCTCCAAAGGAAAAAGGGCATTATGTTGTAATTCGTAGCCTTTTCGTCTTAATAATTTTACAAGGTAATGATTGTTTACTGTATGGGTTTGAATTAACCCTTGAACAATTCCTGAACCATCTTCCTTATTTGAAGGATATATCAGTACTGAACGGAATTGGCGGATTTTGCCTTCTGGAGTCCCGTGAATAATTTGACCTAAAAATTCATCTTCTTTTTCAAACCAATTTGTTCTCCATTTATATTGTTTAACATCTTTGACAAAATGTAAGATATATTCATTAGAGGGAATAAATGTCTTTCTACCCTGAAAAATAGGATTGATTTTATACCAAATGATATTTTGCACATTGAACATACCTTCTTCTGTCATTGCTTTTATAATTCTAAATGGAATATTCATTAAAACACCATCTTTAGTATGGTCTTGAACATTTACGAATATAGAACCTGTATTCTTCAATACGCGAATACACTCTCTTAAAGAATTCATTAAGTTTTGCACATACTCTTCAGGGGTTTCTTCGTGTCCTAATTGTTTTTGTCCTTTAGACATTGAATCTGAATCCTCTTGGTAAGTTCTAATTGCATTATAATAGGGAGGTGAAGTCGGAATACAATCAATACTCTTATCTCCCAAATATTCTGATAAATCTTCCGAATTACTATGAATCAATTGAAAATATTCATCTGAATATAAATCTTCTTCTTGCGCCCTTAATTCATTTTTTGTAGAATCATATTTGTGTTTTAAATCTTTATATAGTGAATTAATCTCTTTTTTCTTATTTACCCTCAAATCAGTCAATTTATCCTAAGCATCTTCTTCATTAAATCCTTCAAGTTCCATCAATATTTTTTTTGACTTAAGAACTCGTTTTATTGTACTTTCTGAATAACAATCTTCAAGAAGATTTCCCCTTTCTATTTTTGATTTTTCTATTCCCTCTAAATCCTTTTTAACTCCTTGACGAATATTGTAATGCCTTCCTATCATTTCATACTCCCTTGCGGTTTGGACTTCATTTTTCACTCTCTGAATGTTGTGAGTAATCAATTGATATTCATCTACCTGATCATCTGTTAATTCACTATAAATTATTGGAACATCTTGAATGGTAGTAGAATTTAAAATTGCTTGTAATCTGCGATTACCGGATATTACTAAATAAGATTTTGTAATAATCAAAGGTTCTTTTATCCCTTCAAGAATTATACTTTCATACAAAGCTATATCCATTTCGTTTTGAAACGAAAATGTTCCATATAGATTCAAGGACATTGCATTCAATCGCAGTTCCCTTTTATTTATCTTTGCAACTTTAATCATAAGATTAGAAATAAAGGGGGAACATTTTTTTTACCTCATCTCTCGCTTTCTCTTTGGATATGACTTTTAAAGTTTCAGGATATTCTTTAATATTACCAATAAGAAAATCAACTATTTTGTCTTCCTCAATATCAGGATGTTTTACTACAATCTTACCCCAATATTCCGATTTAACCTCATAAATCTCAACATTTGGATTGTGTCTAGTCCTGAAATAGCGATACACAATTTTATCGTTATGGAAAAAGGAGAAAAAGTCTCTTATGAAAAGCGCAGTCAAAAGGATTATTCAATGTCCTTCAAATTAGCTGTTGTTAGTGAAGTTGAATCAGGCATTATTTCAGTAACAGCAGCCAAACGAAAATATGGAATTCAAGGACGTGCAACTGTTGTCAATTGGTTAAGAAAATATGGTACTTTTGATTGGGAAAATCAAACACCATCCAATATGCCAATGACACAAGAACAACGTTTGATGGAGCTGGAAGCAAAGGTTAAATTGCTTGAGAAACAGAAAGCAATGCTTGAGCACCAGGTTGAGCGTGCTGATAAAAAAGCAATCATCTTTGATATGATGATAGACATCGCAGAGAAAGAGTATAACATCTCTAT
>JBIKJE010000031.1:0-33112 GCA_044361165.1 Crocinitomicaceae bacterium | reverse complement strand
GGAAAGTAGTTTGGGAAAATAAACAAGAAAATGCTAAGAAAATAGCAGTAATACTAGCAATGAATTTCATTAATTGGGAGAGTTTTGATTAATTCTAGCTAATCAAAAGTACCAAAAAATTTTAAATTGAAATGAGTGCTAGCACCTCAAAATAAATTGAAAATATTATTTCCCTTTCAAATCCATTGCTTTCAAAGTGTTCATCATCAATGAAGCAATCGTCATTGGACCAACACCGCCCGGAACTGGAGAAATGTAAGAACATTTAGGAGCAACCTCATCAAATTTGACATCACCAACCAGTTTCCAACCTGAAACTTTCGTCGAATCTTGTACACGCGTTGTTCCAACATCAATGATCACAGCGCCTTCTTTTACCATGTCTGCAGTTACAAAATTCGGTTGACCAAGCGCAGCGATGATAATGTCGGCTGTCAAACAAATTTCTTTCAAATTAACTGTTTGGCTATGCGCTAACGTTACGGTGCAATTTCCAGGTTCAGTATTTTGAGAAAGCATGATACTCAAAGGCATTCCAACAATGTTTGAACGACCAATGATTACGCATTTCTTTCCTGCTGTTTCAAGATTATTTCTTCTAATTAATTCGATAATTCCTGATGGCGTTGCAGATACAAATCCAGGTAAATTCAATGCCATTTTTCCCAAATTCATAGGGTGAAAACCATCTACATCTTTTTGAGGGTCAATCGCTAAAGTAACTTTCATCTCATCAATGTGCGCTGGCAATGGCAATTGTACGATAAAACCGTCGATGCTTTTGTCTTCGTTTAATTGTTTGACTTTGTTCAATAAAACTTCTTCTGAAACAGAATCGTCATATCGCATCAAAGTGCTTTCAAAACCACATTCTTCGCAAGATTTCAGTTTGTTTGCAATGTAAGTCATTGACCCACCATCTGTTCCTACTAAAATCGCTGCTAGATGAGGGATTTTTTTTCCTTCCGCTTTCCTTGCTTTAACTTGTTGCGCTATTTCAGCTTTAATGATTCGTGCTGTTTCTTTTCCGTCTAACAATTCCATGCGTTCTGATTTTGGGGCAAAGATAGTGAGATAATCACGAATGAAAAAAAATGCCATGAATTATTTAAACAATTCATGGCAAAAAATATATTGCAAAAAAGAATGAATTAACCCTTTTTAGCAGAGAAAAACTTTCTTTTATTCGATTTTGGTGCTGCTGCTTTGTTGGAGTTGGATCTTCCTTGCGCTCCAGGATTTGGCTTTCTTTGTCCACCGCCGCCTTGCGCTTTTTTAGGAGCTGGCGCGTCCATTTTTGGCGCCACTTCCATTGGGAAAGGATGTGTGGTATTTCTTGGAATTTGCAATTTAATCAACTTTTCAATGTCTCTCAAATAAGCAATTTCCTCGTGGTCACAAAAAGACATCGCCATTCCTTCCAATCCTGCGCGCCCTGTACGACCAATGCGGTGAACGTACGTTTCTGGAATATTTGGAATCTCAAAATTGATCACGTAAGCCAACGCATCCACATCAATTCCTCTTGCTGCGATATCCGTCGCAACTAAAACGCGAATGGTTTTATTTTTGAAATTGGTCAATGCTCTTTGACGTGCGTTTTGTGCTTTGTTTCCGTGAATTGCCTCAGCTTTAATATGGTGTTTCACTAGTAGTTTAACCACTTTATCAGCGCCATGTTTGGTTCTTGTAAACACAAGCGCCGTATCAATTTCAGGATTTTCTAAAATATGCAACAACAAAGCATTTTTATTACCCTTGTCAACAAAGTATAACTCTTGATCAATCTTTTCAACTGTTGATGAAGGCGGTGTAACCTCAACTTTATCAGGGTTTTGCAATATTGTTCCTGCCAATTCAACGATTGCTGGAGGCATGGTTGCAGAGAAGAAAAGCGATTGACGTTTGTCTGGAATGACTTTCAATAGTTTTTTAACATCGTGAATAAATCCCATGTCCAACATTCTGTCGGCTTCGTCGAGTACAAAAATCTCGACATGTTGCAAAGAAATTTCTCCTTGAGCGATCAAATCTAATAATCTTCCAGGTGTAGCAACCAAAACATCGATGCCACTTTTCAGTCTATTTACTTGCGCCAATTGGGAAACACCGCCAAAAATGACTGTGTTTTTCAACGACAAATCAGCACCGTAAGCGGTTAAACTTTCGCCAATTTGAATGGCTAATTCTCTCGTTGGAGTGACAATTAAAGCACGAATTTTGCGCTTGTTTCCGTGTTGAATATTTTCAGATAATAATTGTAAAATTGGCACTGAAAAGGCAGCAGTTTTTCCTGTTCCCGTTTGTGCACAAGCCAATAAATCACCGCCTTTTAAAACGATTGGAATTGATTTTTCTTGAATGGGTGTTGGATTTGTGTATCCTTCTTTTTTGAGTGCAGAAAGGATTGGAGCACTTACTTCTAAATCTTCAAAGGTCATATAATCATTGTAGAAAGCCTTGATGAATATTGAATTGGCTTTCATTTAAGACTGCGAAGTAACGATAAATTTTCGGGATACGCAATTTATCGGCATTTGCAGGAATCTATGTCCCACAAAAAAGGTTGATTTGTTTTGCTCAAATCAACCTTTCAATATTTAGTCTTCGTCCTCCTCTTCTTCTTCAGTGTCGTCGGCTACATCATAGTCATCATCCACATCATCATCTTCGGTTTCCTCTTCTTTAACATCATCTGGAATGTCATCTTCAAAATCGTCATCATCGTCGTCATCGTCGTCAATTGGAGCTTTTACTGGTTTTCCTACTGGTTTGTTCAGTTTAACCAAATAAATGATTTCTTCGGTTTCCCAAAGCAAGGCATCTAAAATTTCTCCTGTTGGTGTCTTGATTTGAGTCATTCCTTCTGAAAATCCATCTGGAAAAGCAACTAACAATTGCTTTTTCTGATCGATTGTGAGTTTATCATAACTTACAATGGCACGTTTTTTTGTCATAACAACCTTTTATATTTCTAATTTAAGTATTCTGTGAATTGGTAATACTGTATTTTGTTTCAATACTATTGCTGAATCTGTAACAGCCCAAATGGTAGTGTCAACTCTTTTTTTACCTTGATCGTCAGCAAAATAAATTCTAACTTTTTGGTGTTCTAAATTTCCTAAAGTAATAGCGCGATCCACTGAAGCACGTCTTTCTTTCTGAGCTGATTCACTTGTTAAGATGTCTTCTTGTGGGAAATGAAAGGTATGAACCTGTTCTTTTTCTACTAATTGAAATTCATTGCTATCCATTGCTTGCTATTTGATTTGGCAAAAATAAATGAAAACACGAATTGAACTAATAAAAACTACATTAAACCTGAATTTTTTTTAATTTTTTTATAAAATTCACATTTTTGAGGAATTTTGATTGTTTAAAATCAAAAAGGGCCTTCTGTTCAGAAAGCCCAAATTGTTATTATTAAACTGTAGTTTCAAATTTAAAAAATCAGGTTATCAATTAAAGCTTTGAACAAGTTCACGGTTGCGAGTAAATCATGTGACAAAAGAACTATTATACTCTTAAATCAAACTAGAAAATGAAAACTGCCTCTCCAATGCAGTTGCGTCACATTCTTTACTTTACGAAACCAAGACTCAAATAATAACCTGATTTTTATCTCCTTATTTCTATTACAAATATAGAGGACGGTTTGAATTGGAGTCTTGAAAATGAATATTGATGGTCTATTTTTGAATATTTGAGCCCTCTGAATGATTTTAGATTTTTTTTTAAAAACTAAAACGGTTTGTTCTTGGTATTATTCTACCAATTAAAAAATGGCTGCAAGTACTTTTGTTACATCTTCTGGCACGTCGATATTGGGTGTTTCAATATCAGTTTCCACCACTTTGATTGGAAAACCATAATACATCCAACGCAATTGTTCTAAAGATTCAATCTGTTCTAAAAAAGTTGGTGCCAATTGAATAATTGTTTTTAATGTTTCTGCTCGATAGGCATACAAACCAATGTGGCGCAAATAAGGATATTGGGTGAGCGGATTTTCCTTAGAATTGGCGAAATTAGGAATGGGACTTCTTGAAAAGTACAAGGCTTGATTTTCATGATTAACGACGACTTTAATTCGATTGGGATTTAAAATCGCTTCCATATCAATGTCTCTAATTCCTAGAGTAGCAATCTTAACTTGTGGATCAATAAATACTTCAATCAAAGCATCCAACTGCCTGAAATCAACCAATGGTTCATCCCCTTGAATGTTAATGACCACATCAATGTCATTAAAATTCGCCGCGATTTCGCCACAACGGTCTGTGCCACTTGGATGCGAATCTTTGGTCATCATTACTTTTCCTCCAAAAGATTCTACAGCATCTACAATTCTCTGATCATCAGTTGCTACAATCACATCTGAAAGCATCGTTGATTTTTTAGCGCCTTCATATACGCGTTGTATCATGGTTTTGCCTTTTAAATCAATCAGTGGTTTTCCCGGAAATCGAGAAGACCCGTATCTTGCTGGTATAATGCCTAAAACTTTCAAATTTTTGTTGTTTTGATTTCACTGCTAAATTAGAAATTTTATAGCATAAAAAAACTGTCAACTTCATTGAGAAATTGACAGTCTAAAAAAATTTAATTAGAATGAAATTAGATTTTGGCTTGAATTTGCAAAATGAAATTTCTAGGTGCTTGGATGTCTCCAGGGCGACCCATGTATTCTGTGTTTAGAAAGTTATTCACTACAAAACCTAGGCGGTAATTTTCATTGATTTCATATCCAATTCTAGCATCAAAAACCAAATTGCCTCCGTTGTTTTCTTGTCTGTATTTTTTCAAACCAGGAAGAATGTATATCCCAGAAGCAGGCAAAACTTCTTCTTCAAAAATTTTGTCAATGTTTTTCATGAAACTGTTATATCTAACTGAAAATCCCAAACTGAAACCTTTGTAAACAGCCTCTACATCTGCTTTAGCCAAATGTTTAAATCGATATTTCAATAAATTTCCTGTAGTATCTGAAAATGTTGATCGATAAGACTCATTATTGTTTAAACTGATTGGATTCATATAGGTATATCCAATCAACGTTCTCAATTCAACCTTTCCTATCTTTCCTTCACTACTGAAAGATCCTTCAATTCCAGAAATTCTTGCTTTTTCAGCATTTGATGCTCTAAACCCAACCAAGTTTGAAATTTGATAGCCTTGAGATATAAGTTCACTGAAAATGGCTGCGTCAGCTGGTTTTGTAGGGTCTAAGGGATTCCCATTTCTTGGATCATAAACACCAAAAGTAAATTCCATCATGTCATTGTATTGATTCACAAAGCCAGAAACATCTAGCAAACCTTTCCAATTTTCACCGATTTTCACTCCTTGTTTGAAACCAATTTCAGCAGCCCAACCAGTTTCTCTTTGCAAATATGGGTTAGGGAAAACATTCAAACTTCCAACCGATGTTTGAGTATATCTTTCGGCAATAGCAGGATAGCGAACACCCTGACCAAAAGAAGCTCTTAAATGCGTATACTTAAATAACTCATAATGCACAGCTGTTCTCAAAATTGGAAAAACGGGGATTTTACTTTCTCGATTCTTGCCGAAGTAATAATCTGAATCTCCCTTTTTTCCATCTTGATCAAAATATTCAAATCTTAAGCCCGCAGTGAAATCCAATTTTTTATATTTTTTTTCTAATTGCGCATAGCCAGAGTAGTTGTTGGATTGATGATCACCGTACAATGCCGACTTTACTACAGAAGTAAATGCTGTTGCACCTACTGTTAAAAACCAAGTTTTATTCCATGTTTTTTGGTAATTGTAGTCCGTGTAATATGTTAAAGCAATCGAGTTTTGAGCAGAGTTTGTGATACTTTCATTTAAAACCCTATAAACTCTTGAGCGAAGATTATGTTTATTCCCTCTTTTCGTTATATATTTCACATAGGGATCGATGTTTATTCTTGTTCCCTTATTGATAATTAATGAAGAACCTGCAACATTGATATCGCTTCCTCCCTGAGGCTGATAGGCTAAAGAATCACTTTCCCAAACCACAAACGATCCTAATTCTTGATAATGAACAGAATATCCTAAACCCATTTTCAAGCCTTTCACTTTTTCTGGTTTATAAATAAAAGATCCACTTATTCTTCCTCTTCGCTCTGATTCCCCGTCTCTATAGCCTTTATTGATAAAGCTTGTAGCAGAAACATTATACCCAAATTTGCGGTACATTTTACCATAGGAAATTTCAGCCAATTGAAAGGTAGGATTTGTTCTTCGCCAATTTAAACTTGCCCTTTTTGCATCGTCGTAAATTCCAGATTGAAGTTTAACTTTTAATTCGCCCTTCTTGCTAGGATCTCTTTCTGTTACAGCGATAATTCCATTTAAAGCACCACTTCCATAAAGTACAGAGGAAGCTCCTTTAATTACTTCTATCCTGGAAGAAATTTCCATCGGGATAGTATTCCATTTGGCATCGCCGGCATCTCCAGACAACATAGGAACATCATTCCAAAGCAACAATACACGACTTCCTGCTCCATAAGAATATCCACTTCCTCCTCGAATACTGACTTGGCCATCCATCGCATATACACCAGGACTTTGGTCAACTGCTTGTTCCAAATCCGAAATTGCTTTATTATCAACCAATGCTGGTTTCAAAACTTCCATTGAAATTGGAACCTCTTCGATACTTTGTCCCCTTCTAGATGCTGTAACAACCAAAGTGTTTATTTCAACAACTTCTGGGTTTAATTTTAAGGTGATGTATTCAGCAGTAGTAATATCGATGGTATCATTAACAAATGTTTCAGCTGAAACAATCAATTTAAAAGGAAGTTGGTTATAGGCTATGCTAAAAGATCCGTCTGGATTGGCCGTTGCTTTTTTTCCTTCGGAAGTCTGCAATTTAGCTCCGGGTAAACCTTGATTATTCGAATTATCGACTACTTTTCCTTTGATGTCCTGTCCATAGCAAAATACAGGAAGAAAAATGAATAGTAAAATTTGTTTCATAGTATTTTTTGCTTAACTTTAGTATGCCGAAAATACCAATTATTTTGAATTATACCGATTTACAACAACAAATTGCACTCACTTTATTGAATAAAGTTGGGAAAAAAAGAATCAGAAACATTCTTTCTCAAGTGGATAGCGTTGAAACTTTTTTTAAAGAAAAAGCCTATAATTTATTGAAGATTCAAGGTTTAGGACAAGTGACATTGTCTCAAATAAAAAGAGAAGAGGCTTTAAAATTGGCTGAACCATTTGTTGAATATTTTGTTAAAAATTCCATTAAAAGTTATTTTTATCAATCTGTTGATTTTCCACAACGATTAAATCAATGTGACGATGCTCCTTTGATTTTATATGGCAAGGGAGAAATGAACTTCAATGCGCCAAAGACAGTTGCCATTGTTGGAACACGCAATGCTTCTGATTACGGAAAAGCCATTTGTGAAGAATTAATTTCCTCTTTTGTTGGAAAAAACATCGTCGTGGTAAGTGGTTTGGCTTACGGAATTGATATTTATGTGCATCAATTGTGCGTGAAATACGGTGTTGAAACTATTGGTGTTTTAGGTCATGGATTAGATCGAATGTATCCTGCAATTCACAAAAATACTGCTTTGCAAATGCAAAAAAATGGCGGAATCTTAACTGAATTTCTTCCCGGAACTGATCCTGATAGAATGAATTTTCCAATGAGAAATCGAATCGTTGCTGGTATGTGCGATGCAACAATAGTCATTGAAAGTGGTGCAAAAGGTGGTTCACTAATTACAGCTGAACTTGCAAATGACTACAACCGTGATGTTTTCGCTTACCCAGGAGATATTTTTAAAGAATATTCAAAAGGTTGCAATTTTCTAATTCAGCAAGATAGAGCCCACCTAATCACCGAAAGCAAAGATTTTTTTAGAATTATGGATTGGGGAAATGAAAAAACATCAGTCCCAGTTCAGAAAAACCTATTTTTAAATGATTTAAATGAAGAAGAAAAAGAAATAGTTACATTTTTGCAAGAAAAAGAAACAGCAAGTATCGATTTTTTAACCTTGAAAATTGGCGTTTCTGTTGGAACAATAAGTGGGTTATTATTGAATCTTGAATTTTTAGGATTGGTAAAATCTTTGCCTGGAAAGAGATATAAATTGGCTTGAAAAAAAGCAAATGTTAAAAGCTAAAAATCATTTTTTTTTAGTTGATTATCCAAATATCTATTTTTTGTTTTACTTTTACCTTGTAAATCATAAATGAATAACTATGAAAAAACTATTACTTTTAGCTTCAATAGCGTTTTTTGGAGCATTGAATTTGAATGCTCAATGTACTCCTGATCCTACTTTGACTAGTTCAGGAATTTACCCAGACAGTGCCACAAACTTTGTTGGCGGATGTGCGGGACAACCTTATGAACAAATTGTACAAAACGTTGTGCCTTCGGATACAACTGTGCCAGTTTTTGGTTTTCCTGTTCCTGCAACAATTGACAGTATCAAATTAGTTAATGTATCTGGTCTTCCTCCTGGGATTAACTTTTCTTGTAACCCAAACTCTTGTGCTTTCTTAGGTGGTGAAACAGGTTGCGCCGTGATAGAAGGTACTTGCAATACAGCAGGAACTTACAACTTAGTTTTTGACTTAACTGCTTATGTAACAGTTCAAGGTTTGCCACAATCTCAAGATTTTACTTTGACATATTACAAAATTGTAATAGGAACTTGTACTGCAGATTTGGACGAAAATTCTAATTCAATATTTAAATTGTTCCCTAATCCAGCAAACAACAAAGCGATAATTGAAGGATTGAAAGGTCAAAACAATATCACTTTGACAAATGCTGAAGGAAAAATCGTTAAAACATACAACATGTTTGAAGGTGCTTCTTTAGAAATGAATTTGGAAGGATTGAACAACGGTTTATACTTTGTTACTGTAAATCATGACAAAGGAACTGAAGTATTGAAATTGATCAAAGAATAATATTCTCAATCATACTTTGAAAGGTGTGTGTCATTTGATACACGCCTTTTTTTTGTTTCAAATATTCTATTACCTTTGAATTCATGAAGATTTTAGTGGTGCGTTTTAGTTCAATTGGAGACATTGTATTGACTTCTCCAATCGTCAGATGCATACACCAACAAATTCCCGAAGCTGAAATTCATTTTCTTACGAAAAAATCTTTCGAAAGCATTGTTGCTACAAATCCTTTCATCAGCAAAACTTGGACGATAGAAAAATCCATCGATGAACTGATTCCGCAATTGAAAGCTAAAAAATTTGATTTTTTAGTTGATTTGCACACCAACATCAGAACCAAAAACCTAATTCGCAAACTAGGCGTTCCACATGCTAGTTTTCCTAAATTGAATATCGAAAAATGGTTGTTGGTGAACTTCAAAAAACCCATGAAAACGAATGTTCACGTTGTCGAAAGGTATTTCAAAGCGGTTGAAAAACTACATGTTGTAAACGACCATCTTCCTTGCGATTTCTTTTTTCAAACAGCCGACGAAATTGATGTTGCATCACTTGGCGTTGAAAGCAAAAAATTTGTAGCCTTTGCGATAGGCGCACAATTTGCTACCAAAAGAATGCCGATTTCTAAAATGATTGAAGTGGTAGAGAAAATCCAATTTCCAATAGTTTTAGCTGGTGGACCGATGGATAAAGAAACAGCAGATAACATTATCAAAGCGCTTCCGAATCAAAAAATTATAAACGCATGCGGGGAGTTTTCTTTGCGCCAATCTGCGAGTATTGTCAAACAAGCAGCTGTTTTATTGACACACGACACTGGTTTGATGCACATCGCTTCTGCATTTCAAATTCCAATAGTAAGCGTTTGGGGAAATACCGTTCCTGCATTGGGAATGTATCCATATTACCCGCAAGATGAAAATGGATTTTCTATCCACGAAGTAAATGATTTGAAATGTCGTCCTTGTTCCAAAATTGGATTTAAAAGTTGTCCGAAAAAGCATTTCAATTGCATGAATTTACAAGACGCAAAAGCGATTGCCGTAGATGTGAATTTAAAATTCAGCTCAGTTTCTACTCCTCATTAAACAACGCGCGCAGTTCTTTGGCTTCACTTGGCTTCATTTTTCCAGCCAAAATCAAACTCAATTCTTTTCTACGCATGGCACCGTCAAATCGTGCTTTCTCTTCCTCTGTTTCTGGAATCAATTCTGGCACTTGAATCGGGCCGCCGTTTTGATCTACTGCGACAAATGTATAAATCGCTTCGTTTGATTTTCTGGTTTTACCAGTCACTGGATCTTCTACGAAAACATCCACAAAAACTTCCATCGAAGAACTAAACGCACGAGAAACTTTCGCTTCCAAGGTTACAATAGAAGAATGCGTAATTGGTTCGCGAAACGAAACATTGTTTACAGAAGCAGTAACTACCACACGACGTGAATGTCTGTGTGCTGATACGCTGGCAATTACATCCATCCATGCGAGTAATTGACCTCCAAATAAATTCCCCAAAGTATTGGTATCATTTGGTAAAACTATTCTTGTGGTGATGGCTAATGTTTCTGACGCTTTTCTTGATTTCATTGTCTTTGATTTGTGGGACAAAGGTAAACAAAATTATATGTGCTAAGATTTTCAATATATGGTGATTCCATTTATTTCATTCATTATTCCTTAACTTTGCGAAAAAATTAAAAACGCTATGCACAAGCTTATCGCTCAATTTCCAGCAAACATAACCGACGCTTTTCAAATTGCTTCTGAAATGAAATACCAAAAACCTGCAAATGCAATTCACAACATCGTGGTTTGTGGTATGGGAGGTTCTGGAATTGGTGCTAAATTGGCAGTTCAATGGACGCAAGATGAATTGAAAATTCCAGTGATTTTCTTGCAAGATTATTATTTGCCGCATTTTGTAAATGAAAATTCTCTGGTAATTGGTTCTTCTTATTCTGGCAACACCGAAGAATCTTTAGAAACAATTCAAAAAGCTTACGCAAAAGGCGCGCACATTGTGGGTGTTTGCTCAGGCGGAAAATTGGCAGCATTTTGCAAAGAAAAAGGTTTCGATTGCGCGCTAGTTCCAAGCGGAAATCAACCGCGTGCAGCAGTTGCATTTTCTTTGATTCAAATTTTAAACCTGTTTTTTCAGTTGGAATTTATTCAAGGAAATGTGCTTAAATCGGTCGAAATGGGTCGTAGATTGATTGTTTCAGAAGAAAAAGAAATTCAAGAGCAAGCTAAAAAATTAGCGGCTTTTTTGAAAGACAAAGTCATCGCTATATATGCAACAAGCGCGTACGAAGCAGTCGCGATTCGTGCCAAACAACAATTCAATGAAAATGGAAAATTGCTTTGTTGGCAACACGTTTTACCAGAGATGAATCACAATGAATTGGTCGCCTGGGGCGGTGGTGACAATCGTTTTGGTGCTTTGTTTCTAGAAACACCTGACGAACATCCGCAAAACGTGAAACGCATCCAGTTTACCAAAGATTACCTAAAAACCAGAACGGATTTTGTTTATACGTTAAACGCCAAAGGTAATTCAGCCGTTGAACGCTCGATATACTTTATCAATGTCGTTGACTGGGCTTCGTACTATCTATCGGAATTGAAAGGGATAGACGTGAATGAAATTGTGATTGTAGAAGGGTTGAAGAAATTCTTGGAGGCTTAGAAGGATTGAAGATGCACGTTTTGCCCCGCTGGGGCAAGTAGAAGATATTGATTGTTTGTGGTTTTTAAAATTGTTTAGCCCTGCTAGGGCTATGAGACAATTTTCTAATAAATGTTTTCTGTGAACTTTCTGAGACGCTAAACTTCCAACATAAATTTGTACTTGTTGTTTTGCCCGCGCTGGGGCAAGGATATCATCTTTCTGGTTTCTTTTTAAATTGTTTAGCCCTGCTAGGGCTGTTGGAAAATTTACTACAATGTTGAGCCTTTTTGGTTTTTTAAAAATGGTTTAGCTCTGCCATGACTCTGAAACGATTTTCCGTTAGTCATTATCTTCAAAGCCTCAGAGAGGCTAAACACACTTAAAAAAACATGTTTTTTTTCGTTTTATTGCCCCAGCGTGGGCAAAACAAATTCATCCAATCATTTCAAGTCAAAATCAAATAGATATTCGTCTTTAAATTCAATCTCGTTTTCTTTTAAAAATCGAATGTATTCATTTTTAAAGGAGTTCTTCGTATGATGTTCTTCCTGATTCTTGATATAATTTATAATCATATCAACATCTCTTTTTGAAACAGAAAACGCTCCAAATCCAGCTTGCCAGTAGAATTTTCCACCAAGCATTTTTTCGTTATTCAAGTATTTTGTCGAATGCTCTTTGATTTCTTTAACTGTGTTGGAAAGATTCACGTCAGGCCTACATTGCAACAAAATGTGAACATGATCAGGCATTCCATTTACAATTATCAGTTTTTGCTTTTGATTGTTTATTATCCCTGACATATATTTATACAAATCTTCTTTTATGTCTTTTGTAATCATATATTTTCGGTTTCTGACTGCGAAAACAACGTGATAGTAAATTTGAGTGAAAGTATCGGCCATAATTGGTTGTTTTTGGTTTACAAAGGTTGAGATAAAAGTTGCTGTTTTGGTATAACATGGTGCTGTTTTGCCCCCGCTGGGGCAAGGATTTGAACGGCTTTATTTTTTTTAAATTGTTCTGCCCTGCTAGGGCTAATATGTTTTTCTTTAAAATTTCAGAGACTCTGCAACATGTGATAAAAAATCTTACCAGGTGCTTTTGCGCTGTTTTGCCCGCGCTGGGGCAAGGAGATCATATTTCAGGGTTCTTTTTAAATTTGTTTAGCCCTTCTAGGGCTATTGTCATTTTCTTCAAAGCCTCAGAGAGGCTAAACATGATTAGAAAAAATATGTTTTTTCGTTTTATTGCCCCAGCGTGGGCAAAACAAATTCATCCAATCATTTCAAAAAAATATCAAAAAAAAACAGCGCCTCTTTCGAAGCGCTGTCTTAAACGATATGCAGTTAGTCCTGGATTACCTCCTCAATTAATGTAGGATTCGCTCCAAGAACGTCTTTGATTTTGGCTTCCAATTCTTCCATCAATTCTGGATTGTCGCCAATTAAACTTTTCACAGCGTCACGCCCTTGTCCTAGTCTCGTTTCTCCATAAGAGAACCAAGATCCGCTTTTCTTCAAAATATTGAATTCAACGCCTAAATCGATGATTTCACCCACTTTTGAAATTCCTTCTCCATACATGATGTCGAATTCTGCTTTGCGGAACGGTGGCGCCACTTTATTTTTTACCACTTTCACTTTGATGTGGTTACCAATCACTTCTTCTCCATCCTTGATTTGTGCAGCTCTTCTGATATCAATTCTCACTGATGCGTAGAATTTCAACGCATTTCCTCCAGTCGTTGTTTCTGGATTTCCGAACATTACACCAATTTTCTCACGCAACTGATTGATGAAGATACACGTACATTTTGCTTTTGAAATAGATCCTGTCAATTTTCTCAATGCTTTCGACATCAATCTTGCTTGCAATCCCATTTGAGAATCGCCCATTTCTCCTTCGATTTCCGCTTTTGGCGTCAATGCTGCTACGGAGTCAATCACAATTAAATCAATCGCTCCTGAACGGATCAAATTGTCTGCGATTTCTAATGCTTGCTCTCCATTGTCTGGTTGTGAAATCAACAATTCGTTGACATTAACACCCAATTTTTGTGCATAAAATTGGTCGAAAGCGTGCTCAGCATCAATGAAAGCTGCAATTCCACCTGCTTTTTGACATTCAGCAATCGCGTGAATTGCCAAAGTTGTTTTTCCAGATGATTCTGGTCCGTATATTTCAATGATTCTTCCTTTTGGATAACCATTTACACCAAGCGCTAAATCTAGGGTTACTGAACCTGAAGAAATAACTTCCATTTCTTCAATCGGTGCATCGCCTAATTTCATTACAGTTCCTTTACCGTAAGTTTTGTCCAACTTCTCCATTGTAAGTTGAAGCGCTTTTAATTTGTCTGCATTTACTTCTTTAACTGCCATATCGTTTATTTTTTATTTGTTATTTGACAAAGCTTGCTTTCGATTATCGTTTATCCTCTAGCACAAACATTGTCGGGTTTAATTGTGATGCAAAGTTGGGGGTGGTTATACGTAATCTATTTACGTTCTTGAAAAAAAATATTATTTATTGAAAATTTCTAAAATTTCGCTTGCGTGATCTTTGGTTTTAGGTTTTGAAATGATGCCTTGAATCACATTGTTTTCATCCATCACAAAAGTGGTGCGGTGAATTCCATCATATTCCTTGCCCATGAATTTTTTTGAACCCCAAACTTGAAAAGCTTCAATCACTTTTTTGTCTGTATCCGCAATCAAAGGAAAAGGCAAATCAAATTTCGAAATGAATTTTTGGTGAGAAACTTCTGAATCCATGCTCACACCGATAATAGAAATTCTCGCTTCTGCCAATGCGTCGTAATTGTCTCTCAAATTACATGCCTGCACGGTGCAACCTGGCGTGTTGTCTTTTGGATAAAAATAAACAGCGTATTTCTTTCCTGCAAAATCTGCTGTTTGAATCGTTTTTCCTTGCTGATCTAAACCAACAAAATTCGGTGCTTTGTCATTTACTTTTAATGTTGTCATCTTGATAATATTTTAAACATTGTTTTGACGAAATTTTAATCAAATGTATAAACTAATTTTTAATCCACAACACTTTCGCGGTAATTTTTGTTGAAATTTTAATCATTTTCTACTTTTTCCCTACGGGAAAGATTTTTTAAAATTCTTGCATATTTATTTCAAAAAGCGCTTTTTGCATCGCTAATCCTTCCCTTTTTCAAGCGATTCTTCAACTTATTTATTTATTTTTGTAGCCTATATTTTATAAAAATGAAGAGAGTAAAAATTGCAGAAGTTTTGAGTCAGGCTGAAGTCGGACAAATTTTGGTTGTGAAAGGATGGGTTCGCGCATTCCGCAGTAATCGTTTTATTCAATTGAATGACGGTTCAACAATCAATAATTTGCAGGCAGTGGTTGATTTTGAAAAATACGACGAAGCAATTTTGAAAAAAATCACAACGGGTGCAGCCATTGGTTTGACTGGCGAAATTGTGGCTTCTCAAGGTGCTGGACAATCGATTGAATTGCAAGTAACTGAAATCGAAATTATCGGTGAAGCGAATCCTGACGATATTCAAAAAACGGTGATGCAACCGAAAAAACACAGCTTGGAATTTTTGCGTGAACAAGCGCATTTGCGTTTCAGAACAAACTTGTTTGGCGCGGTTTTCAGAGTGCGTCACGCAGTGTCGTTTGCGATTCATCAATTCTTCAACAACAAAGGTTTTTACTATTTACATACGCCAATCATCACGGGTTCAGACGCTGAAGGTGCGGGCGAAATGTTTCATGTAACCAACTTAGATTTAGAAAATTTACCAAAAACAGAAGACGGAAAAGTTGATTTTTCGGAAGATTTTTTCAGTAAATCTGTAAACTTGACGGTTTCTGGTCAATTGGAAGCGGAATTGGCTGCCTTGGCTTTGGGTCAAGTTTATACTTTCGGACCAACATTCCGCGCGGAAAACTCCAATACTTCTCGCCACTTGGCGGAGTTTTGGATGATCGAACCTGAAGTAGCGTTCAACGACATCCACGACAACATGGATTTGGCGGAGGAAATGTTGAAATACATTTGCAAATACGTGATGGAAAATTGCGCAGATGATTTGAAATTCTTGAACGAAAGAGAAATCACTGAGCAAGCTTCAAAACCTGTCAATGAGCGCAATGAATTGACTTTGCTAGAGCGACTTGAATTTGTTACAACCAACGATTTCAAACGCATTACATATACAGAAGCGATTGAAGTGTTGATGAATTCAACGCCTTTCAAAAAGAAAAAATTCAAATACGACGTTACTTGGGGAACAGATTTGCAATCAGAACATGAGCGCTATTTGGTTGAAAAAGAATTCAAACGCCCTGTGATTATCACTGATTATCCTGCTTCTTTCAAGGCTTTCTATATGCGTGCAAACGAAGGTTGCGAAGCTGGAAAAGAAACGGTTGCCGCGATGGACATTTTGTTTCCAGGCATTGGAGAAATGGTGGGCGGTTCGCAACGTGAAGAACGTTTGGATGTATTGAAAAAGAAATGCGCCGATTTCGGAATTCACGAAGAAGATCTTTGGTGGTATTTAGAAACACGCAAATTCGGAACGGTGCCTCACGCAGGTTTCGGTTTAGGATTTGAGCGCATGGTGATGTTCGTTACCGGAATGAGCAATATCCGCGACGTGATTCCTTTCCCAAGAACGCCAGGGAATGCAGAGTTTTAAACACTATTGATATAAAATTAAAAAGCTTGTTGAAATTGAACTTTTGCAAGCTTTTTTTGTGGTTTTTAATTGGTTTATTCCTTCACCATTTTCTTTATGGTTTCGGCAAATTCAGTTCTAATTTTGACAAAATAAATTCCTGAGCTAATTTTCTCAATATTTAAAACGTACTCTTCGTTTGGAAAATTTTGTTGACTAAAAATCAATTGACCAAAAAAGTCATAGATTTCAATATTCTCAATTTTATTTTGTGAATTTATGTGGAGGAAGTCACTCGCAGGATTTGGATTAATAGTAATTATATCCAACGATAAGTTTGATACACTTAATGTTGTCCAATTTTCAGTATATAATGAATCTGAACTAACACAAACATCATCTAAAAAATAATAACTTTCAAATGAAACAGCAATACTAGGGAATTCTAATGTATCTATTAATTGATCTTCAAAAAAATTACCTAAACTTAAAAATTGATATGCAGAGTCTGCAATAAATGAACCTCTTATTTTAACCCAATTTGAAGTATCACTAATAATACTATCTACATAAACCTGTGGGTTATTTAATAATGTGGTATAACCACTAGGGAAGTAAGAGCTATTTGTTGTAAACATACCGCCCAATTTATTACAAGCAAGATTAAATTGTGAAGAATATCTATATGCTGGTGTGACAAAAAAACTAACATAATATCTTGTTCCAATTATTAGTGGCGATGTAAGTTGTATTCCTAAATGCTCTCTAATGTTTGGCAAACTTTTTTTATAAACTAAAAAACCTGAAAAAGCTTCTCCTGAATTTGGTTCTTGAAAACCTCTATTGCTATTATATCCGCAGATTTCTGAACAATTGTGAAAATAATCTGGCGTACCAGTAAATGATATCCAATCATTTAGTATTCCTTCCAAATCTGGAAAACCTTGCGGACAACCTGTCCTTTCCTCAAAACTAGGATTCGGCACCAAATTCACCTGTCCATGCACTTCCAACAAGGCAAAACACAACAAAAACGAAAAGAAAAATTTTTTCATAGCAGCAATTTAAGAAATAATTTTGAGAATTTGATTGGTTTTTAAGGTATTACTCATAAGTTGCATTCATATTTGTACAAAAAAAGCTTGCAAAAACCAATTCCTGCAAGCTTTCAATATTTTAAACTCTAAATTCCCTAAAACCTAAACGTCACGCCACCCATCACTTGGAAGCCTTGCACTTGGTAGTTGTACCAACGTTGGTATCTTTGTGCAGCTAAATTGTTGAATTGTAGAAATGCGGAAATGCGTTTGTTGTAGCGGTATTCTACGCCCAAATTTACGTCTGCGATGAATCCCAATTTTTGGGCAAATTGTCCGTCTTCTAATGTCACATTGGTGCCTTTTTCATACACCAAGGCTTTTCTTCCGCCTTCGTAATTCATGTCCAAATTGATGAGAAATTTGTCAAACAAATTGTAACTTCCTCGTGCAATCAATTGAAATTGAGGTAAATTCCAAGCAAACGAATTGTTTTTAGCATTGTATGAAAAGAACTTCGCAACGCCATCAATTTTCAATTTTTCAGACATTTGGTAAGAAATCGATCCTTCAATAGTGGCGATGTTCATCGTGTCGTAAATCACCCTGAATTGATTTCTTCCTGTGGCATAAACCGTATCAGTCACAAACAAAGCTTTGTTTTTGTGGTTTGAGAAGCTCGCACTGGCGTTGAAAGCAATTCTTTTGGTCAACGTTCCTTTAAAACCAATGAAGGCGTTGAGCGTGTTGCTTTCGTTTTGCAATTGCACATTGGAAAGAATGAATTCGTTTTCTAAACTCAAACTTTTGAACGTGTTTTGTTTCAATCCGCCCTTGATTCCTGCGTAAGGAATTAAAATGTCGTCAAACATGGAATACTTGACTTCCGCCACGGGATAAATGTAAAATTTCGCTTTTTCTTGCGCGTCAATCGTGATGTCGATCCCAACTTGTGCTTTCAATTTGTTGTTCATCGCATACGTTGTGATGCTTGGTTTCAAGTTCACAATCGTGTTGTTTTTGATGATTCCTGTGTCCAAAGAATTCAAACCTGCGTCTTTTTCGCCGTATTTGTAGCCGTTGTAACGGATGTTCAAATCTGCTGCAAAAACTTCCTTGCCCATTTGGTACCAAAACGAACTTGTTGCTGCGAAATAATTTTCTCGTCCTCTCCAATTCGCCAAACTGTCAATTTTAGATTTTTTGTCTTGAAAATTGAAATAAGCCAAGCCAACTTTGTAGTTCAAATTAGCGCTGTCTTTCTTGTGTGAAGCAAAAGAAAATTGTGCGCCAATTTCATTGAAACGATTTTGAATGCTGTCGCGGTCTGCTTTTTCATTCTTGAAACCGTATTGGTGCAAACCTCTGTTGTTGTTGATAAATTCGCCTCGCGCAGTGTAATTTTTTTCGTTGATACCACCAAAAATATTCAAACTTGTGCGGTCGAATTGCGCTGGTGCGTAGCCTTTGATGTTGCCAAATGAACTCAAATGTTTCAAATGTCCGCCGTAAACATATTTGCGTGAGCGTGCATTGTTGTAATAAATTTCTCCCAAAGGCATGAAAGTAGATCCAATTCCCACTTTGACATAAGAACTATACAATTGCGGCAATTTGTCAACCAATTTTACTGTCGCTGGCTCAATGGTATCCAAAATGATTTTGGTTTCATATTTCAGCGAAAGCAGTGGATATTCTACTTCCGATTGCGGAATCACTGTGTCGATGATTTTTGGAGACTCCACAATTCTGTATGCTTCTGGAACTGTTCTGTTGGCTTTTACCAAAACGCTTTCCTCGTCTTGCTTTATTTGAGCAAAACTGGTCAATCCAATGACACTAAATGCGATTAAAATGAAATATTTGAACATGATTAATTGTCTTTTTCGTTAATTTCGATTTCTGTCGATTTCTTTTCTTCTACCACTTTTGGCGTTGATTTCAATTGCATCAATTCGTCCCAAAGTTGGTTCGCTTCTAGCAAAATGCCGTCATCTTGAATGGTGTAGTTTTCAATCACAGATTGCAAAGTATGTTCCGCTTGAAACAAATCTTGTTTGGCAATCAACACTTTGGATTGTAAAATCAAAGCCTTCGCAATCCAGAAATCATAGGATGGTTTCATTTTCAATAAGGCGCGAATTTCAGTTTCGGCTTTTACATGTTCTTTTTGCTTGTAGTACATTTCAGCCAAGTAAAACTTCGATTCTGGTGCCATCACAGTCGTGGTGTTTTTTACCACCCATTCCAACGACGGTTTCGCTTCGGTATAATTTTCCAACTGATAGAAGGAAATTCCTTTCACATATTCCGATTCCAGTTTAATGGTGGAAGCCGTCAAGGTGTTGGCAAGTACTTTTTTGGAATATTCTGAGGCGCTCAACCAATTTTCGAGGAAGAAATTACAACGCATCAACCCAATTTGTGTGTTGTGCAAAGTACTTGGTCGAGAAGATACTTTTTCCAGCTTGGCGTAATAGAACATTGCTGTTTCATAATCACCGCTGTTGTACAAGTTTTTCGAAACGCGAATCGCTGCCAATTCTGTAAATTCTGTATTTGGTTTTTCCAACAAAGCGCGGTACATTTCCAATGCTTTGACTTCATTTCCTGTTCTGAAATAAGCGTTTGCCAAATATGCTTGGATTTCAACTTCATATTTTCCGTCTGGATATTTAGACAAATATTTCTCCAAATCGGGAATTGCTTCTGTAAATGAACTGTCTTCGTATGGTTCAAAAGCAGCACTGTAATAACTGTCTTCCAAATCATCCACAACCTCATCTGAGCAGTTATACACTTTCAATTCTTCGATTCTATCCAGTTGTTTTTGCGCTTTGTAAATATCGCTCAACCCTTTCACACCGTCGATGCAAGTTTCGCGGTCGGTGCCGTATTCAGCCAAGATTTTCTTGTATAAATCTTCCGATTTTGCGTATTCTTTTCTCTTGAAATAAATGTCCGCAATATTGATTTTCGCTTCGCGCACCAAGATATACGTTGGATAATCAGTCACCAATTGTTGGAAATATGGCAATGCTTTGTCGTCTTGCTCTTTCGCTCTAAAACTCATCCCAATTTCATAAATCGAAGCCATGATGTATTGCGAACGTGGATAATTGTTGACGATGTCTTGCAAATTTTTGATTTTATCGTCCAACCCTTTGTCGGTCAAACCGTACGTCAACGACATGAAATACAAGGCTTGGTCTTCATTTCCAGCTTTCAATTCATAGACTTCTTTGTAGTTCTTAATCGCCAATTCATTTTTCTTGGTGATATAGTAATAATCCGCCAAACGCATGTAAGCATCGGCTTTTTTCGATTTATTTTTCAAATTTCCTTGTGAAAGGTAGTTTTTGAAAGCGTCTTCCAACAGCGGATTTTGCAAGGTTTTGTCCTTTTTGGCTGTATTCAAATAAGCGTAACCCAAATTATAGTAAGCATCAGCGCGCAAACTCGAGGAAACATTTCCAGGAAGCGAAAGGAAAGATTTGTATCCTTGAATGGCTTTCGCATCGTTTTTCATTTGGTAGTAAGCATCTGCAATCCAAAATTTTGCTTTGGCAGCAATTTCCGCGTCGATTGGATATTTGTCAACCAATTCAAAGGCATCAATCGCTTTCACGTAAGATGCTTTCTGAAACAATTCCACGCCGTGATTGAACGCCACAATTTGATAAGCCGTTTTCAAGCGAATGTCTTTGGTTGCTAATTTATCCAAGGATTTCAGCGCCGCTTCGTAGTTATTGGTTGAAGTGTAAACATTCACCAAATATTGATACACTTCGTTTTTTCGGTCTGAATTTGGATATTTTTTGAGATACAATCCCAAAGCTTCCACTGCTTCGTCATAAGGATTTACATCTAATTTATAGGACAAAATCGCATAATTGTACAAAGCATCTTCCTGGATTTTGGCGTCCACATCCATCACTGCTGCTTCTTCAAAAGCCGTTCTCGCATAAGCGTTGTTTCCTTTTTTGAGGTAACATTCGCCAATGTGGTAAAATGCAATTTGTCCCAAGGTATCTTTCACTCTCGAAACACGGTCAAACAATTGAATTGCTTTGTCGAAATTGGAACTTCTATAATAGGCATAACCCAATTCATAATCTTCGTCGCGGGTTGTGTTTGCTTTTGAATTGTATTTTTCCAAATACATTACTGCTTCGTCGTATTTCCCCACGCGGTAAAAAGCGTCACCAATCAAATGATTCATGCTGCTCATGCTGGTCGATTTCACACTGTCAACCAACGCTGGTGCGAATTTGGCAACATCTTCATATCGACCTTGCAAGTAATAAATTTGTGTGATGTAATAAGGAACGACTTCTCTGAATCGTTTATCTCCCAATAATTTTTCAAAACCTTCCAAGGCTGTTTGGTAGGATTTTTCGTTGTAGGCAATGTGTGAATAATAGTACAATGAAGGCGCGCCATATTGCGAAGTGCTGTTTCTCACTTCATAAAATGCAGCGCGGGCAGCTGGAAAATTGTTTTCTTGGAAATTGGCGTATCCTAATTTGAAGAAAAATTCGTCTTTGTCGTCGGCTTCCAAATCCAACGCATGCAATTTATTGAACCAAGCGATGGCTTCTTTGAAGTCTTTTTTCTGGTAATAATACCTTCCTAATTTGTAGTAAATTTTGGTTCGATAAATGCTTTCTGGATAGTTTTTATTGAAATCTTCCAGCAATTTCACGCCGTCGTTGTTAAACAATTCCAAGGCTGAAACTCCTTCATAATAAAGCGCTTTCAGGTAAAAAGGATCGTTTTTTTGCGCAAATTGATCAATAAATCCACGAAACTCTTTTCTTGCTGCGCTGTATTGTTCTTTTTCGAATAATTCTTCTCCACGGAAAAAAGCAGCGTATTCACTGTTGTATTTTTCAGAAGTTTGTGCGCCCAAATTCAGGGTAGCCAACATCGATAATATGACCAAGAAACGGTTCATAAAGTTCTATATTTTTTAAAAAGGATAAAATTAAACGACTTGAGGCTGTGTTTTGGAGAGCATGCCTAAAAGTTTTAAACGCGGCTGTGTTCAAATTATTTTGAAATTCTGCCGTACGATGGGGAATAAATCCGCAACTTTACACTAAATCTTTCACCCGTGGGACAAGTAATTCGATTAAAAGACGCCAAAATCTATCAACAAAAAGAGTTGGTCTTGAACAACATCAATTTTGAGTTGCAAGCCAATGAAATCATTTACTTGATCGGTAAAACGGGAAGCGGAAAAAGCAGTTTGCTTAAAACGTTGTTTGGCGAATTGCCTCTCACGGACGGAAAAGGCGATGTTGCAGGATTTGATTTATTGACACTAAAACGCAAAGACATTCCGATGTTGCGCCGAAAAATTGGGATCATTTTCCAAGATTTTCAGTTGCTGATGGACCGTTCTGTGATCAAAAATTTGTACTTCGTGATGCAATCCACAGGTTGGAAAGACAAGCAACAAATGGAACAACGTGCGACAGGCGTTTTAAAAATGGTTGGCATAGAGAACAAAGCGAATTTGATGCCGCATACTTTGTCTGGCGGAGAACAACAACGTGTAGCGATTGCCCGCGCATTGGTCAATAAACCAGAATTGATTTTGGCCGATGAACCAACAGGAAACTTGGATCCGGAAACTTCGGAAGAAATCATGCGCTTGTTGATTACCGTGGCGAAAGAAGAAAAATCTTCTGTCATCATGGCAACGCATGACATGTCGATGGTCGAAAAATTTCCAGGACGTGTTTTCAGGGTTGAAAACGGCGGAATGAAAGAAGTGGATAATTTGAATCGTTTTGATCCGTTTAAAACACTTTTTAATGAGTAATCTTTCGTTCTTTTTTCTTGATAAAAAAGAACCAAAAAATAGCTTCGCTGAGATCGCCTGCGGCTAAGTTCAAGGCTAAGTCATCAAGTTAAAGCGCAAATTTTCGTACGAAATCAAATTATCACCTCAAGCGCTTTATTTTAAAAACTTCTGAAAACGTGATTTTAGCTTAGCTGCATCCTTCGGAAGTGTCGGTGATCTACTCCGCTGACACTGCGTAAGTTCGCTTCGCAGCATCCTTCGGAAGTCCTCCAAAAGTCTACTTTTTCAGTGCGCCTTTAAACCGCGCAGCAGCCACGTTAGTGAAACCTTTCTTCCAAGGCCGAAAAATCCATCATCAAAACTAGTCCGCATTCTTTAAATTCGATCATTCTGTTTCGGAAACTTCCGATTCTTCTTCGTTCTTTTCTGGATTCACAAAATCAATCAATTTCTCAGTCATTTTGCCAATGAATTCGTGGATTCTGTCGTGGTATTTGTGGTACAATACGTGCAAAATTTCGCTTAAAATCAAAGATTTCAGTGCTTCGCCGCCGGATGCGTCTTTTTTGAAGATTTTTCCAACCACAAAGTCGATTCCAGCATCGCCAGCCATCGTGCCAGCCACTTCGTTTTCTTCACGCACGCGCAACAAAGCGTTCTTTAATAAATTCGCAGGTTGAATCGATTGATAAGCTTCATGAAAATTAGCTTTCAACACCAATTCTTGCGCTTCTTTTTGAGATTCTAACACGGCAATTTGTTGCTTCAAAGCCAAATAATTGCTGATTGGAGGAGTTTGTTTTTCCATAATTTTCAATTATTGCTCTTCTAAAATTGAACGAATTAATCGGTTGCGCACAGGATTTATAATCAATGACTTTCGAAAAATCAACACTGTTAAAAATAGCAAAAAGTAAAATCCTGAGAGCGTTAAGAAGCCCAAGGAGTAACTTCCGAACCAATCTGACAGAAAAAAACCAAGCGAAACGCTCAAAAAAAGCACAAAAAGCGTGATAAAAACGCCCAAAATAACCGCCAAACTGGTCATAGATCCGATGGCAGAAACCTTGTCTGTGGTTTTTAAAACCGCTAGATCATAGCGTGTTGAGAGATATGCTTTCAGATTTTCGTTCAAATCTTCAATGGGTGAATTTTCTTCCATAGAATAATGCATTTTGTTTGTAGTACTAAGTTACGGAAAAAGATTGGGGTTTGGGTGAGGAATTATAATTATTGAAAAAGTGTCATGTTGAAATTTTGAAAATCAAATTGTATTCAAAATTTTTTGTAATTTCATTGAAAGAACCTTAATTACAAATACTAAAACATTCAATTAAAATGGCTAAAAAGAAAAACATCGAAGTCCAAGGTGAAATAATTGCAATTACCCAAATTGATAATTCTGATTATATTTCCTTGACAGATATTGCCCGACATAAAGACAAAAATAATACAGATGATATTATAAAGAATTGGCTTCGAAATAGAAATACCATTGAATTATTGGGCTTTTGGGAAACAATTTACAATCCAAATTTTAAACCCGTCGAATTCGACGGGTTTAGAAAACAAGCAGGACTAAATAGTTTTGTGATGACACCAAAAAAATGGATAGAAAATACTAACGCCATTGGTATTGCTTCCAAATCTGGACGCTATGGTGGTACATTTGCTCATAAAGACATTGCATTTGAGTTCGCATCTTGGATTTCGATTGAATTTAAACTATTTATAATCAAAGAATTTCAGCGTCTAAAAGACGCTGAAAATAATCGTTTAGGCTTACAATGGAATTTTCAACGCACATTAGCAAAAGTCAATTATCACATTCATACCGATGCAATCAAGGAAAATTTAATTCCTAAAAACATCACTCCTGCTCAAAAGAATTTCATATACGCCAATGAAGCCGATTTGCTAAATGTAGCTCTATTTGGCAAAACGGCAAAAGAATGGAGAGATGATACTTCGACGGGATCAATATCAGAAAAAAAAGGCAACATACGAGATGAGGCGACAATCGAACAGTTGGTGATTTTATCCAATATTGAAAGTATCAACGCGAAGCTCATTCACCAAAATTTAGCGCAAGCTAAAAGACTAGAAAAACTCAATGAAATTGCCATTACGCAAATGAAATCATTGTTGAATAATAAATCAATTGAGAAATTGATGTAAAAGTATATTATGATGGCGCTTATCATATCTTTCAGTTAAAAAAAATTATTATAAATCAGTACAAAAACATTATATCAAAATGGCTAAAAACATAAACATTGATGGAAAACAAATCACAATTATAAAAAACCATACTGAGGATTATATTTCTCTAACGGATATGGCCAAAAGTCAAATGCAAGAAGTCATAATTATTAAATGGCTTAGTTTAAAAAGCACTATTGAATATTTAGGAGAATGGGAGGCCCTTTACAATCCAAATTTTAATTATACCGATTTCGGTACAATTAAAAATAATGCCGGCAGTAATAATTTTGTCTTGTCTGTTAAAAATTGGATTGAAACAACAGGTGCAATAGGGATTTCTGCAAAAGCTGGCCGTTATGGCGGAACATACGCACACAAAGACATCGCTTTTCAGTTTGGAATGTGGATTAGTCCAAAATTTCAATTGCTATTAATCAAAGAATATCAGCGTTTAAAAGACGACGAAAGCGACCGCTTAAACCTGCAATGGAATTTTCAACGCACATTAGCCAAAGTCAATTATCACATTCATACCGACGCAATCAAGGAAAATTTAATTCCTAAAAACATCACTTCAGCTCAAAAGCACTTTATTTACGCCAATGAAGCCGATTTGCTGAATGTAGCTCTATTTGGTAAAACGGCAAAAGAATGGCGAGATGATACTTCGACGGGATCAATATCAGAAAAAAAAGGCAACATACGAGATGAGGCGACAATCGAACAGTTGGTGATTTTATCCAATATTGAAAGTATCAACGCGATGCTCATTCACCAAAATCTAGCACAAGCTGAAAGACTAGAAAAACTCAATGAAATTGCCATTACTCAAATGAAATCATTGTTGAATAATAAATCAATTGAGAAATTGATGTAAGAATCTTTTTAAAACCAGCACTTTTCAGAAATTTCCTACTTTAGCCCAAAAATTATCTTCATGACCAAAAATTTTTTCATCTGGTTTGGAACCGCCATTGCGACCTTGCTTTTGCTCACTTTTGTGATGCCGCTTTTTATCATCTTTCATTTGAAAGGTTTCTATTTCGTGTTGGGCGGAATTTTGGTTACCTACCTCACCTATTTGGCTTTCAAACAAGCTGATAGCTTCGGTATTATTTTCTATGCAGAAAAGCGAAACAAAGAGCCAAAACTGACCAAATTCAAAAAATTCATGTTGGCATTTCTGGGCATCGCTTACATTGGCGTAATTGGTGGTTTCACCTATTTCAGAACTGATGCTACACTGCAAAAAGAAGGCGTCGTTTGTCTTGCATCCATCACCAACGGCACGCATACCACCAGAAAATCTCTCAAAAGAGGAACTGAAAACAGCTACAGCATCGAATTCACTTTCAAAACAATTTCAGGCGAAAAAATCACTGGTTTCGATAATGTCAACGCCGAAGAATTCAGCCGCCTGCGCATTGGCTCGGTTGTCAAAGTCATTTACCAACCAAGCCACCCAATTGTGATGCGCACGATTTTGAATAAGGATGATGAATTGAAATTTAAGGAGAAAATTGATGCGTTTAGAGGGTTTGTGTTTTTTAATTTTTGATTGAAATAAATCTTCTTGAAAATCACTTCGCATACTCCTTCACAACCACCCCTTTCTCAATCCGATATTTCTGATTCATGAAAGTGAATTTTTCGCCTTCGCTTTTCTTGATTAAATTTTCCAAATCGGCTTCCATCGTGTGGACGGAGCCGCCTGTTTTGCGGGCGAGGTTGAGGTATTCTGCACTGATTCCGTAGCTGGTGCCACACAAAATGATGCGCACGGGTTTATTGAGTTTTTCCAATAAAACGATGTCTTTGATGGGCGCTAAATTGTCGGCGATGAGAATGTATTCTGACGCTTTGGGTGCAACTTTGTAGGCGTATAACAATGCTTCGCAATCGTTTTCGGGCGCGTCGCCTCCGCAACCTGCACGGATGGTTTTCATGGCCAATTCACGCACTTGTTTGTAATTGTTGCCTTTGTCGTGGTAAATGCCGCCAGTGCTTCCAATCACTTTTTTGCTGTTGGGCGTTGAATCGCCGTCGTTGAAGAAAATCAAATCTTGGATGCGGTGGTCATTTACTTTCAACTTGAACCACAAAACCAATTGCGCGGTATAGGGCGCCATCGAGCCTGTCATATCAGCTACAACCGCCATGTTTTTCCAGCTTTTATTGCGTTCGAAAACCTTGAAAATGGTCGAATCTGGCAAACTTTTTCTCAATTTGATCGGATCTTTGATGTCTTCCTCCAGCGGTAAAAATTTGCTCGTAACTGCAATTTCCATCAGGCGGTCTTCCTCGGTTTGCGGTCCTTTGTAGTGGATCACAATGCCGTGAAACATTGTTTTGGCTTCCGCTTCGTTTTTGCAATCCGTTTGACGAATGATTTTCCAAGTGATTTCGTAATCCGAAACCAAGGATTTACGCCAACTCTCCACTTCTTTGATGCGGTTCAAATTCAATTTTTTCAAATCTTGCCCTTTGGGATAATCGGTGAAAACCAAATCAATTTGTCGCACGTCGGCGGTTTTCAAAAACAGTTTGTCTTTTTCCGAAATCAAATAACTTTCACCAAAAGGCATGTTAAAAACCTCCGCTTTCAAAGAGCTGGTCTTCAGCAAATAGCGCGGACGTTGAATTTCAACTTGTCCGACAATTTCCGTGGCGGTGCGAATTTCTGTGGCGAAAGTCGAAAGAGTTGATGCAAAAATTGCAATGCAAGGCAGAATGTATGATTTCATAGCTTCAGATTTTGGAAGTTCTTAAACTATAATTCAAAATTTGATTTTGGTAACGGGTTAGATACTTTAAATGTTTAGATTCATTGCTCCAATTCTCTTACGGTATATATTAAACCTAGTGATAGTGTGATAAAAAAGCTTTTTTGTGCTGGTTTTTTTGTATATTCATAAGCTCTTACATATTAAAAAGCTTTTACAATTAAACGATAATGATTTAAAAATCATTGATAAAGAATAACATAATATGAGTAATATTAAACTATTTGAAGAGAAAAATGTACGATCCGCATTTAACGAGCAAGAAGAAAAATGGTATTTTTCTGTTCAAGACGTGATTCAAGTCCTAACCGACAGCAATGATGTAAAGCAGTACATAAAAAAAATGTTAAGTCGTGATGAACAACTTAAAATCAACTGGGGTACAATTTGTACCCTAGTTGAAATGAAAGCCGCAGATGGTAAAAACCGAAAAATTCAAGCTGCAAATACAGAAAATATTTTGCGCCTGATTCAATCCATTCCATCACCAAAAGCAGAGCCTTTCAAACAATGGCTTGCGCAGGTTGGGGCGGAAAGAATTGCGGAAATAGAAAATCCAGAATTGGCTCAAGCTAGAATTAGAGCTATATATAAAGCGAAAGGTTACAGCGATGAATGGATAGAAAAACGAATTAGAGGGATTCTTGTTCGTGATGAATTAACAAATGAATGGAAACAACGCGGAGTAAGAGAGGGCAAAGAATATTCTATTTTGACTGCTGAAATTAGCAAAGCCACATTTGGAATTGCTCCGAGTGAATATAAAAATTTAAAAGGACTAACTAAATCAACTGAGAATTTGCGTGATCACATGACAGATTTGGAACTAATTTTTACAATGCTTGGCGAAGCGTCTACAACTGAGATTGCGAAAAACAAAAATGCGCAAGGTTTTATTGAAAACCACAAAGCCGCTAAAGCTGGTGGAAGTGTAGCAGGAAATGCTAGAAAAGAGTTAGAAAAAAAATCTGGTGCTAAAATTGTCAGCAAACAAAATTTTAAAAATTTAACTGAAAAAAATGAGCTGGAATAGTGAAATCTTTAATTTATATCACTTTCTACAATCTGCGGAGAGAGCGGGATTATCTTCGCTTCCGCTCTGATGGGCTCCACTGCGTTACGGCTCGAACGGGGTTCTCATCCCGCACTTTTTGGACACAAAAAAAGTCTTAAAAACTTAAGACTCTTTCTTCAATCTGCGGAGAGAGCGGGATTCGAACCCGCGATACACTTTTGGCGTATACACACTTTCCAGGCGTGCTCCTTCAACCACTCGGACACCTCTCCTATTATTGATTTCCCTTTCGGGGTCACAAAAGTACTAAATTTATCTGAATCCTTGCAATTTCCTTAACAAGTCATTTCTCCATTCAAATCTTGAGATAAAATTTGACGTATTTCCGCTGCATTTTGTCCTTTGCCTAATGCGTACATCATCTTGGTAACTGCTGCTTCGGTAGTCAAATCAAATCCACCAATCACGCCCGCTTTTTGGAAAAAAGAACTGGTTTCATAGCGCCCTTGCTCCACGCTGCCTGTGCTGCATTGCGTGATGTTGAGCACAATTCCACCTTGCTCCAAATACGTTTTTATTAATTCTGTAAACCGCGCATCTGATGGAGAATTTCCTGCACCAAATGTCTCAATAATGATTCCTTTCACCAGTTGAAAATCAAACAAACTTTTGTACACTTCAGCGCTAAAACCTGGGAAGATTTTCAATAAGGCAACCCGATTATCAAATGCTGTAAATAAACTCAGTTTTTGATCGTTTTTCAATGGTTCATGATGGTAGCGAATAGAAACACCAGCAACCGCCAATTCAGGGAAATTCGGAGAACTAAAAGCTTCAAATTCAGTCGCTGAAATTTTAGAAGTGCGATTTCCGCGATACAAAGAATATTCAAAATAAATAGCTACTTCTTGAATTTTAGGTGCGCCGTTTTCGTCTTTCGCTGCCGCAATTTCAATCGATGTAATCAAATTCTCTTTTCCATCGGTTCTGATCGTTCCAATAGGCAATTGTGAACCTGTCAAAATCACAGGTTTCGACAATCCTTGCAACATAAAACTCAAAGCTGACGCAGTATAAGCCATCGTGTCTGAACCATGTAAAATCACAAATCCGTCAAATTGATCGTAATTATCAAACACAATTTCTGCGATTTCTGCCCATTTTTCAGGATTCATCTCAGAAGAATCAACTGGCTGCTCAAAAGAAATGGCCTTTAAATCCACATTCAGTCTGTCCAATTCTGGAATTTGATTAGACAAATGATTGAAATCAAATGCTTTCAAAACACCCGTCTTTGGGTCGTTAATCATCCCGATGGTTCCACCAGTATAAATCATTAAAACGCTCGGCTTTTCCATCAGTTTAAGATTTGAAAAACAAATTTTCTGCATTCGCAGTCGTTATTTCACCAACTTTGGAAACTAAAATTTCAAAAATGTTGGAAATTTTATCAGCAATAAACGGAATATATGCACTTTCATTTCGCTTGCCACGATGAGGCGTTGGCGCTAAATAAGGCGAATCCGTTTCCAAAATCAATTGATCCAATGGAATGTGTTTTACCACCTCATCTAAACCTGATTTTTTGAATGTGACCACTCCTCCAATTCCAAACAAAAATCCACCGTAAGATTGAATTTTTTGAACATCTTCCACGGTACCAGAAAAACAATGAAAAACCCCTCGCAAACGTTCATCGTTGTGTTTGTCCAAAACCTCAAAAATTTCTGGAAAGGAACTCCTTGCGTGAATCACAATAGGCAAATCAAGTTCTTTTGCCCAATTAATTTGACGAATAAATGCTTCTACTTGCTGCGCTTTGTAGCCTTCTTCCCAATATAAATCAATGCCTATTTCACCAACTGCCACAAATTTGCGCGCAAACAAATGTTTTTGAACAATCGCCAATTGCTCCTCCCAATCTTCTTCCACAGAAGTTGGATGCAAGCCCATCATTGGAAAACAATTCGCTGGATATTTTTGCTCCAAAGCAAACATTCCTTCAATAGAATCTTTGTCAATATTCGGAAGCAACATTTTGGTCACGCCAGCTTCAATCGCTGTTTGGATAACCAAATCTCTATCTTCTGAAAAAGTATCGGCATACAAATGTGTGTGCGTATCTATAAACATGGTTTTCTTATTTTTGGCATTCTGCTTTGCGCTTCAACATTTCCTCGCCACCCATGGTTTGAAAATCTTTGCATTTCTTGTCTTTCTCAGCACGAAGTCTAAACAAATCTTTCTTCTGTTGTTCAGTTACTTCACTCGTTAAAAGTTTCGCTGACAATTGATTTAATTCTTCTCCAACTTCCAAACATTCACACATTTTCGTGTCTTTGGTCCCGCAGGAAAACAACAAAAATGCAGTGATGAATAAATAATAACGCATGTTCTCTAATTTTTACCGCCAAAATAGACAAAAATGACGAATGATTCGTTTCTTGTTTGTAATTTTCGGACTCAAAAACACGGTTATGTCAAAACTTCCACATGTAGGAACAACGATTTTCACCACCATGTCAAAAATGGCGATGGATCACCAAGCAATCAATCTTTCCCAAGGATTTCCAAATTTTCCGGTGGACGAAAAATTGACGGACATTTTGGTAGAAACAGCCAAAGAAAATGCGCACCAATATGTTCCCATGAGTGGTTTGCCCGCGTTATTGGAAGGAATCGCAACTTTGACATGGGATAATTACCAAAGAAAAGTAAATCCAGCTACAGAAATTTTGGTTACTGCTGGAGCAACACAAGGAATTTTTACAGCCATTCAAGCCTTTGTAAAAACTGGTCAAGAAGTAGTGATTTTGGATCCCGCATATGATTGTTATGCGCCTGCAGTGATTTTAGCTGGTGGAATACCTATTCATATCAACATGAAGTTAGATTTTACGCCAGATTGGGAGAAAATCAATTCGAATGTGAATGATAAAACGGTGATGATTATCGTCAATAATCCGCACAATCCCTCTGGAAAAATATTGCAAGAATCAGACCTCATCGAATTGGAAAAATTGATGGATAAACATCCACAATTGTTGTTGCTTTCAGATGAAGTTTATGAATACATTACCTTCGAACAAAAACACATTTCTGCCAATACAAGAAAGAGTTTGATTGAAAGAACAATTGTTGTTTCCTCTTTTGGAAAAACATTTCACATTACCGGATGGAAAATTGGATATCTGATTGCACCTGAAAACCTGATGATAGAAATTAAAAAAGTGCATCAATTTTTGGTTTTCTGTGTGAATAGCGTGGCGCAAATCTCTTTGGCAAAATACTTGAAAGAAGTGGATGTTCAAAAGCTCGGTGCCTTTTATCAAATGAAGCGAGATTATTTCAAACAATTAATTTCTGGCAGTCGGTTTGAATTATTACCTTCTGAAGGATCCTATTTCCAGACCGCGAGTTACAAAGAAATTTCTAATCAATCTGACATGGATTTTGTGACTGAAATGGTTCAAAAACATGGTGTGGCAGCGATTCCATTTTCAGCTTTTTACCAAGACCACAACGACCAAAAAATTATTCGTTTTTGTTTTGCCAAAGACAACGAAACACTAGAAAAAGCAGCAGAAAAATTATGCAAGATTTAAAAGTAACACTCATCCAGTGCAAACAGTTTTGGGAAGATAAAACTGCAAATTTGGCACATTTTGATTCCTTGCTTGAATCTGTAAGTGACTCCGATTTAATATTGTTACCTGAAATGTTTCATACAGGTTTTTCGATGAATCCATCCGCTTTAGCTGAATCAATGAATGATTCCATGGCATTGAAGTGGTTGATCAAAACGGCTAAAGAAAAAAACAGCGCTATTTATACTTCCTTCATCGCCAAAGAAGACAATTGTTTCTACAATAGAGGAATTTTTATTTTTCCAAATGGAAATTTTGAAATTTACGACAAGCGGAAGTTATTCAGTCTGTCTGGTGAGCACGAA
>JBIKJE010000102.1:0-9240 GCA_044361165.1 Crocinitomicaceae bacterium | reverse complement strand
TGGTGCTATCTTTGGAGATATGAACGGTAATCAAATGGTTGAATTAACTGATGTTGATGCGTTCATTACAGGAATTTTAGATCAAAACATCGTTGGTTCAGATTGCAAAGATTTAAGCAACGATTCCTTTATATCAGTTTGGGACGCGGCCCTTTCTGCAAATTGTGCCTTAAATTCAGCAAATTGCACTTTCCCGAATGAAAATACTAATTTGAACGAAACTGTTGAAATTGGATTTACAACAATCAACTCACTTGAACAAACCATTGATATTTACATCAAAAATCCACAGACATCAATAAGTGGCTATGAACTAAATGTTTCAGGAATCGTAATTTCAAATGTTGAAAGTTTAATTGATCAAACGCAATTTCCAAATAATCCTAGATTTAACCTAAATGGGACCAAAATTATAGCGCTTTCTACTAACGACAGTTTAATTGATCCTAACAATCAAAACACTGCTTTTTTGAGAGTTTATTTCGATAGTATAACAAATCATTCGATTTGTGTCGAAAGTGTAATTCATTGCTTAAATCAAAGTTTTAGACCCACCAAAGTCAATTTGATTGATGCTTGTGTTCAATTCGCAGAACTAAATGAAAATCAGATTGCTAATTTTAGTATTTTTCCTAATCCAGCAAATGAAATGGTGGAAATTTCTTTTCAGAATTCAAGCGCAGTGAATCTACCAATAACAATATTTGATGCTTTAGGAAGGATAGTTTTTCAAGATCAAATTACCGATTTCAGTAAACCATTCCAAATAAATACCAGTCTTTACGAAAATGGCTTTTATCAAATATCAATTCAGCAAGGAAATTTATTAAAAACCAAGAAAATGCTTGTTGTGCATAATTAATTTGTTTAAATTGTTTAGTTCTTAGTTTTTTAATATATTTTAGTATTTTAAATATAACGCTTATGAAGTATTATTACTTACTCTTTTTGAGTCTTTTTACCTTCAATTTCACAAGTCAAGCCCAATGTGCTGCTGGCCAGAAGGAGGTGATTGTCGAAATCAATCCAGACAATTATCCACAAGAAATTTCTTGGATATTACGCGAAAATGGAGTCCAAGTTGGAAGCGGCACGTTTACAGGCGATACGATTTGTGTAGCTGAAACTTCTTGTATCCAATTTTCAATTTATGATAGCGCAAATGATGGCATTTGTTGTGGATTTGGAAATGGTTCATACTTCTTATATGTCGATGGCGCTGTTGTCCACACAGGTGGTGATTATGGAGCTGGTGAAACCTTTTCGACTGGTTGTACACAAGGAACAACGTGCGAGAACCCAATAACTGCCTCATTGGGCAGCAACACCGCTCCTGCACCTAATACCTTTTATGTATTTACCGCCACCGAAACTGGAATGTATGACATTACTACTTGCGGCTTAAGCACTTGTGATACGAAACTTTGGGTTTATGCAAGTTGCAATAATTATGTTTACAACACTGACAACACAGGAACCATTTTCTATGATGATGATGGAGCTGGCTGTGGAACACAGGCAGGGATTGACGCATATTTAGAAGCTGGTGTAACTTATATTATACGTGTTGGACTTTTTCAAACTGCAACATGCGCAAATCCTATCAATTTCAATATTACCTTCAACGGACCAGTAACTGGTTGTACAGATCCAACTTCTTGTAATTATAATCCACTTGCAACAGTTTCAGATGGAAATTGTTACTATTATCCAAATCCTAATTGTCCAGCAGGACCTGATTTAACGATTGTTGAAAGCGCAATTGTCAACTCTCTTGAAATTCGTCAAGAAGCTGCAACGGCATGTATGGTAGATGAAGGTTGTATGAATGGATTTGGTGACAGAACTGTATTGGCTTTTGATACGCATATTAAAAACATCGGTGACTTAGATTATTTCGTTGGAAATCCTACTGATTATCCAAGTCAATTTACATTCCAAAATTGTCATGGCCATGCGCATTACGAAGGTTATGCAGATTATATTTTACATAAGCCAACAGGTGAATCTATTCCAATCGGACATAAAAATGGATTTTGTGTGATGGATTTGGAATGCGAAGATGGAGGAACGGCTCAGTATGGTTGTTCAAATATGGGAATAACCAAGCAATGTGGTGATATTTACAATAAATATTTAGACTGTCAATGGATTGATATTACTGATGTAGATACTGGTGAATACATCTTGGCAGTAAAAGTAAATTGGGACCATTCTCCTGATGCTTTGGGTCATTATGAAAGTAATTACGATAACAACTGGGCTCAGGTATGTATTCGAATTACAGAAGATGTAAATGGTTTGAAAGGATACACTTTACTTCCAAATTGTCAACCATATGTTGATTGCGCTGGAACACCTTTCGGAAATGCTGTAATTGATTGTGAAGGAAACTGCAACGGAACTGCAGTAAAAGGTGATCTTGATGCAAACCAATTGGTACAAACGCAAGATGCTAATCTATATGTTACAGGAATTTTAAACGAAACATTGACCACTTCACTTTGTAAAGACATAAGCAATGATGGATTTATCAGTGTTTGGGATGCAGGTTTAGCTGTGAATTGCGCAGTAAATTCTGGTGGAGTTAATAATTGTGTTTTTCCTAATAGCGTAGTTAATACAACACAAATTGTTGAAATTGGGTACACTTCGATTAATACTGCTGAAGGATATATTGATGTCTACATGAAAAATCCTGACAACAAAGTAAGCGCCTATGAATTAACAGTCTCAGGTATCACCATTTCTGATGCAGAAAATTTAATAAGCGTTGCAAATTACCCTTCTACCCCACAATTTGTAGCTGGAGGAAACAAAGTAATTACAATGTCTTACGTAGACAGTTTAATCCCTAAAAATTTCCAAATTGCACCATTATTGAGAATTTACTATAGTGAAATCACAAGTCCTGATATTTGTGTTGCAAGCGTGGTACATTTGTTAAATGATGAATACCAACCAACAACCGTAAATTTAATCGAAGCTTGCGTGAGTGTTGCAGGAATTGAAGAAAGAGGAATGCCTACATTCAATTTATATCCAAATCCATCCAACCAAAATTTGACAGTTGAATTGTCTGTGAAATTGGACGAAAAAGTATCGGTATCCATTACTGATGCGATGGGAAGAACGGTTATTTCAAAAACATTGAATCCACTGGAAACTGAATTGAATTTCAATACTGAAAAATTAGCTGATGGATTTTACAATGTTGTTTTGAACACAGGAAATGTACTAAGCGCAAAACCATTCTTGGTAAAACATTAATCATTGAAATGTATTTTTTGGAAACCACTTAAATTTATTTTTAAGTGGTTTTTTTATTTAACGACTTTCTGTTTCGTTTTCTGATTTATTACTCGTTTATTTGTACCCGAAAATGCATTTTGTAATTTGTGATATTGAAACAACCGGTGGAAGTCCAAAATCGAGTAAAATCACTGAAATTGCTATGTACAAGCACGATGGAACGAACTTTATTGATGAGTTTGTCACATTGGTAAATCCAGATATGCCCATTCCTGAGTTCATCGTTCGATTAACAGGAATCAGCGACAAAATGGTGGAAAATGCACCTCGTTTTTATGAAATCGCTAAAAAAATCATCGAATTTTCAGAAAATTGTGTCTTTGTTGCGCACAATGTTGGTTTTGATTACGGAATCGTAAGGCATGAATTCAAATCTTTGGGCTACGATTACAGACGTCCGCACTTGTGCACAGTGAGAGCTTCTCGATACATCTTACCTGGATATGATTCGTACAGTTTGGGAAAACTTACTCGTTTGCTGGGAATCGAATTAAAAGGAAGACACCGAGCTGGCGGAGATGCACACGCCACTGCCCTACTTTTTGAAATGCTTTTTGCGAAAAGTGAGAAAAACTTGATGACTTTCATGCAAGAAGATTTAAATCCGAAATCTTTGCATCCAAATTTAGATTTAGAAGCATTGGAAGAAATCCCCAATAAAACAGGCATCTATAAATTCTTTGACGATGCCAATCGTTTGATTTACATTGGAAAGAGCAAGCATATTCGCAAAAGAATCGATCAACATTTAAAGAATACAAAAACCAAAAAAGGCATCGAAATGATGACCGAAATTTGTAGAATTGAATTTGAATTAACAGGTTCAGAATTGATTGCACTTTTGTATGAATCCAATTTAATCAAAAAACACAAACCAATATACAATAGGACATTACGTAAAAATCTATTTCCTTACGGGCTATTTTATTTCGAAGATAGTAACGGCTATTTACATTTGTATATCGACAAAACCGACAAAAAATTAGAAACACCTTTGACCACTTTCACTTCCAAAGCAGACGGTGTGAGTTATCTGACATATCAATGCGAAAAATTGAATTTGTGTCAGAAACTTTGTGGATTATATAAAACTGAAAATGCATGCTTTGGTTATCAAATCAAAAATTGTCAAGGTGCTTGCATCCAAGAAGAAAAACCCGAAACATATAATGTACGTGTTCAATCGCTGATCGACCAACTTTCCTTCGATGATTCTAATTTTTATATCGTTGAAAATGGTCGCGAACGAAATGAAAAATGCATCATTTTGATTGAAAATGGAAGTTATCGCGGTTATGGTTTTGTACCATTTTATGTCATGAAACACAACAATAAAACTTGGAAAAATCACATCGATTTTATGCAAGAGGACAGAGATGCACGGACAATTTTAAACTATTTTCTCAGAAAAAATCCTGAAATTAATATTGTACATTACTGATTATTAAGAATTATTGAAAATTTTATCTAAATTCACACAAACAAATCGCTAAAAGAATGATGAAGAACGTTTTCAACCAAAATGATGTTGCTGAAATTATTGAAAGAATTAACAGTTTAACACCAGAATCTCCAGCACAATGGGGAAAAATGTCAGTTTCTCAAATGTTGGCGCATTGCAATGTGACTTATGAATTTATTTATGAACCTGAAAAACACAAGAAACCGGGTGCTTTCATGAAATTCATTTTGAAATTATTGGTCAAAAGTAAGGTAACAAACGAAGTTCTATACAAACCAAATAACGCAACTGCGCCTGCTTTTATTATCAAAGACGAGAAAAACTTTGAAGCAGAAAAAGTACGCTTGATTGAATACATCAATCGCGCGTTAGAATCAGGAGCAGATTATTTTGACAATTTAGAATCTCATTCTTTCGGTAGACTGAATAAAAATGAATGGAATAATATGTTTTACAAACATTTAGACCATCATTTACGTCAATTTGGGGCTTGAATTCTACAAATGATAGGTGATAATTTCTTCGCCCAATTGGTCATAATCAATTCCATCAAAATTACCTGAACTCATCATCAACAAAACTTGATTTTTCCATGATTGAGCTTTGATATAGTTTAAAACTTCTGAAGTTTCTGTCATCACTTTCACATTTCCTCCGAATGCGGATTCCACTTGTTCTTTGCTGATTGGCTCTAATTTTTTGTGCTTTACAACTTCTGGACTAAAATAAACAATTGCTTCATCAGCTTGATTCATTGCGCCTTCATATTGTGGCAAAAACTCTTTCTTTAAAGATGAAAATGTATGCAGTTCCATGCAAGCAACTACTTTTCGTTGTTGATATTGCTCCTTTACTGCTTTGGTTGTTGCCTTCAATTTTGACGGCGAGTGTGCGAAATCTTTGAACAACACAAATTCTGGTGATTCAACAACTTTTTGCAATCTTTTTCCTGCGCCAGTGAAACTTTCCATGGATTTCAAAAAATCAACAGATTCAATTCCCATCGATTTTGCTAAGTGCATTGCACCCATCAAATTTTGTAAATTGTGTCCACCAAAAATCTTCAATGGATAATGATTACCTTCAAACTCAAGCAAAGTTCCAGTTTCAGTAACTTGATATTTAGGAGTTTTATAAGCAATCGAATGGATTCTATCAGCATATTTTTCACCTAATTTCTTTACCTCTAAATCTTCTTGATTGTAAATCAAAGTTCCATTTGGCGTGATTTGCTGACAAAAAATATCAAATTGATCCACATAATTTTCAAACGTTGGAAAAACATTGATATGATCCCAAGCGATACCACTCAACAGTGCCACATCAGGCTTGTATAAATGAAATTTTGGTCGTCTGTCAATCGGTGAACTCAAATATTCGTCGCCTTCTAAAATCATAAAAGGAGCATCTTCGGTCAATTTCACCATACAATCGTATCCTTCTAATTGTGCTCCAACCATATAATCAGCTTGAACACCCAATTTAGAAACTGCGTGTAAAAGCATCGAAGTGATGGTTGTTTTTCCATGACTTCCACCAATGACGATGCGTTTTTTATCTTTGCTTTGTTCGTATAAATATTCAGGATACGAATAAACTTGAATTCCTAATTCTTTCGCTTTCAGTAATTCAGGATTATCTTCTCTGGCGTGCATTCCCAAAATGATGGCATCCAGATTAGCAGTAATCTTTTCTGGAAACCAACCAATTGCTTCAGGCAAAACACCCTGTTTTTCTAATCTTGTGCGAGATGGCTCAAAAATTTCATCGTCAGAACCTGTAACATTTGCGCCTTTTCTACTCAATGCGATGGCTAAATTGTGCATGGCACTTCCTCCAATGGCAATAAAATGAACGTTCATAAACTTGAATTTTTGAATAAAATTAAAAATCAAAAGTAAACGAAATCAGACTGTCAAATCCCTCCAGAATCACGAACTTTCTCACATTCCATTGTTAGTCTAATTTGATTCTAGCCAAATTTCGAAATTTAAAGACTGAAAAGCAAAAAGATAATCGTTTGTAGTAAAATCGAACCATCCAGCAAATAAAACTGTAAATGTTTGTTTTCCAAAGACTCACACAATTGAATAAATAATAAAGTGATTCCACCAAACAGTAAAAAAGGGAGTTGAAAAAAGGAATTGTTGGAGAGGAAAAAACCGATTGAGACCGCAATAATTAATAGTATTTTTGAAAATAAAAACGCACGCTTTACACCTATTTTAGATGGAATCGTGACAATGTTGTCTTCAATCAATCCCAATACATCAAAAGGAATTGAAATAGCAGCAAAATATAAACTTTGAATAATTATAAAAATCCAAACTTGGTTGTATGAAATTTTTAATGTAGGATTTAACAAACTGAAGATACATCCTGAAATCACCCAAACCAAAACAATAATCGGCAATTTTAAAAACGGAACTTTACGCAAATGCATTTTCCAGATTAAATCAAATTTGTAGAAAAAAGTCAAAAATCCTAGGCAACAAAATGCCAGTTTTATTTCTATTTCAAAAAACAAAAAACACGTTAAAGCAATTAATAGACTTATAACAACGACCCAAAACCGAACACTTTGATTCCCAACAACAAACTGCTTGAAATCATTGTAATATCTAAAAAGATTATAAGTTGCTAACGTTGAGAAGAATCCGAATAAATACAACTCTATTGGATAAGAAATCCTAAAAATTTGACTGCAAAAATGAAAAAATGAAACGGTACAAATCGCTATAAATAAATTATAGTCTATCAAGGATTTATGAATCAATTGTACAATTTTCAAAATTCACTGAATTATTTGATTTTCAATAATTCGCGCTTGAAAAATCAAAATTATTCTTGATTTTCCCAATAATCATTCAAATAAGCTTGAATTCTCCTTGAAATCACATTAAAATATCTTTTAGTTCTGTAACCGCCTACCCAAGAAATTCCGCGGATTGCGTTGGTCAAGAATATTTCGTCCGCAGCCAATAAATTTTGAGGTAATATCGTGCATTCATACACTTTTATTCCATGGTGAATCGCCAAATTGATGACTTGCATGCGCATCGTCCCAGCCAAACAGCCTTCATCCAAACTTGGAGTATAAAGTACACCGTTACTAACCACAAATAAATTGGAATTTGAACTTTCTAAAATCCCGCCTTTTTCATTACTCAACAACAAATCATCCAGGTTTTTCTCGCGTGCAGCGATGGCCGACATCACGTATAACAAACCGTTTTTAGTTTTGTAATTAGACAAGAAATTCTTCTGTTTTTTCATGTCCATGTAAATGTCCACTTCCAAACCTTTGGAATTCAATTCAAAATAATTGGCTTCATAAGGATAAACCTCAATGAAATAAGAAACTTCATTTGTATCAGGAAAATAAGTTCCGCCAGCTGCGCGATCAATCGAAACACGGCACTTCCCTCCTTCTTGTAGGTTGGATTTTTGAATTAAATCTTTGATTTTTGTTTCAAAAAATTCAGCGGTAAAAAAAGCAGGAATTCGCATTTTCAAAGCCTTAGCACCTTCTTGAATTCTGTTAAAATGATTGACAAAATTGATTGGTCGCCCATTCATGATTCTGACACTTTCAAAAAGTCCATCACCATATAAATAAGATCTGTTTCCAGCAGCAATCGTTGCACCAGTGTTTGGCAAAACGACACCATTATTGTTCACGTATAAAACACTCATTTTTATCTGAAAATGTAATTGACTAACTCTTTTCCTTTGTCAATATTAATAATTAAAATGTAAATAATGCCAAAAACAGCTCCACCAATGTGCGCGTCATGGGCAATTTTACTTCCGCCACGTCTAAATGCATAATATTCAAAAGCCAAATACAAGGGTCCAAAAATGTATCCTGGAACCATGATTGGCAAAAATATCAATCCCATTTTTAACGGAGGAAACCAAATTACAGAAGCGAAAATAACCGCAGAAACTGCCCCTGAAGCACCAACAGAATAATAAGTATCACTGTCTTGATTTCTGACATAAGGCCAAAGTGTGGCAAATAATCCTCCTAAAATATACAACCCACCAAAAATGATTTCTCCTTTGGCAACGCCATAAGTGAAAACCAAATCTCTTTCCATAAATTCTCCAAACATGTAAAATGAAAACATATTGAAAAACAAATGTCCCCAATCCGAATGCACAAACATGTGCGTAAAAAACCTTTCTTTTTGATTGTAATGTTTCGCCAAATAAGGTGAAAATGACATTTTATAAGCAAAATCTTTTGAATTAAATCCTTGCATGGAAACAAGAATAGTAATTCCAATGATGATGTAAGTAATTATTGGCATTTATTTTTAATGAATTGGTTTGTAGATTTTTAACTTAAACATGAACACATTTCGTGTAAAAATAACTAATTTCACGACGTTATGGTAAAAATTACGTCTTTCATTCTAATCTTTTTAAGCTTTTTTTTGGTTTTATTCAGCTGTAAGAAT
>JBIKJE010000101.1:0-9270 GCA_044361165.1 Crocinitomicaceae bacterium | reverse complement strand
TTCAAATTCCTTGGAATTCCAGCTATCACAGCCAGAAATAATCCAAACGAACATCAATAAAAAGCAACTTATTCTCATGAATAGCTTATTTAAACGCTATACAAGAATAGTGAAATTTTAACAAACTAATGCAATAATTGACTTTTTTGAAATCCAAAACAGGATTAAATCGCTTGCAATATTTGAATTAATTCTTCTTCTGAAGCACTATTTAATGTGAATGTAGGATTGTAACCTTTTGATATTAAGTGTTTTTCAGTCGTTTTTCCCCAAGCGATAATTTTACAATCGTCGGAAATTACATTCTCAATCAAAAAGCCATCCACGTTAGAAGGACTTGTGAATGCGATCAAATCCAATTTTTCATTTATTTTTTTAGTTTGATTTTTGGTGTTGTAAACTACTATTTCCGTCACTTGATTTTTTGGAAAAACATTGGCTATGGAATGCTTGCTAATATTAGAAATAGGTATAATTAAATGGTTAGTTTTAATTTGGTTTTTTAGTTCGTTTGCAACTGATTCAGGATTTCCAGATTCTTGCCCATAAAAGTCCACTTTAAGACCCATTTTTTCCAGATGTGATTTCGTTTTTTGACCGATGCAAGCTACTTTACAATTGAACGGAATTTCCTCTTGCTGTAAATAATAGATTGCTGCACGTCTACTTCCGAAGAAAATCCAATCGTAGTTTTTTGGAATTTCCGCTTTGATTATTTCAAAATCAATGAATGAATTACAGATCAGGCCTAGGTTGTTTTCCTCACAAAACTTTTTCAACTCGGAAACTTCGTCTTCAGTTTTGGTGATTAAAACATGGGATTTCATATGGTTTACTCTTCGTCAGAATTGATTTCTTCGACAATTAATTCAGCCATATTTTCCAATTCATCGAATTCATATAGCATCCAATCGGCGCCGTCTTCCCAATTTTTGGCGTGGGAAACATACACTTTACTTGCGGTTTCGCAATAAACGCCCAATGGCAATTGACATCCGCCTTCTAATAAATTCAATACTTTTCGCTCAACACCAATGCGTTGTGCTACTTCTGGATGATTGATTTGCTGTAATATCTCGAATAATTCTGTATCGCTTTCTCTGATTTGCAAAGCCAAAACTCCTTGTGCTGGTGCAGGAATCACCACTGTTGGATCTAATACTTCAACGTGAAAATCACTTAAATCCAGTTGCAAACGATCAACTCCTGCTTTGGCCAATAAAATGGCGTCGTAGTTTCCGTCTCTCAATTTTTGAATTCTTGTTGGAACATTTCCGCGTAAATCTTTGATTTCCAAATCTGGTCTAAATCGAATTACTTGAGATTTTCTTCTTGCTGAGGAAGTACCGATAATTCCTTTCTCAATCAAATTCCATTCTTGTGTCAAATCAACTTTAGATTTGTTAATCAACAATAATTCAGATGGATCTTCGCGCTCAGAAACCGCTGCAATCATCAATCCTTTCGGTGGATTTGTTTCTAAATCTTTGTGAGAATGAACTGCAAAATCAATTGTTCCTTCCAACAAAGCAGTTTCGATTTCTTTGGTGAAAAAACCTTTTCCTTCCAATTTGTCAAAACTCAAGTGTTGAATCGCATCACCTTGTGTTACAATTACTTTGATTTCAATTTCATGACCCAAATCTTCCAATTGTTTTCTAACATGATTGGCTTGCCACAAAGCTAAATCGCTTCCACGAGATCCGATTACAATTTTTTTCATGAATGAGTTGGGTTTTTGATTATCAGTAATTTGATATTATTTTAACATGATTTCTTTCGCCAATTTCATCGGCATGCTCATGTATTTCTTTTCCATGTAACCGATGATTTTTTCTAAGATTTCTCTTGATTCATCGTTTAAGTTATTCAAATCGTTTTTGAAAACTTCATTTACAGCAGTAGAACGAATTTCTTTCACCATTTTAGGCACTTCACGCATGGCAATTTCTACAGATCGTACTTTTTGAATGTGTTGAAAATTCAAAATAGATTCCAACAAAATTTCTTCTACATGTGCGATTTCGTTCGATCTTTCTTTCAAATTTTGGTCTGAAATTTTTTGCAATACATCTACTGATATGTGCGTAACATTGTGTTTTGCAACAATTTTAGCGTCTAAATCATGTGGAATAGCAATGTCAATCACAACTTTTCTGCTGGTTTCATTTGCCAATAATTGTTCGTAAATCTCAGGAGTAATCACATGGTTTTCAGAACCTGTACAAGTAATGATGATGTCGAAGCCTTTGTCATACGTTTTCAAGGCTTCCAAAGGATAAGCGATTCCGTGTAAATCCGCTGCCAATGTTTCAGCTTTGGAGAAAGTGCGATTGAAAACCGCGAAATTTTTGAATTTGTGTTTTTTCAAAAATCTTCCCATGTTGGTGTTGGTCATTCCCGCTCCGATTATCAAAATACGCGCATCCAATGAGATGTTCATGTCTCTCAAAGTATGATATGCCAGAGCTACAACAGAAACTGGACGTCTTGCGATGTTGGTTTCAGTGTACACTTTTTTAGCTGTTTCAACTGTGTGACGCATCACCAAACGGATAAAATCGCCAGTTAAATTCATTTTTCTAGAATCTTCAAAAGCGTTTCTCACTTGCGTGATGATTTCTCTTTCTCCAACAATCATTGAATCAATCGAAGATGCAACTTGCAAAATGTGATCTACTGCGGATAATCCTGAATAAACGTTTCCTAAACTGACAAAATTTTGAATTTGTTCATTGTCATAATTTGGATACAATTTTGAAAAGAAGTCCATCAAAAAAGATTCAGAAACAGCTTCTTCCGTACAAAAAAGAAATTCAACTCGGTTGCAGGTAGATAGAAACATCAATTCGTTCAGTTTCATTTCATTTTTGACCGCACCCAAACGCGCTTCTTGTGAGTCTGATTGGATATGTAATTTTCCAACCTCGCTTACATCGAAGTTTCTATGCGTAAATGCGATGATATGAAATTGCTCTAACATTTTTGTCTGAATCTTACTGCAAAGTTGGGCATACAGACTTTTTGGTTTGTCATGGTTTTGTCAAAAAAGTTAATTTAGAATTGATATAAATTACATAATTTTTTAATATGACTCTTAATCTTTCTTTTTCAGCCATTTAGGTAATATCAAGGCTCCAATAAATAAATATGGAAAATAAGAAATTAATCTCCAAATCAGCGCCAATCCTGCCAATAGTAGTGCAGAATGACTAAAATCTGACATCAATTCACCAAAAGCATATTCTGCGACGCCACTTCCGCCTGGCGTTGGACTGATGCGCATGAGCAACCATAAAACCAATTGTTTGGCGAGAATAAAAAAGTGATTGTTGAAGCTCAAATTTAGAAAAGCTGCTAAAATACAGTTGATTACCAAATACCTTGAGGTCCAAGAAAGTACTGTTGCGCCAAAACTGCTGAGCCAGAATTTCCATGATTCTTTTTTGAATTCTTTGGAAGTGATAATGATTTCTTTTCCAGTTTCTTCTGCTTTGTTTCTCCATTTTTTAAGGAATGGTAGTCTGAATACAAAATTTAAGAATCGACTCATCAATTGCGGATACCAAAAAATACTGATAAAAAGCAAAACACAAACTGACGAGAAGATGATGTAAGCTAGCCAAAACGCCGCTTCAACACCTTGTTGTGCGCCTGTTTCGGATGGGAAAAGTAAACTCGGTTGAATGAAAAGAAAAACGAAAGGGACGAGTAACACATAAAATAGATTGTCCATCATTGCCGTTATGACAACAATGGCTGTTGACCTTCCCAAATCCACTTTTTCTTTGCTTAAAATAAACATCGCGACGGTAGTTCCTCCTAAAACTCCGGGCGAAAGCGCAGAAGCAAATTCCCACAACATGATGACGTTGAAACTTGCTTTCCAAGTCAACCGTTTTTGCGTTAATATTTTGATTCTTAACATGTATGCAAAATCTCGTCCGACCATAAAAACGAGCGCCATCGCCATCCAAAAAAGTGATTTTCCCGTCCAATTGATTTGTTGCAGCAAATCGCCAATTTCTTCAATTTTATAATCGCCGTTTTTCGTTGGTTTGAATTCGTTCCACAGTTGAAAATCTACTTTATTGTTGTGATTGGCATCAATCCAGGAATAATTTCCTGTGCCTTTTGCTGTTTCTACAAAATGATTTTGTTGCAAACTGTTGTACATCATCCAACCTGCAATTCCAAGTCCTAAAAAAATGGCGAGTGCGATTTTCCAGGAACTGAAAGCTGATTTTATGGTGGCATTGCTGTCCATTATTATTCAGGAATCAAAGCAACTTCAATTTCCCAATTGGCTCTGACTTTGACACCTTTTGTGAAAAATAAAATTTCTTCAGGTTGAATTTTTTCTTCCAACGAACCATCGTCCCATTGTTGGTTTTTGTTGTCGTCTAAAACAATTCTGAAAGTATATGTTTCAGGCAACAATTTCGCAACAATTTGATTGTTCTTTATGTCGTTTGGATACCAAGTTTGTACCACCACATTTTTTTGCAAAATTTCAACAAATGCATTTTCAGGAATGCCATTGGTAGATAAAATGATTGTCCCAAATTCCGATTCAGAAAATTGTTTAATTTCTGTTTTTGAACTATTAAATTCGTTATTATTTTTGAAATTTATTGAATTTTTTAATAGATTTAAATACAAGTTTTTAAATTCATTTGGTTGAATCGATACTTCAATCTTATTTGAATCAATTTTAATAAACGAATAATTTAGTTTCAACGAATCTTTATTTTCTAAATATATGAGGTTTGTGTCGTAGGAATCGATGTAGTCTGTAAACTTCAAAATCAGTTTTTCACCCGATGGAATTAAACCATTTTTCAAGTTCGTTTCAAACCCCGCTTTCTTGTTTCTTTCCGTTTCAAAAGTTTTGATGTTGAATGTGTCAATGGCTTCTTTTGTTTTTACAATCAGTTCCAACGAACTTTTATTTTGATGATCAACAAGCAATGAAATGGAATCTTTTCTGAAGACATGATTTACATTGGTAGGAATTCCATTTACCCAAAAAGAAGCATTTTCCAAACTTCGGTTAGAACCTACGTTGACCAATGCTGGACCTTGAAATGCAGCACGCGTTTTGATTCCGCCTTTTTGCTTGAAAACCCGCAACGGAATGCTGTCAATTACGCTAGAATCGATTTGAATCAATTGATTTCTAAAACCTACGCGTTCTGTTTTTTGCAACGTCAAATCTTTGTTTTTGTCTTCAAACGCCAACAATTGATATTGTCCAGGCTTGATATACGACATTTCGACTTTTCCATCCGCGCCAGATTTGCTAAAATAGGCTGGTTTTGCTTTGTAAATGCTGTCCGAAACACCATAAAGTCCTACCAAAACATCTTTCAACGGTTGGTAAGTAAAGGCGTCTGTCACAAAAGTGGCGTATTTCAAAGTGTCGATGAAATCTCCGGTTGAAAATACATATTGAATCAAGGAATCATTTCCTTCAGTGATGTCTTGAATCGTTCCATTTAGGTAAATCGCATAAGTTGTCGCCGGTTTTAAATCTCCTTCGATGTTTAAAGTAACCGTTTTCTTTTTGGTTGTAGCGACTATTTTGGCATCCGCAGGAACGAGCGAAATTGTTTCTGTAGGATTATTGAGTTTGACGTATTCATTAAATTTCAGCACAATCGTTTTGGATTGAAATTGCAAACTTCCATTGGGAGGCGTGACGCCATTTTCGACCGTTTTGGGTGGTGTTTCATCTTTTGGTCCGCCCGTAATTGTGCCAACTTGCGCGCAAGAACCCAAGAGCAAAACAAGGGTTGAAATTAAAAAGTATATGCGCTTATCCATTGACAAATAATTGATAAATATTTTGCATCCGTTTCGTCAAAATCATTGAGTTCGTCGCTGTCGACATCCAATACACCAACAACATTTTCGCCATGAAGTATTGGAATTACAATTTCACTTTTCGAAAGTGAACTGCAAGCAATGTGTCCAGGAAAAAGTTCCACGTCAGGAACCAATTGTATGGATTTTTGTTCCCAAGCAGTGCCGCAAACGCCTCTTCCTTTGGCGATTCTTGTGCAGGCAACAGAACCTTGAAAAGGACCAAGTACCAATTCATCGTTTTTCACCCAATAAAATCCGACCCAGAAAAAACCGAAAGTTTCTTTTAATCCAGCAGCGAGATTTCCCAAATTGGCCACGCTATCTGCTTCACCAGCAATCAGCGCTTGCAATTGTGGGAGCAACGTTTCGTATTTTTCCGTTTTGGAATTTCCTTGAATCAATAAATCTTCTGCCATCGTTTTTGAATTAGAACAAAGATAGGATTTATATATTTTAATTTGATGAAACAAAAATTTGTTCTATTTACTTTCAGTATGAAAGTAGTTTTATTTTGAATTGAAAATCAGAGAATAAAACCAAAAAATATTGAGTGAAAGTTTGACAATCTAAAAATTTACTGTAATTTCATTCTATTCAAAACCATTATTACATGTTAGAAAAAATACAGCTTGACAAAGTTTTGTTTCTCGATATAGAAACAGTTCCACAGCACCAAACCTTTGATGAAATGAGTCCGGAAGGACAAAAATTGTACGACCAAAAAACGAAATTTTTACAAAAAGAAACAGATGCAGAAGGCGTGTATGACCGCGCGGGAATTTATGCTGAATTCGGAAAAATCATTTGTATATCAGTAGGTTTTGTTCACGAAACGCGCACAGGAAGAGAAGTTCGTTTGAAGTCTTTTTACCACGATGACGAAGAAACATTGTTGAAGCAATTTGTCAAATTATTGGAAGACAGATACAATACACCTTACCATATTTTGTGCGGTCACAATGCGAAAGAATTTGATTTTCCTTTTATCTGTAGAAGATTATTAATCAACGGAATGAAACTTCCAAGCATTTTAGATATCGCAGGCAAAAAGCCTTGGGAAATTTCTCATTTGGATACCATGGAATTGTGGAAATTTGGAGATTACAAAGCATATACTTCATTGGCACTTTTGTGTCATATTTTCAATATACCAACACCAAAAGACGACATTTCAGGTGCAGATGTAGCACGTGTTTATTACGAAGAGAAAGATTTAGAGCGCATCAAAGTTTACTGTGAAAAAGATGTAGTAGCTCTGATTCAATTATTTTTAAGAATGCGCGGCGACGCGCTAGTGGATGAATCTTCAATTGTTTACAGCCATGCGTAAAATCATTTTTCTTTTCAGTGCTGCTTTTTTAGTATTAGTCACTTCTTGTCAAACTATTACCACTTCCAAGGTTTTAGATACTGAAATGTTTGAGTTCATGCATGGCGGGAAAGTTATTTCTCTGCCTGTAGATTTAGTTGAAATCAAAATTAGCAAGCGCAGGGGGAAATTATTTAGCGGTCGCGATGTTACCTATGAGTATGTATATGCTTTAAAATCGCCGCAACAAAGAACATTAATGCGGTATCAGTGTACGGAAGACTCTGAAATTGATTGGTTTATCAGTCAATTGGAAGTGAAAAAATCCAAAGATAGAAGTCATTTTGCAATCGGAATTGGCAATAAAACAGCAGCTATTTTTGATGTTTTTAAAAATAATTTTTTTGTTTCATATTCTAAATTTTTGGATGGAAATAACAAGATCTATAGTTTTAAAACACTTAATCTAAATCAACTTAAATCTCCAAGAAGGGCAATTTTGGATCATCTTTCAGGTTATCACGAACTCAAAGGTTTGGATGACAAAGTTTTGGTTGATATTTTATGTAGTGTTTCACCCGATGACGAACTGAACAGTGAAGCTTCCTATATGTTGATAGATAAGGATTTGAATAACTTGTCAGCAGCAAATGAAGATAGAATTATCGAACATTGTAGAAAATCTACAAAATGGAGAAAAAATATTGTTTTGACTATGAGTCAATCTAGGGATGATATCCCAGTAGAATCATACATTCGATGGATGGAAAAATTGGTTGGAAGATCAGGAGTTGATCAAGAAGACAAATACCGTTTGAAAGAATTTTTGCAGACGGGGGACGTTGATTATTTTTCAACTAGATTAAATTTTGGAGATTATCCAGTCAGCATGGCGGTAAAGAAAGAATTCAAATCAACCCTTGAAGAAATGGTTTACAACGTTTGTTCATTGCCCGAAAGCGGTCAAGAAGATATGATGGGTAAAATAGAATTACTTAAAGACTTGGGAGAATATGATGCATTTGATAACTTTCTAGAAGGATATAAAAAATCTAGTTGCATCAAGCAAACCATCCATGAATTTAACAATTCATTTATGTTTTTAAGTAATTTAAGTAGTTCAGAAACAAGAAAATGGGTAGATTTTGTCTACCAAAATTTTGATAAAATTGAACCAAACAATAGGAGTTGGGATTATGATCGAATTGAGGAAGATTTGTCTTGTAACCAAAAAAGAGCTTTGTTGACCCATTTTAAATCTGACATAGATATTTTCGATGACATGGTTATTCCTATCTGTAATTGATTCTGATAATACAAAGTTTAAAAAAGCGTGGAAAACTCAAAATCCACGCTTTTTTTTCTTTCCAATTAAAATTTCCAATCGTGTTGGTCTAATTCAGAAACGCAAGCGGTAAGCAAATCAATACTTGCTTGAATATCTTCTTTATTTGCCATCTCAATCACTTGATGTAGGTGTCGTGTTGGAATTGAAACAGCACCAGCAATCGAACCACCTTGTGTCATTCGTTGAATTCCTGCAGTATCAGTTCCACCAGCAGTCAAGATTTCTGGTTGCCACTTGATTTTGTGTTTGTCGGCAGTATTCTTCATAAATTCTACCATTCTGTAATCACAAATCGTCGAAGCATCCATGATTTTAATCGCCGTTCCTTCACCTAGCTTGGTAATCATTTCATGTGCAGCTGCACCTGGTAAATCGAAAGCAATGGTTGTGTCGAGTCCAAATCCAAAATCAGGATTAATTTTCAATGCAGAAACATTTGCGCCACGCACACCCACTTCTTCCTGAACCGTGAAAACGCCATAAATATCGTAAGGAACTTCTTTTCCTTTGAGGTTTTTAAACATTTCAATCAAGATGAAAACCGCCAAACGATTGTCCAAAGATTTTGAATTTACACATTGACCCATTTCGATGAATTCACGTTCGCGTGTCACTGAGTCTCCAATTTTCACCAAATCTTTCACCTCTTCAGGAGTCAAACCTGTATCGATGAAATAGTCAGATAATTTGGCCACTTTGTTGCGCTCATCTTGCGTCATCACGTGGATTGGTTTGGAAGCCATTA
>JBIKJE010000030.1:0-33533 GCA_044361165.1 Crocinitomicaceae bacterium | reverse complement strand
GATATAATTGTGGTACTTTAGCACCTAAGATTTAAATCAAATGCTTGTGGTGTACAAAAAGATACTTTCAATCGTGACATTTCTTTTGCTAACTTTTGTAAAAACAGAAGCACAAGAAACCACAACTACCTCAGGAGGAGACGCTTCTGGCATTGGAGGCACTAACGCTTACAGTATAGGTCAAGTTATTTATACTACCAATTCAAGTTCTTCTGGATCAGTAAGTCAAGGAGTGCAACAAGCGTATGAAATTTATTCAGCAATTATTAAAGAAACAGATTTGAACATTTCAATTTCGACATTTCCAAATCCTACCATAGAGCATTTAACCCTGCAAATTACCGATTACAACAACGAAGATTTATCATACTTTCTGTACGATGTACAAGGCAAAATATTGAGTAACGCACCAATAAAATCAGAGTTAACGGAAATTAAAACTGCAAGATTATCTGCTGCAAGCTATTTTCTTTATGTTGTAAATCAAGACAATGAAAAAATTCAATCGTTTAAAATCATTAAAAAATAAAGACATGAAAAAAATGATTCAAATTTTTGTAGCACTGCTCTTAGTTGGAAAAGTTTCCGCGCAAGCTCCTCAAAAAATGAGTTTTCAATCTGTCATCAGAAATAACTCCAACACATTAGTGACCAATCAAATGGTAGGGATGCGTATTAGTATTCTCCAAGGCAACGCAACTGGTTCATCGGTTTATGTGGAAAACCAAACTTCATTAACCAATGCCAATGGTCTAGCAAGTATGGAAATTGGTTCAGGAACAGTTATTTCTGGAAATATGACTGATCTTAATTGGGCAGATGGTCCATATTTTATTAAAATAGAAACAGATCCAACAGGTGGAAACAATTACACCATTTCTGGAACCAGCCAATTATTAAGTGTGCCTTATGCGCTATATTCAGAAAATAGTGGAAATTCAATTCCAGGCCCACAAGGACCGATTGGATTGACTGGGCCGGCAGGTGCAACTGGAGCTCAAGGTTCAATAGGACTTACAGGTCCGGAAGGTCCACAAGGATTGGTTGGTTCAGCAGGTCCGCAAGGTTTAACAGGACCACAAGGCGCGCAAGGAATTCAAGGCGAACCGGGTCCAACTGGATTAACTGGCGCGCAAGGACCAATTGGTTTGACTGGCCCTCAAGGTAATACAGGCGCTACGGGGACTCCTGGTCCAATGGGACTGACTGGTGCAACTGGACCTCCAGGAACTGGATCTTGCGAAACGATTGGAGTTGGCAATCTTGCTGTTGTTTATACCAATACAACCGCTTATGGATTCGGTCAATCACAAAGTTCAATTTCAACCAATTATACCGGTGGGGCATGGGTAGAACAACAAATGGCAGGTACTGTTTTGGGCTCTGGAGCATCTGAAAAACAAATTGTTGTATACACCTCAACAAATGCTTATGGTTTATTTCAATCTCAAAGTTCTGTTGGCAGTCCAGTCCCATTTAATTCACCTGCATGGACAAGTGTCACTTTAGCTGGAACTCCACAAGGAATTGTGTCGTCAAAAGAATTGGTTGTTGTTTACACAGATACGCATGTTTATGCTTTTTCTCAATCACAAAGTTCATTAACTGGTAATCCTTTAAATACTGGTTCGTGGACGAGCGCAACAATTTCCGGCGAAGTTATTAGTACTACTGTTACCTCTCGAAACGTTATTTTGTTTACTGCGACGATGGCATACGCTTTTGCTCAAAGTCAATCTTCTTTAACTGGTATTCCAAATAGCATTGGAGCATGGGTATCTCAACCATTGACAGGAACTCCTGTACATGCAATTTCTACTAAATAAAATTGATTTGGAAATATTTATGACAAAATATTCTAATTGACAAAAAACTGAGTTAAAATCAAACTGTTTAATTCTTCAAAAAAGAAACAGAATTATTTTGAAATTTGAAATATCTAATTCCCGTCGAAAATATTCAAACCAATCCAAAAACAAAAACTTCCATTCCCATGAAGTTAGTTTCACGCAAAATCTTCATTCCGTTTTTCCTAGCAACATGTATCGATGCTTCATTTTCTTTATGAATGATAGAAATAAAATTTGTTGCAATTTGATTTTCAATTCCAAATTGTTTCATCTGTTGCGCAATCTCAGTTCCAAATCCTTGATTCCAATAAGTTGGTTTAAGTGAATATGCAATTTCAAAGACATTCTCACCATCCAATTCACGAACTAATATTCCACCCATTCCAATAAAATCACCAGAAGATTTTTCAATCACAGCCAAATGTCCGAAACCGTCTGTTTGGTATCGCTCCAGCTGTTTTGAAATCCATTCAGTTGCAAGTGTCAGGTAATCTTTATTGACATCAATTCCTAAAAAAGCTAAACGGTTGTTTCCTTCAAAAAACTCTAACCAAGAATTAATATCATTTTCAGTTAAAGCTCTAAATTGCAACCGCTCTGAAAGTTGAGAAAAATAATCCATTTCAAAAATAAATGTCAATTAGTACAATTTCTTCTTCAGCCAAAAAGCCAAATTCACCATCAAAATCAACGCTGGAACTTCCACCAAAGGACCAATTACTCCAGCAAAGGCTTGACCTGAATTGATTCCAAAAACGCCTATGGAAACTGCAATCGCCAATTCAAAATTGTTTCCCGATGCTGTGAATGATAGTGCCGCGTTATCGGCGTAATTAGCGCCTGAAAATTTGGCGACAAAAAACATCAACAGAAACATGATTCCAAAAAAGATGACCAATGGCAATGCGATTTTCAACACATCCATTGGAATCGAAACAATCATCGCCCCTTTTAAACTAAACATCACAATGATGGTAAATAATAACGCGATCAATGTAATTGGAGAAATGAACGGTAAATATTTATTTTCAAACCAATTTTCTCCTTTTACTTTAATTAAAATAAACCGACTTACCACTGCCAATAAAAAGGGAATTCCCAAATAAACTCCAACCGTTTTAGCAATTTCAATCACAGTAATATCGATACTCAATGCTTTAATTCCAAAAAGTGGCAACATGATTTCGAGATAGAAATAAGCATACAAACTGAAAAAAAATACTTGTAACAAACTATTAATGCCAACCAAACCAGCAACCAATTCGCGATTTCCTTCCGCCAATTCATTCCAAACAATCACCATTGCAATACATGGAGCCAAACCGATCACAATCAATCCCGTCATGTAGTCTGGATAATCTTTTAAAAACAAAACCGCCAACGAAAACATCAGAAATGGTCCAACAATCCAAGTGATAAAAAATGAAATTCCCAACAATTTTGGTTTTGCCATTACCTTTGGGATTTTCGAAAATTGCACTTTTGTCAATGGCGGATACATCATCAAAATCAATCCAACTGCCAGCGGAATATTGGTTGTGCCTTTTGAAAATGAATTGATGAAATCATCCGCTGTTGGAATAAAATAACCTATCGCGACACCGATTCCCATCGCCAAAAAAATCCATAGCGTTAAAAAACGATCTAAGAAACTTAATTTCTTTCTTTCCAAATTCGAAATTGAACTACTATTTGTCATAACTTGTTTTTTAGGTTTGAAAATACAAATAAGGTTTCCAAAGCAATTTGATTGGAACGTTCCATGTATTTTTCACTTTGCAATACAGTGCCATCAAAAGCTTTTGGATCGTCGTAAGTTGTACCAACACGCAACTCAACTCCAGGAATAAATGGACAATTTTCTTCAGCGTCTGAACAAGTCATAATTGCTGCAAAAGCGTTGGTCGGATTCACAGAATCATCATAAACTTTCGAAAAACAAACTGTGCGTTGATTTTCCCCAAATTGAACTGTATATCTCGGATTTTCGTTTGCCGAATCGGCTGAAAAAATTTCAAATCCAGTGTCCGTTAACGCTTGAATCGCATTTGGATGAAAAGCAGTAGATTCTGTACCACCCGAAAATGTCGAAACTTGTGGAATCGAATAAAAATCCGCCGCAACTGCTGACCAAATTTGTCCAAAATGACTTCTTCGCGAATTGTGCGTACACACATACATGAGCTGAATGAGCAATTTTGAATCTATTTTTGCGTGAATGTAATCTGAAAGTTGAAGCAAAACTGCTTTTCGATCGAGTGAAATTGAATCAAACTGTTGAACCAATACTTCACATTGATTTTGAATCTTTTCAAACATATTATTTCCTTTTAAAAACACCAAAAACAAAATTTTGAATCGTATCAAAAGGTGTTTTGTGATCTTCGATTTTAGTAGTTAGCAAATCAAATTTTTGTGAAAATCGTTCCTCCAAAGATTGCTTAGAATATTGTTGAATTTCCAGTCCACTGCATTTCAATGGTCCATTTTCCGAGAATGTTCCAAAAATTAAATAATTATCAGCAAATTGATTCACCAATTCAATATACTTTTCTTTTTGAAAATCTTGAGTCAGAAAGTGAAAAGCTGCACGATCATGCCAAACTGAATATTTCATTTTGGGTTGAAAATCGGTTACATCGCTGACAATCCAATTAACTTTTTCAGCGTTTGAGCCCAATCTCAATTGCGCACGTTCAATGGCTTTTTCAGAAATATCCAATACAGTAATGTTTTCGTAGCCCAATGCTAAAAGGTGATCAACCAAATTGCTGTCTCCTCCTCCTATATCGATGATTGAAGCCGTTTTGGGCAAATCGAAAGATTCAATAAAATCCAACGCTGTTTTGGGTATTTCTTGCGTCCAACTCACCTCATTCGGACTTTTGGTTTCATAAACCTTTTCCCAGTGATTTTTGCTCTTATTTTCCATCGTCAAAAAATTAGCAACATCCACCACCTGGTGTACAACAAGAAGCTGAATTCGAACCCAATTCAACCAATTTCACTTTTTGCTTAGATGGCGGAATTCCACAAGCATCTTCTGCCAAACAAGCGGTTTGTTTATTTGTCAATTGAAACGAAATTCCATCGAAATCCAATCCAAATTTACCAATTGTATCTGCTTGGTATTCTACTTCAATATCCAAATCATCAAAATTGAAAATCGCTTCCGATTTTTCGATAATTCCTGCTAATTTGCTTGGCGCCAAGCGATGATCAAAATCATTTGCTTCCCACAATTGGAAATTAATTACTTTCTCTTGTCTAACAACGCCTCCGCAATCGATGAAGTTTTTGGTAATTAAACCAACCTCTGTGATGTGAAAATGAGCCGGAACAAAACTGTGATTTGGCAATTGAAAAACCACTGAGTCTAATTTGCTCAATGCTTCTTTAACTTCTGATAATTTCATGATTTCTAAATTTTTATGTTTAACAACATCTTTTTTTCTTCTCATCTAAACCAAACTCAACATGCGAAAAGAACTGTTTAAATATTTCTAATGCAGTTTCTTCGATACAATAGCAAATGGCATTTCCTTCGATACTTCCTTTTATCAAACCCGCTGATTTCAATTCTCTTAGATGCTGTGAAACGGTTGGTTGCGCCAAAGGCAATTCATTGACAATGTCACCACAAATACAAGTATCAACTTTAAGTAAATATTCAATAATTGCAACACGTGCTGGATGACCCAATGCTTTCGCTAATGTGGCAATTTGATTTTGCTTTTCTGTAAAATGTTCTGATTTCGATGCACCCATTACTCTATTTTAATATTGCAATATTACGATAAAGATTTGATAACTGATGAAGAAATGCTCACAAAAAAACAAAAAAGTAAATTTCACTCTATTTAAATTAGAGCATTGAACTGAAAACAAATTTTCATCATTTTAACTTTAATAGCTGATTTCACTGCTTTTTAAAAACTTGAAGAAAAAGACAATTAAAAATTAGTGCTTTCCTAATCTTCAAAACTTGAACTAAATCGTTTATTATTTGTTTAGTTGAAAAGAGAGATTATGAGTAAATTCATTTGGATACCAACAGCAATTTTTGGACTTGCGGTAATAACAGTATTAGTTATGTCATTTACTAGTAAAGGAACAGAAACGCCCGAATATAAAGTTTTAAAAACCATAGAAGAAGTTGAAATAAGACTCTATCCAAATATGATAGTGGCAAAAACAGCTTTGTCGGGAAATTCTTTTGACAAACAAGGAAGTGATGGCTTCAGGACCATTGCCGGTTACATTTTTGGGGGAAATGAAAAAAGCCAAAAAATAGCAATGACTTCTCCAGTGGTGATGAGTATTGGCGATAGTGCAACTATGTATTTTGTCATGCCGAAAAGTTACAAGCAAACAGATTTGCCAACTCCAAATTCGTCGCAAGTAAAAATTGTCGAAGAGTCAGCTAAAACTCTAGCCGTTATAACTTATGGTGGATTTTCTTCTGATGAAAAGATAGAAAGCCATCGCGCTAAATTGGCAGCAATTTTAACCAAAAATGAAATAAAAACGAAGGGAGATTATATGTACATGGGTTACAATGCCCCTTGGGATGTAATTGATAGAAAAAATGAAGTTGCCATTGAAGTCATTGTTGAATAGCTTCTCCTAAGTTCCACAAAACCAAAAAATCTTTAAAACTATTACAACACATGTTAAGCAAGGTGTTAATAATCATCTATTAAAACATCAATCTAACTCAAATATCTATATTTATTAACATTTTGGTGATATTAATTTAGTGGCAGATCCAATCAATGACCGTACATTTGCAAAAATTTAAATGAAATCCTTGAGGTAAATGTTTACCAAAACCATTTAAATTGAGAAAAGTTTGGAATTTATCGTGAGAAAAATTTATTTGGTTGCTTCGATTCTTTTTCTACTAGATCAATCCTTTTTTGCCCAAATCACAATTGCATTTCAAGGTGGTGAAGTTGGCGATAATTGGAATTTTACATCCACTGGTGCAGACAATATCGCTCAATCCGAATCTTTCTCGCCCGCTAATTTCATTTCTGGCACAAAATCACTCGTAATTGGAGGAAACACCGGAGGTGGAAGCTGTTTTGACGGGGGATCGGGAAATGGAACTGATATCTTAAATACTTTTACATTTGAAAGTATTGACATTTCAGGAAGTAGTAATTTCAATAGAACACTTTCTTTTTCTTGGGGAAATCGTTTTCCAGTTTGCATTGGAACAGGATGGGATTCAAATGAAAACTTGATTTTTACTGCCTATCATAATGGGGTAGCTCAAACCGCAACAACCATTGCAACAGGAAGCAGTAATGCAAATTTTAACATTGCAACCAATCAGTTTTCTTGGAATATTCCAACTTGTGTAACTGAATTCTATTTTACCTTATCTCTAACTACCAACCGAAGAGATGAATTACTATTTATTGATGAAGTAAGAATTGCATCGCCAGCTTTAAATCAGCCAATACCGAATACTTCATTGATAACAGGAGACAACGAAATTTGTATTGGAAATTCACAAACTTTAAGTGTGATTGCAGTTCCAAACACCAACTATTCATGGAGCGGGCTCCCGCCTACTGCGCAATTCACATCTCCTAATAATGCCTCCACTTCAAACCAGATTTCCATCGATTGGAACACAACTCCCGCAGGTACATATACCATTCAAGTTATCCCTTCCACTGAAATTTGTGGTATTATCACTAATGGAAATCCAAGTTTTATCAATGTTACACTTGTAAATAGTCCATCAATTTACGTGCAAGGTGCTACCACTATTTGTCCAGGAGAAAGTACCGTCATTTCAGCGACAGGAGCAACAACTTACAATTGGGATAATGGACTTGGAAGTGGGAATCAATTCACTGTTTCACCAATTGCTACAACGACCTACCAAGTAACTGGTTCAATCGGCAATTGTGTCGCAATTAATACTGTAACTATCACGGTTAGCAATTCAATAAATATTTTGATTGCTACTTCTGCGGATTCAATTTGTACTGGAGAAACAGTTTCGCTTATCGCGAGCGGGATGAACAGTTACCTGTGGCAAAATGCAAACGGATTAACATCAAATACCAATGCAACGGTTGTTGCTTCGCCATCCGTTTCAACAACCTTCAATGTTTCTGGGATGATAGGAAATTGCGCAGCACAAGGAAGTATCACAATAGTTGTAAGCCCAATTCCAACAATTTTTGCTGGAAATGACACAAACATCTGTGAAGGCGAATTTGTGACTTTAAATGCAACAGGGGGAAGTAGTTACACATGGAATCAAAATGTGCAAAACGGAATTGCCTTTCAACCCTCGGTTACGCAGATCTATTCAGTCACAGGATCAAACGAATTTGGCTGTGTCGCTGCTGATGAAGTTTTAATAACAGTCAATCCAAACCCTGCGATACAATTTGAAGCAACTGTCTTAAATGGTTGTGCACCAATTGAAACACAATTTTCAAGCAACTTGAATAATATTCAAAGTTATGCATGGAATTTTGGAGATGGCGGTACGAGCACAGAACCAAATCCTATTCACACATACTTCAACGAAGGGTGTAATGATGTTGAATTAACTGTAACATCAACAAATGGCTGCACTGCAAGCTTACTTTTGATAGATTATATTTGCACTGATTTGAAACCATTGGCTAACTTTGAAATCAACCCAACTAGTTTAAGTGAGTCTAATTTAACTGCACATTTTTTCAATCTTTCCGAAAATGCCACAACTTACTTCTGGGATTTTGGAGATTTGTCAAATTCAACACAAAGCTCGCCAATCCATGGGTATGTTATGAATGCTTCTGATGGTTTTTGGGTAACACTATATGCCTTTTCAGCTCAAGGTTGTATGGATTCAATCACTCAAAAATTACCATTAGTTGAAAATGTAATCTATTACGTTCCAAACGCGTTTACGCCCGATGGCAATGAGCTCAATCAAATATTTCAACCAGTTTTCACAACAGGATTTGATCCAGCAAGATTTGAAATGTTGATTTTCAATCGCTGGGGAGAAATCGTATATGAAACAAAGGATAACTCAATTGGTTGGGATGGCACTAATCAAAGAGGCGAAATGGTTTCAGATGGAACATACACATGGAAAATTGCCTTCAACTTAATGAACAGTGATGACAGAAAAATCATTTCTGGTCATGTAAACTTGTTGAGATAATTTGGAGATTTTCAAGAAGCTTTCAGAAGCTAGTGTGAACTCCTGAAAACCCATTGAATTTGATTGTTTCTTAGCAGCAGCAGATCAAAATCTTTAAAACAAAAAAAACAGAATTTGAATCAACTTAAACAATCCAATATCATTATATTGAATGATGTTGTAAAAGTAATTGCTATCTAAAACCTATACTAGAGGGCTACCCCCTCAATTTGATAAATTTTGAATAAATCGTGAACAATTTAAAGATTTATAGCAAAATCAGCGGACAACACTATACAATCAACGATAAATACAGTTAAAAAACCAAATTAAAATTGCCAAAACCTTTCTTTTAAAGTGCTTTTCATGGCAATTATTTATTTTAAAGTTCATTTAAAACGAAATTAAATACCATTTAATAAAGCAACCAAACACAATAGGTTTTTTAATTTTTTTCAATATCTAATTTTTTTATGTTTGGTTAAGCATCCAATGAAAACTTAAAAAATGAAACGAAACTTTCATTTGATCTTTTAAGGCGCCAAAAGAAAAGTTTAATCAGATGCTAGAATTGAAATATTAAACATAAAATTCAATTCTTTTTTATTAATCGCTAAAACTAAAAGTCATGGTAATTATTTTCAGTATTATCGCAATTGTACTACTTGTGTCATTGTACGATTATTTCTCTGCTAAAAATTGGCAACAAGTAACATCGGATGTTAGAAATGATGTTGTTTTCAAAAACAGAAACAAAAATTATGGAGCTTACATCATGAGAAGGGACTACAACAAAAGAATGCTTTTGATTCTTGTTGGAATGGTTGGAAGCATGGGTGCAGCCTATGGAACATTTATGCTAGTAAAATCAAATCCAAAAGTAGCTATTGAACTTCCTCCTACAACAGAATGGGACACAATACCTTTTCAGATTGACCCTAAAAAACCGGATGTAGAAATAGAAAAAATAGAGACTTCTAAATCAACTCCACAACCACAAAATGAATTAAATGAATTAAAAGTGACGGACGATGATATCATTGACCCAAAACTTGAAATTGACCCAGACATAAAATCTGGTAGTGAAAAGATTATTGGAGATGAAAAAGATCCTTTTGACCCGATCATTGATGAAACAAAAAAAGGCAAAGGACCAGTTGAAATAATTGACCCAGTGGATGAACCTTTTATCGATGTGGATGAAGAAGCTCATTTTCCAGGTGGAAGATCAAAGTTAATGGAATTTTTAGGTCGAAATCTTCAATATCCTTCTTTACCATTGGAACTTGGAATTCAAGGAAAAAGTTACTTTCAATTTGTAGTAGACAAAAAGGGAGAGATTTCAAGAATCAAAGTAATCAGACCATTTGAGGAATGTCCTGAATGTGACGCTGAAGCAAAACGCGTTATCAGCAAAATGCCAATTTGGAAACCAGCGAAGAAAAATGGTAAAAATGTGGATAGTTATTTCCAAATGCCAATCAACTTTGTAATTCAATAATATTAATTTTTACAACTCAAAATCCCCGACTTTTTAGAAATTCGGGGATTTTTGTTTTCAACCAAAAAAAAAATACGACTAATTGAATTAAATATTAACTCTTAGATTGTTCTATAAAAATAAAACACTTATCTTTGCGCCCAAATTGAGAATTACACTTAAAAGACACCCAAATGTCGCATATTCATGGTAAAGTATCCCAGGTTATTGGTCCTGTGGTTGACGTAAGCTTCGAAAAAGGAGTTGAACTTCCAAGCATTTTTGATGCATTAGAAGTTAGAAAACAAGACGGTACACGAGTAGTACTTGAAGTACAATCTCATGTTGGTGAAAGTTCTGTTAGAACAATCTCAATGGATTCAACTGATGGATTCATGAGAGGTATGGCAGTTACTTCAACAGGTAGTGCAATTAGAATGCCTATCGGTGACAAAATCAAAGGACGTTTATTCAACGTTGTTGGTGAAGCAATCGATGGAATCAATGAAATGGACAACAGTGATGGTTTACCAATTCACCGTGAAGCTCCTAAATTTGATCAATTGACTACTGCAACAGAAGTTTTGTTTACAGGTATCAAAGTAATTGACTTGATTGAGCCTTATGCAAAAGGAGGAAAAATCGGTTTGTTTGGTGGTGCCGGTGTTGGTAAAACAGTATTGATTCAAGAATTGATTAATAACATCGCTAAAGGTCACGGTGGACTTTCTGTATTTGCAGGAGTTGGTGAGCGTACACGTGAAGGAAATGACTTGTTGCGTGAGATGTTAGAGTCTGGAATTATCAAATATGGTGATGCTTTCATGCACACAATGGAAGAAGGTGGATGGGATCTTTCTAAAGTTGATTTAGATGAAATGAAAGAATCTAAAGCTACTTTCGTTTTCGGACAAATGAATGAGCCTCCAGGAGCACGTGCACGTGTGGCTTTGTCTGGTTTAACAATGGCAGAATATTTCCGTGATGGAGATGGAGAAGGACAAGGGAAAGACATCCTTTTCTTCGTTGACAATATCTTCCGATTCACTCAAGCTGGTTCAGAGGTATCTGCACTTTTAGGTCGTATGCCATCAGCAGTAGGTTACCAACCAACATTGGCAACTGAAATGGGTGCGATGCAAGAGCGTATTACTTCAACTAAAAATGGTTCGATCACTTCAGTTCAAGCAGTTTATGTACCTGCGGATGACTTAACGGATCCAGCACCAGCAAATACATTTGCCCACTTAGATGCAACAACAGTATTGTCTCGTAAAATTTCTGAGTTAGGAATTTATCCTGCGGTTGACCCATTGGATTCTACTTCACGAATTTTGAGTGCTAAGATTTTAGGTGATGCACACTACAATTGTGCCGAAAGAGTTAAAATCACACTTCAGCGTTATAAAGAATTACAAGATATCATCGCAATCTTAGGTATGGACGAATTATCTGAAGAAGACAAATTGGTTGTACACAGAGCGAGACGAGTTCAACGTTTCCTTTCTCAACCTTTCCATGTTGCTGAGCAATTTACAGGTTTGAAAGGGGTATTAGTTGATATTCAAGAAACAATCAAAGGTTTCAATATGATTTTAGATGGCGAAATGGATAAATATCCTGAAGCAGCTTTCAACTTGAAAGGAAACATCGAAGATGTAATTGAAGCTGGTGAAAAAATGTTAGCTGACACGATTGCATAATCTTAAGATTCTGTTTTCGTAAATTAAAATAATACAAGATGCATTTAGAAATAGTAACACCTGAAACAAAAATTTTTGCTGGAGAAGTTGAAGCTGTTCAATTTCCTGGAATTGATGGATTATTTCAGGTTTTGAATAACCATGCTCCTATTATTTCTGCTCTAGGAAAAGGAATTATCAAAATTGATTTGAACGCAGATTTCGAAAGAACTGAAAAATCAAGTTCATTGATTGAAGAAGATAAAAATCCAAAAATCATCCGAGTTGGAATCAAAGGTGGTGTTGTTGAAATGCTAAATAATAAAGTAATTGTACTTGCTGAATAAGCAAGACATAACATACATAAAGAGGGATTTGGGTAACCGTTTCCCTCTTTTTTATTAAAGTAGGTCTTAAAAAATCAAAATTTTTAACAGACATACTATTCTTTCATTAAATTCGTTCTCTCAAGAGTTCTTATGTGCATGGATATATTTTCGCAAATTGATTTAACCAAATCGCCAAAACACATTGCTATCATTATGGATGGTAACGGAAGATGGGCAAAAAAACAAGGTCAAGAACGCTTGTTTGGTCATTCCATTGGTGTTGATTCCGTAAGAGATACACTCAGTGCCGCGAAGAAAATAGGTGTGAAATACGTTACGTTTTATGCTTTTTCAACTGAAAACTGGGGAAGACCTCAAGATGAAGTAGAGGGACTAATGGACCTGATGGTTAAAACGATTGCAAACGAAGTACCAGCTATGAATGAAAACGGAGCAAAACTTTGGAGTATTGGAGACGTTTCAGGATTACCGCAAGATTGCCAAGATGAATTGAGAATTGCAAAAGAAAAAACCGCCCATAATACAACAATTAATATGATTCTTGCATTGAACTATAGTTCAAGATGGGAAATCACTGAAGCAATTAAAAATATCGCAGAAAAAGTTGAAAATGGACAGTTAAAATCTACTGAAATCAATGAAAAATTGATCAATGAAGAAATGAATACTCAACATTTTCCTGACCCCGAACTACTTATCAGAACAAGCGGTGAACAAAGACTGAGCAATTTCCTACTTTGGCAAATGGCTTACACAGAATTTTACTTCACAGATGTGCTTTGGCCAGATTTCAGAGAAGAAGATCTTTTCAAGGCAGTTCTTGAATATCAACACAGAGAAAGAAGATTCGGCCAAGTATCCGAACAACTAATTTAACTTGCATGAATAAATTTTTTAAGCTTTTTATTTTCAGTTTTTACTGTCTACTACAATTCAATGCAATTGGTCAAATAGACACACTAAAAACCGTGACCGGCCCCACTTCAATTGGTGGTTCTGCTATTAATTTTCAAGATCCAAAAGAATATGAAATCGGTCCGATTAGAATCGAAGGAGCTGACAATTACGACCATCAAGCAATTAAATTAATTGCCGGATTGAGACAAGGACAAGACATTACGATTCCTGGTGAAAAAATTTCAAAAGCAATTCAGAATTTGTGGAATGAAGGAATTTTCTCAGATGTGGAGATTTATGCTGACAAAGAAGTTGCAGGAATTATATACCTGGTAATCGCCGTTACTCCTAGACCAAAACTTTCACGATTCAAATTCAAAGGTGTAAACAAAAGAGAAGCAGATAAAATTAGAGAAGAAATCTCACTTTATTCTGGAAAAACAATCACTGAAAACTTGGTTTTTACTACGCAAAATAGAATCAAAGGATATTTTAGAGAAAAAGGTTTTTATGCAGCAAGTGTTGAAATTAGAAGACAAGCTGATAGTTTGATGAATAATTCGGAAATCTTCTTGATTAACATTAATAAAGGAAAAAAAGTTAAAATTGGAGAATTAGTGATTGAAGGCAATGAATCAATTCCAACCTGGAAATTGAAAATGGCGATGAAGGATACTAAGAAAAAAGCGCCTTGGCATGTTTTCAAAAAATCAAAATTTTCTCAATCAGCATATGAAAGAGACCAACAAGCTGTAATAGCCAAATTCAATGCAATTGGACTCAGAGATGCTACAATATCTTTTGACACAGTTTACCAAAAAGATGAAAAAAATCTAGCCATCAAAATGGTTATTCAAGAAGGTAATAAATACCTTTTTGGTGACATTGAATGGATTGGTAACACCAAGTTTAGGACTGGATATTTAGATACAATTCTTGGAATTAAATATGGTGATGTTTACAACAAAACTTTACTCGATCAAAGATTAAACATGAGTCAGGATGGAAGAGACATTTCATCTTTGTACATGGATAGAGGGTATCTTTTCTTCCAAATCAATGCGGTGGAGAAAAACGTGAAAGACAATCACATTTCCTACCAAATGAGAATTATTGAAGGCAAGGAAGCGCGCAATAAAAACATCATCATAAAAGGAAATACAAAAACAAACGAACACGTTATTAGACGCGAACTGAGATTCAAGCCTGGCGATTTATTCAACAGAAATGACATCATCCGTTCTCAACGAGAATTGTCTCAATTAGGCTATTTCAATGAGCAAGCACTTCAATTTGTTCCAATTCCAAATCCACAAGATGGAACTGTAGATTTAGAAGTGACAGTAGAAGAAAAATCTTCCGATCAAATCGAACTTTCTGGAGGTTATGGTGCAGGTCGTGTAATTGGAACTTTAGGACTAACATTTAACAATTTCTCCTTGAAAAACGTTTCAAAAAAAGGTGCCTGGTCTCCCCTTCCTGCAGGAGATGGACAAAGACTCTCTATTCGTGGTCAAACAAATGGTAGATTTTATCAAGGTTATAACTTTTCATTCACTGAGCCTTGGTTGGGAGGTAAAAAACCAAATTCATTTTCTTTTTGGGTGAACCATACTTCATTTTCGTCAACAGGTTTAGCAAGATCAGATGAGCAATATAGTGGAGTTGGTATCTCGGGAATTGGAGTTGGTTTGGGTCGTAGAAAAAAGATTCCAGATGATTATTTTAGTGCATACTATGAATTGGCTTACCAATATTATGACGTAAGTAATTATGCTATTTTTGCCAATTTGAGCACTGGTTATGCAAACGATATCTCATTGAAGTATGTATTGCAAAGAAACTCGGTGAACGTTCCAATTTATCCTACAGAAGGTTCACACTTGACTTTTACCGCCAAAGGCTCACTTCCCTATTCAGCTTTTGAAAAAGGCGTTGATTATTCAACACAAACCGCTCAAGAACGATACAAGTATTTAGAATATTACAAATTGAAATTTACAGGAGAATGGTTTTTCCCTTTAACGAACGACAAAAAATTGGTTTTGATGCCAAGAATCGGTTTTGGTTTTATGGGGGCATATAAGCAATCAAAAGGTCTTTCTCCTTTTGAGAGATACAATATGGGAGGAAGCGGATTGACAGGAGTAAATCAATTTGGTGGACGTGAAATCATTGCTTTGAGAGGCTACAATGACAATTCACTTTCAAATTCAACAGGCGATCCAATTGTGGCGAAATACACCATTGAATTGCGTTACCCGATTTCCTTAAATCCACAAGCAACTTTCTATGTACTAGGATTTGGAGAAGCTGGAAATACATTCCCAACATTGTCAAAATTCAATCCTTTCAATGTGAAAAGATCTGCAGGTGTTGGTATCCGTGTTTTCTTGCCAATGTTCGGAATGCTCGGCTTGGATTATGGATGGGGATTCGATAAGCTTGACCCAAATGCTTCAGGTTATGGAGTAGGTTCCGACATTGACATTTCACAAAAAGGTTACTTTGGCAAATTAAACTTTACAATTGGAATGAACTTGGGTGAATTATAATTAAATACGCTATTTTTCAATCACAATAAAAACCTTATATTTGGCGTTTTTATTGCAAAATAAAATTATGAAAACATACATTTTCGGTTTACTTTTGATTTTTGGCACATCGTTTGTCAGTTCTGCTCAGAAGTATGGGTACATTGATTCTGATTATATCTTAAGTAAGGTTCCTGAATATTCTGAAGCCAAAGCTAAATTGGATAAACTGGCTGAAAGATGGACCAAAGAAATTGAAGACAGATACGACGTATTGAAAAAAAAGAAGGAAGCTTTTGCTCGAGAAGAAGTTTTACTTCCAGCAGAAGAAAAAAAGAAACGTTCTGAAGAAATTGAAAAATTAGAAACAGAAGCCATGGAAATGCAAAAAATGAGATTTGGCGTTTCTGGGGACTACTTTCAAAAAAGACAAGAGTTGATAAAACCAATTCAAGATAAAGTGTTTGAAGCGATGCAAAAAGTGGCATCAAATAAGAATTTCAGTTTCATCTTCGACAAAGCAAACCAAAGTAATTTGGTTTATGCCGATGATAAGTTTGATTTAAGTGATGATGTTCTGAAAGAAATGGGTGTAAAACCCAGTGTTAAAGAGTAATTAGAAAAATAAAAAAAGAAAAATGAGAAAGTTATTAGTTGCGTTGATGGTTATGATGTCTGCCGGGGCATTGAATGCACAAGTGAAAATGGGACACATTAATTCATCTAAATTGTTGGATACATTGCCTTCAAGAAAAGAAGCAATTAAAACTTTAGAAGAGTTTGGTGCTGCAGGTGAAAAAGAATTGGTTGATAAAGAAGCTGAATTTCAAAAAGCATACAACAAATACTTGGCTGAAAGAGAAAAATTGAGCCCAGTGATGCGTCAATATGAAGAAGAAAGATTGCAAAAGAAACAACAAGAATTACAAACTTTGGAGCAAGACTTGCAACAAAGAATGTCTATCATGAGTAATGACTTGAATGCACCAATCTTGAAAAGAATGCAAAAAGCTGTTGACATTGTTGCTGAAAGAAAGAAAATGAATTACATCATCGATGAATCTCAAGCAATTTATTTCAAAGGTGGAACTGATTTAACAAATGAAGTTTTAGTTGAATTACTTCGTTTGGATGCGGAAGAAACAAAAACTAAATAAAACATTGATATTTCAAAATCAAGGCGGTCTTTTTGATCGCCTTTTTTTATTACCTTTAACCAAGAAATTGGTACATGAATAAACTCAATCCTATAGGTGTATTTGACTCTGGTTATGGAGGTTTGACAATCTTGGCTGAATTGCAACAAAAACTCCCTGAATACGATTTTTTATACCTTGGTGACAATGCAAGAGCACCTTATGGTCCGCGTTCGTTCGACGTTGTGTATGAATTCACGCTTGAAGCTGTTGAATATCTATTCAATCAAGGCTGTGAATTGGTCGTTTTAGCTTGTAACACGGCTTCTGCCAAAGCTTTAAGAACAATTCAACAGAAAGATTTACCCGTTTTATTTCCATCTAAACGAGTTTTAGGAGTAATCAGACCAAGCACAGAAGCGATTGGAGATTTGAGTGTCACCAATCACATAGGCATTTTAGCTACTGAAGGAACGGTAAAATCAGAATCATACGTCATTGAAATAGGAAAATTTTCACCAAATACGATTGTGAGTCAGCATGCTTGTCCAATTTGGGTGCCTTTGATTGAAAACAATAAACATTTTACGGAAGCCGGAAGGATGCTTATAAAGGAAGATGTAGAAAAATTACTTCAAAAAGACGATCAAATAGACACAATCATATTGGCTTGTACCCACTACCCTATTTTAAAAGAATACATCGAATCAATCGTTCCTGAAAATGTTCAAATCGTTTCCCAAGGCGCAATCATCGCCGAAAAGTTACAAGACTATTTAGAACGTCATCCTGAAATTGAACAAAAATGCTCAAAGACTGGAATCACAAGGTATTTAACTACTGAAAACGAAATGGTTTTTAGTCAGAATGCATCTTTGTTTTTAAACCAAGAAATAATTGCAGAACACATTAAATTAAACTAACAATTATGAAAAAAGTTATTTTTTATTCGACATTCTTAAGTCTATTCGCCGTGCTTTTTGCTTGTGCTCCTGTTTATAAATGTGGTGAAATACCTCCAAGCAAATTGAAAGGAAGTAAAAGAATGAAAGCACTGACACTGGAAAGAGATTCACTTTGCAGGATGAATGCCCTTAAAGACGCTCACAAGGATACTTTATTGATGCAAATATCAAGTCTTGATTCCAAAACCAAAGAACTAGAAAGCCAAAAATCCGATCTTGAGGGAAAATACAATGAATTGTTTAATGAAAATATCTCTCAATCAGAAAAATACAGTGCTGCTTTGAAAATGAAGTCTGACGAATTAAACAACAAAGAAAAATTACTTTCGGAAAGAGAAAAATCTTTGAAAGAGATGAAAAATATTATTTCTCGACAAGATTCAATTACCAATAGATTGAATGATGTATTACGAAATGCCCTTTTGGGGTTCAAATCTGACGAACTTTCAGTTGAAATAAAAAATGGGAAAGTATATGTTTCTTTGTCTGATAAATTGCTTTTCAAATCTGGTAGTGCATCCGTTGAAGACAAAGGAAAACAAGCATTGAAATTATTGGCAGATGTGTTGCAAAAAAATTCGGACATCGACATTCTGATAGAAGGACATACAGACAACGACCCAATTAAAACGGCTATTTACAAAGACAATTGGGATTTAAGTGTTGGAAGAGCAACTTCGATTGTTCGCATATTGACTGAAGAATACAAAGTGCTTCCAAAAAGAGTTACAGCTTCCGGAAAAGGTGAATTTTCACCCAAAGCAAGCAATGAAACTGCTGAAGGAAAAGCCAAAAATCGCCGTACAGAAATCATCCTATCACCAAAATTGGATGAAATTATGCAATTGTTAAATGAGCGAAAAAAGTAGCATCAAGTTTAAACGCTAAAAATGATTCAAGAAGATTGCATTGAAATTTATACTGATGGCGCAGCCAAAGGAAATCCTGGACCTGGTGGTTTTGGTACAATCCTGAGATTCAAAGCAAAAGAAAAAGAATTTTCTCAAGGATTTAGGCGCACAACCAACAATAGGATGGAATTGTTGGCGCTGATTGTTGGACTAGAAGCATTGAAATCAGATCAATATCCTATTAAAATCTATTCTGATTCTAAATATGTAGTAGATTCGATTTCTCAAGGATGGGTTTTCGGTTGGCAAAAGAAAGGATTTAAGGATAAAAAAAATCCAGATTTGTGGCAGCGATATTTGAAATTGCATGCAAAATTCAAGAAAATAGAAATCTTTTGGATCAAAGGACACAATGGTCACCCCGAAAACGAAAGGTGTGATGTTTTGGCGGTCAATGCTGCTGAATCAAAAAATTTAATCATCGACACTTTTTTTGAAGAATCAGAGCAGAAAAACGAAATCTTTTAATTAAGCGCCTGGATTTTTTTGTTTCTCGAAGCAAGCTTTGATGAAAGTATAAACCAAAGGGTGCGGAATTTCACGCGTTGAAGAAATCTGAGGACAAAATCCACATGCAACAAAAAAAGGATACTTTTTCATACTGATTATTTCAGCTTCCTCAAATTGGTTATATCCTTCAATATCGATTAATTCATCAAGTAAATAGTGAATTAATTGTGGATACAAACTGTATCTGGAAGAGGTTAATTCTATCGGTGAGTGATTTTCATAAATCTTAATGAGTGCGTCAGAATTTGGAACTATTTCTACACGTTCAAATTGTTCACCTTCCACCAAATTGTCAGAAATCAATTTTTCGCCATTAGAATTGAGATTAAACCGATTTATTAACACTTCAATTAAAGATTTAAAACCTTCACCTGTAATAAATGTAGGCAATTTTGCATGCAGAACCTGATCAATAATTCCAGAGAGAAAAAATATGTTTTTAAAGGGACCTGGACTAATCCAAATTCCATCATATTCCAAAAGTTGATTTGGTTTCAACTGCGTTGCTTCGGCAAGTTTTATCCAATAATAGTTGACTTCAATTTCCAAAAATCTACTGGCATGATCCAAGGCCAAATTGGTCGCATGATGTGCGTTGTAAGTGAAATTGAAATCTCCAATAATGGCTATTTTTAATACGTGACTCATCGATGCTCTTTTTCTAAGGTATTAAAATACAAAAAATGCTGCTCATAGAAATGAACAGCATTAATATATTTTGAAAAAATATCATTTATCTTTTGTACCAACCTTTGAAAATTCCGTTAACGATTGGAAGCGATTCCTCTACGAATGTTGTATCTGGAGGAGAAACGATATTGTCGATATACATGAAAGTATGATAAACTGTACAATCAAAATTTGCAACAAACTTCGAATAATCACCTGTTTTATCTGATTCTTGAAGGATATTTGTAAACTCAATTGTATTTGGGTCAGTATCTTTCGTAGTCCAAATATCACCGTTTCCATCTCTAAACGCAACTTCAAAACCTGCAGTGTTTACTGGTGTTAAAACTGCACCTAGCGTGTAAGTAGGAACCGTATTTGTAGTAAAAAACGAATTAAAAACAGTAAGATTTGGATCAGCCGTTACATTGGCATCCCATTTCATTTGACCAATATTTAAACGCATGGCACTTAAATTTTCAGAAGATTTAATTTCTGAATAATAAACCGCAGTTGATAATCCAGAAGGTGGAACAATTTTCGACTTGCTTGATTCCAAATAAAAACCACTTACGTTTTGATTCCATTCAACATCAGTACCATCAATGGAACCTGTAAATTGACAAACCAATTCAACTTTAGGCTCAGGAGCCGGAATTACTTCATGTTTGACACAACTAGCTGCTGCAGCAATAACTAGTGTAGAAGCAAGAATAGATTTAAATTTCATATTTTCTATAATTTTTTACAAATTTTCCCGAAAGAAATAATTTACTTCAAATGTACAATTTTTTAGCATTTGTACATCATTTTTATTGAAGAACGTATTTTTTTACAGAAGGTTGGCAAAAAATTAGTTTTTTTAAGCACGAATTTGTCTAAACGCGTTCCCAAATTCTACATTTTCTATCCATAAATCAGCAAATTCAGTCTTTTGCATCTCCAAGGAATAATACTCATGCCCGTTTTGCATATCGAATTTATCAAAAGAAATCATTACCTCAGTTTGCTCTGAAAGTTGCTGAATTCTACCCATCAACTTATTTAAATCTGTATGGTCAACCAATAATTCACTTCTAAATGTTTGGTTTCCCTGAGAAATTTTACAATTTACATGTACTTCACGACTACCTGATTCAAACTGAATTGATTCGATGTTGATTTTGTCAAAAATTGCTCTCATATCTTTTAATTTATGACACAAAGCTATGGTAGCAAAACGTAAGCTATTTACGGTCATTATAAATTAAAAAATAAATTCGAAAATATTTTCAGAAATAAGTTTCAAACTCTATTTATCAATCACAAACAACAAATCCTTAAAACAAAAAAGGTGTCCTTTCGAACACCTTTTAAAAAATTTAAATCTGCAAATCTTATTTTCCTACAGTTGCAAAGAAAGTCTTAGCTTGCGCATCTGCTGGATCTAAAGTTCTTACAATATTCCACGCTTCTTTGGCCTTGGCAATATCTTTAGCTGGAGAGTTTACATAATAGTCACCCATATATTTTCCTGCTTCCATCATAAAGTTTTTATATGCTCCAGCTCTTTCAGCTTCTGGAACCAATTCAATGAATTTTTCATAATATGGTCTTGCTCCCCAAGTTACTTTTTTCAAGTCCAGTTGAACGTTTGCTCTTGCTCTCCAAAGTGAAGCCATTGCAAATGTTGGAGACAATTTAGCGACTTGAGCATAAGCTGCATCAGCCAACACATAATTCTTAGCTCCAAAATAATAAGCTCTTCCTAAATCGTTGTACTCTGTAACAGTCAGTTTAGTAGAATCCGAACCTAGTTTTTTGTTCAAACTTGAGATTACTAAATCATACTTTTTAGATTTCATATACAATTTAGACAATTCACCATACAACTCAGTACCATTTACAGAATCTTTTTCAATTGCTCTGTTCAACTCTAAAATCGCAGAAGAATCACTTCCTAATTTAGACAACAACAAACCTTTGTACTTGTAATCCATTGCAATTACTTTATCTTCAGGAGCAATTTGGAAAAATCTGTTCATTGCATTCATCCCTTTTCTGTAATTTGCAGTATCTGCTTTTGGATCTTTCGCATTACACTCATAGATTGAATATCCCAATAAACGTTGACTGTAGAAATTCTCAAATCCATTCGCATGAATAGTCTCAAATTGAGTTACTGATTCACAATATTTTTTACCAGAAAACAAAGATGTCGCATAACGGTATCTTGAATAGTCATTGTTATTTAATTCAAGGTAAAACAACCAGTTTTCCACTGCTTTTGAAGTTTGATTGAATTTCATATTCAACTCAGCGTTTTCTCTATATGCAGGTGCATAAGTTGGATCTAGATCTTGAGCTTCAATGTATAAATCATTTGCCAATTGATAATTTTGCGCACGTTGGTAAACTTTCGCTTTACGAACTACAATTTTAGCCTGTTTTGAAAGGTCTAAAGCGTTGTTGTAACTTTTCATCGCTTCAGTTCCATTCGTTGGCGTTAATTCCAACAAAGCATCTCCCAACAACAAATGTCCTTCAATGTTTTTAGCATCTAATTTGATAGCTGTAGTCAAAATTGCAACTGCTTGGTTCAATGCTTTAATTGGCGCATTTGTATAAACAGAACCGATTTGACGCATCACTTCAGCATTTTTATTCTTTGTTAATGTCAATGCTTGCACAAACAATTTTTTACCTTCTGTAGTATCTCCTTTAAACCAAAGGTATTTTCCTGTACCCACAAGATTCAGTGGATTTACTGCATCAATTGTTAAACCTTGTTTCCACATGATGTTTGCAGAATCAAGATCATCTGAATTAAAATAATTTTCACCGAAATAAAAATAATTGTCAGCCTTGGTTGGCTCTTTTGCTACTAAAGCTTTAAATTCAGTGCGCGCAGCATCAAACATTTCGTTGTCTGTTTTCTTAATCGCACTTTCTAAAGTTTGTGCATTTACCAATGTTCCAAAGAACATAGAAACAGCTAAAATCTTATAATTTTTCATTTTGTTATTTTCTAGTTTATGCTTTATTTTCATTTGAAATATAATCAATAGTCTTGCCAAAAAAAGGACAAAAGTAATAAATTGATTAAATTTTATAGTTAAATGTGATTATTCTGATTTTAACTGTATCACTCTTGCAACCATATTGGCAGGAATCAACGAAGATTTTTGAATTAACAATTGACCTTTTTCTCCTGTCATGAACAATAAAAATCCAGAACTTACGCCTGAACGAGAGGCATAATTAACCACCCATAAGTCTCTTGTCATTGGATACTGTTTATCGTAAATGTATGATTGATATGGTTTGAACGATTCACTTTTCGCCGTTTTAGAAACAGACATTACTCTGATTCCATTTAAAAAATCCAAGGTCTGCGGATCGTCTTCGTCACTGATCCAATTGACACCAATGACACCAATCGCACTTTTATTGTTCTTCACATAATTGATAACTTCTGCATTTGATTTTACAGCAAAAATGTTTTCAGGAACTTTTGTTACGCCAGACAGATTTTTCAAGTAATTGAAATTTGCAGAATTTTCGTGATCAAAAACCACATTGATTCCAGTTTTTAAACTAGACCAAGTTTTGGTTTTCCCAGTTAAAATGTCTTTCAATTGATCGATTGAAATCGTCGAATCTGGATTTTCTGGATTGATAATTAAAGCTACAGCATCTTTGGCTAAAATCTCGCTTCGAACTTCAATATTGGCTTTTTTCAATTTCGCCAATTCAGATTCAGTTAAATCGCGAGTGATGCACATTGTCTCGACTTTTTTGGCGAAAAAATCTTGCAATATCTCTTCTTCCGTTTTGTAAACTGGAATAATATCAGCCAAAGGATTCTGGCCTTCAAATGTATAAATACTTGTATCGAACAATGGCTTGAAGGATTCTTCAATGTAAATTTTTGCAGTACCTTTCCCATGTGCTTCATTTACTTTCATTGGATTGTTGCAGCTAGCAATCAAAACCAAACAACAAAACATTAATTTAAAAGAATTTTTCATTTGAAAATTAATTTTTAGACGCTTTAATACTCTGATACAAACGAACTCCTCTGAAAGTCGCATAAGTAATCATTACAATTACAAAAATAATGCGCTTTGATTCAGTCATTCGGTCGTTGAATAATTCAGTGAACAACATGAAGCCAGAAAGTGCCAAGCACATGACAATGATGAACGCCGAAAAAGTGTTGCTGATGAAATTTGTATTCATAATATTTCAAAAAATCCCCGAAATCCAATGGATAACGGGGATAAATATAAAGTCTAAACTTTTTTAGTTTAATTTGAAGTTCACTGGTAAATCGAAGTAACTTCTTACACCTTTTCCACCAATTTTACCTGGTTTCCAACGTGGCATTAATCTTACTACACGTTTTGCTTCAGCGTCACATTCTGGACAATCTGGAACTGGACGCGTAACTTTTACATCTGTAATTTTACCATCTGTACCAACAATGAATCTCAAATAACATTTTCCTTCAATTCCTGCTTCGATAGCAGTTTCAGGATATTTCATGTTATCAGCCAAAAACTTCATCATTGAAGCTCTTCCTCCAGGATATTCAGCAGATTCTTCTACATCCAAGAAAACTTCTTCTTCTTTTTTCTCTACTGGTGGCGGCGTGTTATCCGTCGGTGGTGGAGCAAAAGAATTGTTGTCCTCGTCATTTGTAGTTGTTGATGCATTCACGTCAACCATCGCATCTTGCGGTGGAATTTGGTTCTCAACAATATCATCTGTAACAATTGGTGGCAAGAAAGCAATTGTTTGTTCCATCGGTGGAATTTCTTCCTCAACTGGTGGTGGCTCAACTTCCTCAACAGGAGGAGCGGCAACACTGAACTGAGACATATCCACTGGTGGCTCTTCAATTACTTCTTCAGGAAGTGATTTGATGATCATGTAAGTGCCATAAATCAATCCTAAACCAAGAATTACGCTTGACAAGATTATAATCATCCGCTTGTCATAATCTCTTCTGATTACGTATGCGCCGTAAGCCTTGTTGCGGTGTTCAAAAACAAGTTCATTTCTTTGAGCAGATGTTACTTGTTGCCAACGACGGGCAGCAAAGTAATCATACAAAGAAACCAATGCTACGAGCAATACTATACTAAAAATAATTCCCATACTATTTTCCGGTTTTAACTTTTACTAAATCTAGCTCACTCTGCATAATATCTACTGGTGCAATTACACCGATATCAGCAATTTTTAATTCATCGATCAAATCTATGAAGTTTTTACAAGTTGCATCGTTATCCGTTTTAATCAAAACTTTCAATGCCTCATTTGCACTCTTCGCTTCTCTAATTTTACGGGTATAAGTTGAATCTGCAATTTGCTTGTTTTTCAACTCAGCGTCTAAACCAACTTTTTTCTCCAAAACGAAGCGATTCAATTTGGTTAAAAGCTTGCGGACACTTCCTTCACCTCCTCCAAAATTCGCTTCTTCCAACTTCGTTGCTGGCTTTCCTTTGGCATTACCTTCAGGATAAAATGCACCTTCATAATAGAAAATACGATCTTCAGCTAACAAGAAAGTAATTGCATTATTAACCTCAACTTCTTTCTTTTCAACCTTTTCATCTGGCTTAGCTGGATAAACCAAGCTCATTACTTTGGGCTTGCTAAATGTAGCAGTCAATACGAAAAATGTCAACAAAAGGAAAGCCAAATCCACCATCGGTGTCATGTCGACTTTCGTCGATTGCTTTTTGGCCCTTTTCTTGCCTTTGTCGTGACCACCACCGCCACTTTCTGCAATTTCTGCCATGTCTTATTCTTTTTTTCTTGGATCGTGTTCCAGTGAAGTAACAAAATTCAAGTTGTTTAAATTCAAATCTCTAAATACGTCAATTACTTGCTTCGCTCTGACATAAACTGCTTTTCCATCAACTTTCAAGATGAATTTTGGTTTAAAATCGTTTGCTTCAGGGTTCAAACCTTTGTCTGTAGCTTCCAAGAAAGCTTCTTCCCCAGCAGATAATGCTTCGAGGTTTCCGTACCAAATCCAATCTTTCAATTGGTTGTTCAATGAGTCAGCTGGAATACCGGTAGTTTTGAAATTCTTTCTCTCAGCAGATGTTAAACTCAAGTAAGCAGGCATTTCTTTCATATCACAACCGAAGTTTGTCATTTTAACGAACTCTTTAACTTGTTCGTTAGTGAACTTCAAATTGTACTTTTTTGCCATACTTCCAAGAAGTCTTGTTTTCACATCGTCTTTTCCAGACATTCCAAAAAACTTACGACCATCCTTATCAATCGAAACCATAATCACATTTTCTGGGATAATGATGTCACTGATACTTGAAGGGGTATCAATTACCGCAGCTTCATCTGTACGAAAACTTGACGAAAGCATAAAGAATGTAACCAACAAGAAAGCTAAATCCACCATAGGAGTCATGTCTATGGACGGGGAGCTTTTGGGCATATTAATTTTAGGCATTTCGTTCTAAAATATTTTGTAAATACTATAATTACTATTTCTTAAGGCTTAACCTTATTTTGTAGTAGTTGCGAAATCTTGTACAATTGTGAAGCTAGCTTCATCCATGCTGTATGTCATCTGGTCAATTTTAGTTGAGAAGAAGTTATACATGATGATCGCGATAGCAGAACCTGTAATACCCAAAGCTGTATTAATCAAGGCTTCAGAAATACCAGCAGCCAATGCAGCAGTATCAGGAGAACCAGAACTCATTGCACCAAATGAACGAATCATCCCAAGTACTGTTCCAATCAAACCAATCAATGTTGCAATAGACGCGCAAGTAGAAAGAATTACTAAGTTTTTAGAAAGCATTGGCAATTCTAAAGCTGTTGCTTCTTCCAATTCTTTTTTCATAGACTCAACTTTTTGCTCTTTATCCATTGTAGAATCTTTGCTCAAGTGGTCATATTTTTCCAATCCTGCACGAACTACATTAGCCAAAGAACCTTTTTGTTTGTCGCACTCAACAACAGCTTGTTCGATTTCTTTGTTAGACAAAAGTGTTTTTACTTTAGAAACGAAAACATCAACATTTCCTTTTCCTTTTCCTTTAGCCAACGTTACAAAACGCTCGATAGAGAAAATAATGATGATAAAGTTAACCGCCAAAAGAATAGGTACGATAAAACCTCCTTTGTAGATAATTCCCATGTAATTTCCCTGCAATGCTTCTTTAGTTGGATCATTATCCACGAAGTTAGCTGGATTACCAAAAATAAACATATAGATAACAATACCAATAACTAGCGCTATTACAATAGCGATTGCTGCGATTAATGCCGAAAAACCTCCAGCTGTCTTTTGCTTATTACTCATAATTACTTTTTTTTATACTTTACATTTTGTTTAAGACCCCAAACATAGTAAAAGGAATTGGATTAATAAAAAATATCAATTATTAAGTAGCAATTTTTTATTCACCTATGCAATATTTGATTTTAAATAGGACTTTCACTGATTAAAGTAAGTTAGTTTCAAATAATGAAAAAAAATAATTTTAAAGTGTTAAAAATCAATTTTTTAATTCACATAACTCAACAACAATTCTTGAGTTTGATTTTTTTCTGAAGTTTCATATTAAGGTTGTGTTAAATTTATTCCTGTTAAAGTCAAAAGTACACTTATCACCAAAATTTATTGAAACGTTATTTTGATTTAGAAATTTGAAAAGAAATGTGATTCTCTCAAATTTTGAACTTATCTTTGATTCATTAATCGAAAAGCAATACTTCACAATGATACAAGTAAAAAACTACGTCCTTGGACAATGGGTTTCTGGAGAAGGTTCTGAAACTAATTTATACAATGCATTAACTGGTGATAAAATCGGTGATACTTCAAGTGCAGGTTTGAATTACCAAGAAATACTGACCTACGGACGCGAGAAAGGTGGACGTGCTTTGCGTAAAATGACTTTCCAAGAACGCGGTAGAATGCTGAAAGCACTGGCTTTGCATTTGATGGATAAAAAAGAATCTTATTATGCTTTAAGTGCTTTGACGGGAGCTACCCGAATTGATTCTTGGATTGATATTGAAGGAGGAATTGGAAATCTTTTTGCGAATGCTACTTTAAGAAGACAATTTCCAGATTTGCCTTATTATGTTGATGGTGTTGCTGCTCCACTTTCTAAGAATGGAAGTTTTATAGGTCACCACATCATGGTTCCTAAACAAGGTATTGCGATTCACATCAATGCGTTTAACTTCCCAATTTGGGGAATGTTGGAGAAAATCGCAGTCAATTTAATGGCTGGCGTTCCTGCAATCGTTAAGCCTTCAGAATTCACTTGCTTTTTGACTGAATTGATGGTAAAAGACATCATCGATAGTAAAATTCTTCCTGAAGGAAGTTTGCAATTGGTTTGTGGATTAGGACGAGGAATCCTTGACCATGTGGACAGCGAAGACGTTGTTACTTTCACCGGAAGTGCGTATACAGGTAAAATGCTGAAAGCAATGCCTCAATTTTCAGAACGAAGTGTTCCTTTCAACTTAGAAGCTGATTCATTAAACGCAACAATTTTAGGTAAACACGCTGTTCCTGGAACTGTAGAATTTGATTTATTTATCAAAGAAACAACGAAAGAAATCACAGTAAAAGCAGGACAAAAATGTACTGCGGTTAGAAGAATTATTGTTCCAGACAACTTACTAGACGAAGTTCAAAAAGCCATTTCAGCGCGTTTGGCTTCAACGAAAGTGGGAGATCCAAGCATGGAAGGTGTGCGCATGGGTGCTCTGGCGACGATGACGCAAGTGGATCGCGTTAGAGCCAATGTAAATCGCTTGGCGCAAACGCAAGAAATCGTTTTTGGAAATGCAAATCATGTAGATGTTACCGGCGGAGATTCTGAAAAAGGAGCGTTCTTCTCTCCTATTTTGTTTGTCAATAATGATCCTTTCAAAAATACAGATGTGCACGAAATTGAAGCTTTTGGGCCAGTTTCGACCATCATGCCTTATAAAACAATGGATGATGCAATTGAACTTTCTCGCATGGGGAAAGGTTCTTTGGTTTCTTCAATCGTTACGCCAAATGACCAAGAAGCAACTGAATATGTTGTCGGCGCAGCAAGTATGCACGGACGAATTTTGGTATTGAATAAAGACTGTGCGAAAGAAAGTACAGGTCATGGTTCTCCAATGCCATTGTTAACACACGGTGGACCTGGTCGTGCAGGTGGTGGAGAAGAAATGGGCGGAAAACGCGGTGTTTTACACTACATGCAACGCACAGCAATTCAAGGACATCCAACGACAATTACCAAAATCACACAACAATTTCAAGTCGGTGCAGAAATGCCAGAAGCGAATCCGCATGTGTTTAGAAAACACTTTGAAGAATTGGTTATTGGTGAAACAGTTTTCACGCACAAACATACAGTTACCGATGCAGACATCGTGAATTTCGCGAATGTATCAGGAGACAATTTCTATGCACACATGGATGCTACTTCTCTAGAAGGAACAATTTTCGAACGCAGAGTTGCCCACGGATATTTTGTATTATCCAAAGCTGCTGGGTTGTTTGTGGATCCCAAAAAAGGTCCTGTTTTGTTGAACTACGGATTGGATGAAGCGCGTTTCACCAAACCTGTTTATCCAGGCGCAACATTGGGCGTTCGATTTACAGTCAAAGAAAAAATCGATCAAGAAAAACGTTCAGAAGATGATATCTCCAAAGGAATTGTAAAATTTTTGGTGGATGTATATGATGAAACGGGAGAGACAGTTGCGTTGGCGACGATTTTGACGATGGTGAAGAAGATAGATCAGACGAAATAGATAGTGAAAATCCCGGCTTTTTGAGTTGGGATTTTTTTTAAACACGAATTGAAGGATATGCCTCAAATATTTGAGTTAACCAATCAAAATGGCTTGCGCTGTGAGATTTCATCGTTTGGAGCTACGCTCGTTGCATTTTCGTTTACCAAGCAATCTGGTGAAATAGCACCGCTGATTTTGAGCTATGCAGATCGTGAAAAATATATTGACGAAACTCAATGTGACAATCAATATATAGGGAAAACCATCGGAAGATTTGCAGGCAGAATTCGCAATGCAGAACACCCTTTGATTGATAAATCGATTCCTAAAAACGAAATTCTTCTGCACAGCGGAAAAAATGGAATTAGTTTTAAAAACTGGGAATGTGTTGCCTATCAAAACAACGCTGAAAATTCTTTTTTAACCTTGCGATGCCATTTAAATTCAGGTGAAGATGGTTTTGTGGGAGATTTAAACATCGAAGCTAAATTTGAATTAACGCTTGATTGCGGATTGGAAATTACTTACAAAGCTTCAACGCAAACCGAAACCCTTGTTAATTTGACCAACCACGCGTATTTCAATCTCGGTCAAAAATCTTCCATTTTAACTCATTCGCTGCAGCTAAACGCGAAAGAAAAACTAATGCTGGACGAACATTTGGTCCCAACTGGCGAAATAAAAATAATTACCCAAAGCACAGAAGATTATCTAATCGAAAGACAAATCCAATCGAATTTTACGCCTTTAGATACAGTATATAGACTTGAACAAACAGAACAACCTTTAGCGCAACTCTCTTCAAAAGAAACGAATATTTCTTTGGCAATCTTTAGCAATCAACCAATTTGTATTGTCTATACACCTCTAAATGTGAGTGACGTAAACTTTGAGATTCCCTTCCCTGCCATTTGCTTCGAAACACAAGGTTTTCCAGATTGTATGAATCATGGGATTTTCCCGAAAAATATTCTGAGAAAGGGGGATGAATATGTGCATTGGACTCGTTATGCTATGAGGGAAATACAAAAAAAGCCAATCAGAGAAAATTGGCTTTTTTGATTGAGATTTTAAAATAATATCACTCTCCAGGTTGAGAATAATTTCCTACTAGTAATTTACAGCAATTTGTTTCTGCTTTAATTCTTTTTACTTCTAAATAAACAACCCAATCATCTTGAATATTTAATGTAATTGAATAAGAACCATAAACTGTCATGTATTTTCCCTGAGTATTCTTTTTAATATTTACTTTCACATCAGATGGACAATCACATTTTTCAGTATAGCCGTAATCAAGCACAATATCAAAAGAGCCATTGTCTAATTTTTCGGCCATAATGCAAGGCCCACCCCCAGAACCTTCGTGACACAAATTTTGTGCAAAAGACTGATTAAAACCAGTACTCAATAATAATAGTAAAAGTAATTTTTTCATGTTTTTGTTTTACTTAATTAAATTGTTATTCATTTTTTAATGCATCTTACATTAAAACCATATTCTGGACTAATCGTTTCGAATCTAAAATTATCATCGCTCATTGCTCCGAAGCATCCACACAAATTGATATATACAAAATTATACTCATTAATATCACTATCAAACTTGTAATCTGAAGTCCAGAAACAAGCTTGGTTGTAACTTTCATATTGTCCCATCATACTTCTTTGAAATGAAGGTTTTGCATTAAATCCATATACATCTGTTCCATTACTATCAAATTTCAAATTAGTATTTTTTTCCCATCCCGTTTTAGATTTTAATTTCGTACCACCCCAATTTGTGGACATTACAGTCAGATTTTCTTTAGACTTATAGCTTTTTCGCATTGCAGTATATTTCTGAGATACATCTGACGAACTAACACCTTGATTATTTAAATCATCAATTTGTTTTTTAATTGTATTCAGTTCATTTTCACTCATAAATTTTAGAATTTGAAAATCATTTTCTTTTGGAATTCTCCAACCTTCTGGAGCTAGACCTCGCTTATCATTCATTGCATACCAATTATAAAGAACTCCATATTTTGATGCAGTTGAAGGATCATTATTTACGTAACAATATGCGGCTTTCTTTTTTTCACCAGCAATCCTCCATTCTTCTGCACTTTTTGCTTCAAAAATAGGGTCTCCATTTGCAAAAGTAATGACGGACAGATTCTCTGCCATCCAAGTTTGGTTGCCTATTACAGCTGTTTTGCAGCTAAATGATTTCTTGTAAGCACCATCCACAAAATCACCATCTTGAACAACACCTGTTGCTGACGTTAATTTTCCTTTTCCATTGGGTACACCATTACTATTAGCACCTTCATAGACACTTTTATCTTTAAATTTTAAAATTCCAAACTCTGAGATATATCCAAGATTAAATCCGCCCTCAAAAGAAGCAACCTTATCATTGTCTATACCAAAAATAGACCCTTCAGTTCCCAAAACAACTTTTCCTGAACCATTTGGATATACATCGTTTGTCTCACCTGTATAAACTGAACCGTCAGTATATATAATCTTATTTATCTGTCCTGAGGAATAGTTCATTTTGATGATTTTATTGTAAATACCATCCTCTTCCTCTGAAAACATTTTTGCATAAAACACCAACCCGTTTGCTGTTGCATCTAGATTGAAAAGAACCCTTTTATTTATTTTTTCAATAAAATATTTTTCACGCCCCTGAGCAGATGCTATATTATTTTCAAATAGAAATTGCTTTAATAAAAAAGCGCTTGTCAATTCAAGTGTTGTTTGTTTTTTTAACTCTTCAAAAATTAACTTATCCCGTTTATTTAATAACTTTTCCAAATTAGGAATACTTGCAGCAACTATGGCAGATTGACCACTTTCTGCTGTTTGACCGTTCACTTCATTATCTAAAGGGAAAATTTGCGTTTTTACATTTCTTTCAGTTTTATATTTTTCCAGTTTTGTTACAAAACTATTACACAATTCAATTGATGTTAATTTGGGTAATTCTATTACAATTAAACTGTCTATAGATTTAAAAACACTCTTATATTTTATTGCTTCTGCCCTTTCTTGTTCTTCTTTTTGTTTAGCCAATTCATCTTTTCTTTTTCTCTCAGCTATTTCTTTTTCTCGATTCTCAGCTTCAATTCTTTCTTCATTCTTTTTTCTTGTTTCTTCCGCTAACTTTTGAGCCTCTTGTTGTCTTTGTTTCTCTTGCTCTTCTTTTAAACGTTGAGCTTTCTTAGGACCTTCTAACTTCCAAGAGTATTCATTTTGTTGAATTAATTTTAATTGTTGTTTCGCATAGTTACTATCCGGATTCAAATTCGCAATCATTCGATTGTACCAAATCCTTGATGAATCAATATATAATTGACTTCCAGAATTTGCAGCTTTCTTGTAGTAATCATCGCCAAGTATTTTCTGGGTGTAAAACATCGTATTTGATTCCAATAATATAACTTTTGGTCGCCATATATCTCCCATTAGTAAATTTTGATTGTAATAGGCATGCATTAATGGAATTGCTCGCTCAAAATTCTCAACTTCCAATAAAGGATAGATATCCTTATTAAAATCAATTTTTTCTTTTTTTGTTTTTTGTGAAACACTCACAAAGGCAATTGTCATT
>JBIKJE010000029.1:0-34770 GCA_044361165.1 Crocinitomicaceae bacterium | reverse complement strand
TAACGCGGATTAAAGAGTTTTAAAAGTCCTTAAATCCCTCTGAAAAGAAAACTTTGTCTCTATCAACAATTTGTTCAACAGTTTCTCTGAATGTTGCACGATTTTCAGCAGCGATAGCATCAATTGGAATGGCTATTTGCAATTCTTTGATGTAGTCAAAAAACAAACTTTGTTGGTGCGTACTAACGCGACGTAAACCTGAAAAATAAATGATTTTCACATCACGATCAGCGACAACGATGGCATTTTTGGTAATTCCAACGCGAAATTTATTTCTGCTAGTACCATAGATTTCAAAAATCAAATGATCTAATCCGAGAATCAAATAAACTGCTGAGATTGGCCACGCTTGTGGAGTCACAGCATATGTTGAAAATGCTAGAAAAAGGTGCATCAAAGCTTCAAGATTCAAGTACATATTGGCTTGACGAATTCGTGATTTGCCCATCGGCTGATTCCATTGAAAACGTGAAATTTGAGAAACCATGCGCATTCCTGTCCATCTTCTCATAGATCTTCTCCCACCGATGATTAAAAGCAAGGCACCAAATCCAAGAAAAATTTCCTCTTTGAATGGAATATTATTCCCAGTAGTTTTGAGGAATTCTATGGGAAAATCAAATCCAACATAAACAATGATTGCCAATGCTGGAAATGAAATTAACATCAATAATATATTTACGAATTTATTCATTCGTTCAGAAGCTTAATTTTGCGTTGATATTCTTCAATTTTGCGCTTTGCACCATTGATTTTCGATTCAATTTCTTTGATCATGGCGTCTGCACCTTTTGACTTGGCAAAGAAACCTAAATTGTTTTCATATTGATTGACTTCTTGTTTCAAGTTTTGAATTTGCAATTGCATGTCTTTGCGCTCGCGGTCAATCATTTTATCAGCGTTTGGATTGGCTTTCAAAGAATCCATTTTGGCTTGAAACATCGCTTTTTCTTTCTCAGCGCCCTCCAATTTCAATTTGGTATAATGTGCATCAATGGCTGTTTTGTATGCATTGTACACTTTGTCTTTTTCTTTGAAAGGAACTTTTCCAACTGCATTGAAAGCACTTGAAAACTCTTTCAAATCGTCCAGTGCTTTTTTCTTATCGTCGGTCACTTCATAAGCTTCAATCTTCGAAATGATGTCCAATTTAGCAGCTAAATTGGTTTCATTCAATTTATCTGATTCTTCAAAATGTTTTTGCTTGGCATTGAAAAAGGCATCACATGCACCTCTGAAATCTTTCCAAAGTTGTTGTTCATTGCGTTGACCAGCATTTCCGAGTTTTTTCCAATCTTGTTGCAATTTTACAATCGCTTCAGAAGTCGCTTTCCAATCGGTAGAATCTTTCAAAGCTTGTACTTTTTCAACCAATTGTTTTTTCTGACTGGCAACGGCATCAAACTGCGAACGAATTCCTTCAAAAAAGGCTTTCTTTTTAGCGAAAAACGCATCACATTCTACTCTGAAAGCAGCCCATAATTCTTCGTTTTCCTTTTTGGTTCCAAAACCAATTTTCTTCCAATCTTCTTGAAATTGCAATAATTTTTGGGTCAATTCTTCCCATTCTTTGGTTGAAGTAACTTCTCCAATGGAAGCAATAAATGATCTTGTTTCGTCTAAAAGCGCTTGTTTTTTCTCAATATTGAGGCGCAACTCTTCACGTTTTCCTTCATAGAATTCATGGATTTTAGCGTAAACAGCTTTTACCGCTTCCCAATAAGCATTTTTGACATTTTCCCACTCTTCTTGCGGAACAGGTCCAGTTTCATCAAATTCGTTTTGCAAAGCTTTGATGGAAGCTTCCATTTCCTTCACGGATTCCAAAGAATTTAGCGCTTTGATTTTTTCTACTAATTCCGTTTTAATTTGGAAATTACGTTTCAAATCATGCTCTTTCAATTCTCTGTAAATCTTCAAATTGAAAAAGAACGATTCCAATAATTTAGAATATTCTTGTTGAATTTCTTGTCTTTTTTCACGAATTACATCGCCTGATTGTTTCCAAGCTTCGTGAATTTCTTTGTAGGTTGCAACTGCAACGCCAATATTTTCTTCTTCTTGAATCAAGGTTTTCAATCTTTCGATCAAATTCTTTTTCAAGCGCATATTGGCTTCTTGCTCTAATTTTCTTGCAGTGGAAACAGCTGTTTTTTGCTCGCGATATGCATTGTAAATTGAATAGAATTCCTCCTTTAATGGGTCTGGCATTCTTTCATAAATGGCAGTATCACCCTCTGATTGAGACTCCAAAAAAGCAACTTGTTTCAATCGCTCTTCTTCAATGCAAAAATCTTCAAATTTGCTTTTTAATTCATTCACATCACGACTCACCGACAAAACGTCTTCCTGAGAAGTGTATGCTTTTAATTGATCAATAAACGCTGTTTTTTCCATAGCTCAAAAGCTTAATCTACTTGGTAAGTCATTTCAAAATTAGCCAACGAAACAAACTGCTGAATGCGGTTTTCCATGTCTGATTGAGAAATGTTAGTCAATTTTTCAGTTCCAAATTTTTCAACACAAAAAGAAGCCAATGCAGAACCTGCGATAATTGCTCTCTTCATGTTTTCAAAGGAAATATCATCGGTGCTTGCGATGTATCCCATAAATCCTCCTGCAAAAGTATCTCCTGCTCCAGTTGGATCAAAAACTTCTTCCAAAGGCAATGCTGGCGCTGCGAAAATTTGTTCTTCGTGAAACAACAAAGCTCCGTGCTCTCCTTTTTTGATAATCAAATATTTTGGTCCCATTGCGCGAATTACTTTTGACGCTTTTACCAACGAACTTTCACCTGAAAGTTGTCTTGCTTCTTCATCATTGATGATTAACAAATCAATCATGGATAAAGTTTGTTTCAAGTCTTCCAAAGCAATATCCATCCAGAAATTCATGGTATCCATGGCGATTAATTTTGGGCGTTCTGTCAAACGCTCAACAACTAATTTTTGCACTTGTGGGCTCAAATTTCCCAACATCAAATATTCAGTTCCTTGATATTCAGCTGGAATAATTGGATCAAAATGTTCCAATACATTCAATTCTGTGATCAAAGTATCTCTCGTATTCATGTCATTGTGGTACTTTCCTGACCAGAAAAAAGATTTTTCTCCTTGTTTGATTTGCAATCCTGCTAAATCTACTCCGCGAGAAGATAAAGTGTCGATCATTGCTTGTGGGAAATCATCACCAACAACAGCAACGATGCGCTGATTTTTCTCAAAAAAAGAGGCTGCCAACGAAATGTAAGTTGCTGCGCCACCGATTATTTTATCTGTTTTTCCAAATGGAGTCTCAATTGCATCAAAAGCAACACTCCCAACAGTAAGTAAACTCATGTATAAATGTCTAAATTATTGAAGTGCAAAGGTAGGGAAAAAAAGATTGGAAATACTGCAAGAAATACAGTGAAATATTCAGGTTTCTTTGATTCTGAATTAAACACTCATTTTCATCCACAGTAAAATGCCAATCCCGAAGAGGAGCGAAATTAGTATGTTTGAAACAGCCCAAATCCATTGACCTTGTTGAATTAAATCAACAGTTTCTTTGCTCCACGAAGAAAAAGTACTGAAACCGCCACAAAAACCTGTAATTAATAACGGTGAAATCCAAGCGGTTGTTTCTAATTTATCTTTAAATCCATAAAAGGTGATTCCCAAAATGATACACGCCAAAATGTTGGAAGTAAAAGTTGCAATGGGTAAATTTCCTGTATAGAATTTTTGAGTTCCAAGACTTATTCCATAGCGAGAAATACTTCCCAAACCGCCGCCAATAAAAACCCAAATGAAATTCATACGATACTTTTGAACGAAAATAGTAATTTTCTTAAAATGGAAGCAAAAAAAAGACTGCTCAACAATTGAACAGTCTCTAAATTTATTTTAATCTAATGTTATTTCAACGCACTCAAAATAGATTCAACCAAGGTTTCATTGGTGTCACCATATTTTGCTGTGTAATCCGCAGATGCACGTTTGATAACTTCAAAAGCTTCTTCTTTACCGTAAACATGTGTAATTTCAACATTTTTTGCACCACCGTCTAAATCTTTGTAAGTCAAGAAAAAGTGACGCACTCTGTCAATAACCATTTTCGGCATTTCAGAAATGTCTTCGATGTTTCCGTATGCTTGATCGTTTTTCAAAACAGCGATAATTTTATCATCTGCTTCACCACCATCCAACATTCTGAAACCACCAATTACTTTAGATTCGCATAAAATATTGTTGTGCAAAAATGTTCTTTCGCTCAAAACACAAATATCTAATGGATCTAAATCACCCGTAATTTCAGTGCGTCCTGTTTTTTCATTGGCGAAAGCAGCAACTTGTGTATCACAGTATGTTTTTGGAATAAATCCATACAAACACGGCATGTGATTAGACAATTTTTGTGGTCTATCGACCATAATATGTCCTGATGGTTTGTCGATTTCATATTTAATCGCATCAGCAGGAATAATCTCGATATAAGCGTTTACAATAGCTGGTGCTTTTTCACCAACTTCAATTCCATGCCAAGGATGAGCAACGAAATTTTTGCTCATTGCCTCTACAATTTTCTTTACTTCTTCTCTCATGAATCTTTATTTACCGTAAATAATGTGATGAATCATTCACGCTTTTAAAATTTTAACTGTGCAAATATAGTATCAAACAATTAATTTTGATGTAGATGAACTAAAAACGAATGATTTTCTTGCTAAATGAGATAGTTTTATCATACAGCACCCGCGCAAAATCCAGAAGCGATTGAGGCTTGAAGTAAATATCCACCTGTAGGTGCATCCCAATCAAGCATTTCACCACAAAGTTGAATGTTTGGAAATTTTTTCAGACTCAAATCTGAATTTAGTTCTTTCCAAGATACGCCTCCTGAAGTTGAAATCGCTTCATCCATTGGGCGCAATGATTCAATTTTCAAGCTCAAATTTTTTATTTTAAGCGCTAAACTTTCTGGGTTTAAAAATGTCTCTTTTTCAGTTTCTGATTTCAAGAGAAAGATCGCAGCTTTGGAAAGTTTCATTTTTTTGAGTCCTTCAGTGTTATTTTTTACTGATTTTAAACAAGCTAAAACTTGCGCATCATTCCATTGTGGTTTTAAATCTATGCAAAGTGGCAAATTGGGATTTTCTCGAAACGACCGATTCAAATGATAAATGGCTGCTCCTTCAAAACCATAATTTGTCAGGGTGACTTCGCCTGCTTTTTGAAAATCGCCAATAGAAGTGACGACATTTTTCAATATTTCGCCTTCCATTTTATTAAGAGGAACTTTAAATTGATAGTTCATTCCAGCGTTGCTCGATTGTAGTGGTGCGACTTCAATTTGTTTGGATTTAAACAATTCAACCCAAGCCGCATCCGAACCTGTTTTTGACCAAGAGCCTCCGCCTAAAGCAAAAACCATTTTATCAAAATTAACTTTGATTTCGGAGGAAGTTGTTTCAAAAACAATTGAATTTGAATCAAAATCAATCATTTTATTTTCAAAATGAAAAATCGCATTTTGCTTTTTCAACCAAGTAATCCAGGCATTTAAAACATCAATTGGTTTCGTCCCTTTCACAGGAAAAATTTTTCCAGTCGAACCACTGTAAGTTTCAATTCCTATGAATTTTAACCATTCAATCAATCCTTGATTGTCGAATTTCTCTACGCATTTTTTGATTTCATCGCAATCGTAACGCGACAAGAAATCTGATTTTGATTCAGAATGCGTTAAGTTAAATCCGCCATGACCAGCTACTAAAAATTTTCTCGCCGGTGCTTTTTTGTGGTCGTAGAATGACACCTCAAATCCTTGTAAAAGGTATTGACTGCCTGCCATCAAAGCCGCGGGACCAGTGCCAACGATTCCTACCTTCATTTTTTCTGAAACAAGCCTTTTTTGTCTTTTGATTTTTTGGTGTCAACATCCCAATCACGTTTGTTAATCAACACAAAGCGCAATGCGATGAAAAAAGTATTTGTCAATTTAACCGTACTTGAAGGCGTCAAGAAATTATATCCCGTTTGGATGTGAAATTGAGTCAATTTAAAACCAACCACAGGTGCAAAACCAACACTTGTTTGTTTGAAATCGGTTCGCATGATGACATTTCCACCATATGTAAAGTTGAAGCGTCCAAATTTGACCCAATATCCAGCGTCGTAGCCCAACACATTGTTTGTGAAGTTGTAATTTACTCCGGTATGAATTGCTTGAGTAACAGGTTTTACCAATTTCACTTTCTTGAATTGCATTTCACCTCCAACTTCTCCGACCCAAAATAAACCTCGTTGAACACCAAAATAAGGTCCTGATTTGCGCACATGAATGTCCATCCATTTGTCTTTTTGCGCCAAACTGCCAAGTTGAATTAAAGCCTGATTTTGCGCTGAAACTGTTTGAATTCCAAACCAAAACATCAAAAGTATCGCTACAATTTTATTCATCTTTTTTTCCGTATTTTTGATAGACATCGTATAGTTCTTTTCCATCTTCCGCATCGATTCCCAAACTGTCCGCAATTTCTTTCGCTCTCAAAATTTGATCGACTGTCAGTGCTGTGCTATCTGATTGTAACGCGTTTTTTACAAAAAGGGTACTTTCTTTCAATGCAGGAATTGTTGTAGTTGAAACTTTCAATATTGGATTGTAAAGCAAGGATTTTTCTTTCATCGAAGGAGGTAAAAAATCTCCTTTTTCATCGTAAGATTCTAGTAAAACTAAGAAAACGCTTACAAAATAGGTCATTTTCAACACAGCGAAAACGATTCCAAAAGCTTTATTGATTGGTGTCAAATTGGTCACTTTCACAAATTGCTCAATCATTTTTCCAGCGAAATATACCATCGCCCCAATTCCCAAAAAAGTGATTGTAAATGCAATGACAGGCAAATATTCAGAATCCCAACCCAGTGAATTTTTCATCCAATTTGCAGTTACATCTGAAAAGTGAATTCCTGCATAAATTCCAACCAATAAAGCCAACAGCGTAAAAACTTCGATGATAATTCCATGCTGAAAACCTTTCCAAGCAGCATATCCAAGCGGAATAAGAATAAGAATGTCAACAATACTCATGCTGTAAAGGTAATGAAATTGAACAAAATGAACCTTCAACCGTTGATTCAAAGAGCTAAAATAGAAATGAATTGATGATTTTATTCATTTGTAAGGACATGAATTATTGATTGTCACTACAAAGCTGTAATTTTGTACCAATGGAAGAAAGACCGATAACAGATTGGTTGCCAATAACGGCAAAGGAATTGGGAAAAAGAGGTTGGGACGAGTTAGATGTTGTCTTGATTTCTGGCGATGCGTATGTGGATCATCCTGCTTTTGGTACGGCTGTAATTGGTCGTATCATTGAAAGTGAAGGATTTAAAATTGCCATCGTAGCTCAACCTAATTGGAAAGATGATTTACGCGATTTTAAAAAATTCGGTAAACCAAAATATTTTTTCGGCGTTACTGCAGGTTGTATGGATTCGATGGTGAATCATTACACTGCCAACAAACGTTTGCGCTCGACGGATGCTTATACACCTGGAGGATCAGCTGGTCACAGACCTGATTATGCGACTATTGTATATTCAAATATCTTGAAAGAATTGTATCCAGATGTTCCTATTTTGATTGGTGGAATTGAAGCTTCCTTGCGCCGTGTTACTCATTACGATTACTGGAAAGACCAACTCATGCCGTCTATTTTGGTAGATTCAAAAGCGGATTTATTGGTTTATGGAATGGGCGACCAACCTTTGCGTGAAATGTTACGCTTGTTGAAAAAAGGCGTTCCATTTTCTTCTTTGAAAACATTAAAACAAGTTGCTTTTTTACAAGATTCGTCTTTAGAATTGCCAAAAAATAAACAATGGGAAACGGTTGAATTGGCCAGTCATGAAGTTTGTTTACAAGACAAAATTAAATATGCAGCCAATTTTAAAATTGTGGAAGTTGAATCGAATAAATGGGAAGCGAATCGCATCATTCAGCATGTTGGAGATCAAACTTTGGTAATCAATCCTCCATACAAAACAATGGAGGAAAAGGAAATTGATGAATCATTCGATTTGCCTTACACGCGAATGCCGCATCCGAAATACAAGAAGCGTGGCGCCATTCCTGCGTATGACATGATTAAATTTTCAATCAATATGCATCGCGGATGTTTTGGAGGATGCAGTTTTTGCACCATTTCAGCACATCAAGGAAAATTCATTGCATCTCGAAGTGAAAATTCCATTTTGAAAGAATTGGAAGAAGTTGTTTCACACCCAGAATTTAGAGGTTACATTTCAGATTTGGGCGGACCATCGGCGAATATGTACAAAATGAAAGGAAAGGACGAAGCGATTTGTAATCGTTGTTCAAGTCCAAGTTGTATTCACCCAGTAATTTGTTCAAATTTAGACACTTCACACAAGCCAATGACAGAATTGTATCGCAAAGTGGATCTACATCCGAAAGTCAAAAAAGCGTTTGTTGGTTCTGGTATTCGCTATGATTTGTTGGTGGATGATTTCAATAAAAACAACGAAGATGGAAATCATGACGAGTACATTGAGCAAGTAATTACGCGACATGTTTCTGGGCGATTGAAGGTGGCTCCAGAGCATACTTCGGACGCAACTTTGCGTGTCATGCGTAAACCTTCGTTCAAGTATTTCCATAAATTCAAGGAAAAATACGACCGGATTTCTGAAAAACATGGCTTAAATCAACAATTGATTCCTTATTTTATTTCGTCGCATCCAGGTTGTGAAGAAGAAGATATGGCCAATTTGGCTGCAGAAACCAAAGACATGGGATTTGAATTGGAGCAAGTACAAGATTTTACGCCGACACCAATGACAGTTGCTGAAGTGATTTATTATTCTGGTGTTCATCCATATACTTTGAAACCAATTAATACCGTAAAAACGAAAGAGGAAAAATTGAATCAAAATCGTTTTTTCTTTTGGTACAAACGTGAAAATAGAGATTGGATTAAAAGTCGTTTGCAAAAAGCAAATCGACCTGATTTGGCTGAGAAGTTATTGGGCGATGTGAAACCAAAATCGAGTCATGTGCCTAAATGGCTGGAGGAGAAGAGGAGAAAGAAATAAAATTGTAACTTTTAATTACAATCCTTGAATTGTCGTTATTATTTTATGTTTCACAACTTCCCAAGTAATGGTTTTATCAAATACAATTGGATTTGGTTGTATTTCTGCATCCTCAAAATAAGTTAAGCTTCTAATTACGTGAAAAGTAGTTTGATGTGGATACTTTTCTATATAAAAAGAAAACAAATCGTCAATTGAAAATTGTTGTAAAAGGAAATATAAATCATAGAAATCTTTTTTACTTCCTCGACCAGTTATAGCATCTAATTTCATTGCAGCAATATCTTCTACAGAAGCCATTCGAATGTTTTCGATGACAACAAATGGCCTGATAAATGGATAATGAAACTTGATAAAATCAACTTTAACGTGATTAATTGTTGAAATGAGTGTTTGTGTAAGTTGACTATTTACTACTATTTGATAATCATTCAATAAAGATGATAAAACTTCATTTGATGAAAAATCAGCGGTTGAAAACAAATCCAAATCAATGGATTCGCGATTTCCAAGCTGCAATGCTAAAGCTGTTCCACCAACCAATACAAAAGAATTTAAATATTCTTTCTGCATTAAGGATCTTAATAATTCCAGTGTGTTTGGTTCGACTGTTTGAAGTTGTAACATCTAAATTTTGTTTTAGGGATAGAAAAATAGGCAGAACAAAAACTCAACGTTCTTTCATCTAAATTTTTTATTTCGACGATTATTGATTTTAATTTTTCAATGCCATAATAATTCTTTACGGCTCTAAAATCATCCAATGTTCCTCTTGTAAGTACTCGTTCTGTGATAAATAGTGAATGGATTTGAGAATCAATCTCCTCAAAATTCACATCCCAAAAAAGCGATTTGGACAAACTATTTTTTACATCAACATGCATAATTCAAATGTAGGATAAATTTTTTAATAAATGGAAAAGATGTGAAGTTGCTTCAATTCACAATGCCCAATATTTAAAAAAAAATCCCGCATTTAGCGGGATTTTTTTTGTGAGTAGTTAAGGTTTATATTTATTTCTCAATCAACAATTCTTTCCTAAAAATACCCGTATCGGTATGTATAACCACCAAATAATAACCTACTTCAATATAAGTAGGCAATGTATATTCTTCTTTACTTTTAGTCGTTGTATAAACTTGCGCTCCTTTAGCATCAATGATTTCAAGTTTATTTATCTGACCATCAAAATCTATGTTAAATTGATTTTTTGCTGGGTTTGGATAGATATTGAAAACAGTTGTTGAAACCTCATTTATTCCAGCGCCATTAATAGTTAAATTCAATGTAATTGTGCTATCGCAGCCGTTTGCATTTGGGATTACTTGCGTGTATGTGCCAGATTGTGAATAGGTTTGGCCATTTAGTGTATATGTACCAGTTGCTGTTTGAGTTAATTGAGATGAACTATTCGAATTTACGGTAACAATAACTGTATCTGAATCTTGACAGCCATTGACATCAGTTCCATTTACAATATACGAATTTGAAGCAGTGGGAGTAAAGGCAATATTATTTACCACACCATTATTCCATGAGTAAGTCGTTGCACCATTAGCCGCTAGTGTAAGTGTTTCTCCTTGACAAATTGTTTGATTGTTACCAGCACTAACAAACGATACATTAGGGCATAAACTAATCTTCAAAGCAAAAGCTCTAGGTGGTGGCATTAAATTGCTAGTAGTAATATCATCAAAATTGAAATCAACAGGAAAACTTGTTGAAATGTTTGTTGGTGAATAATGTAAATCAAATTGACCAGTAATTAAGCAATAATTTGATTTGATGTAAATATCATTTGCTGATTCAGACTGGTAGTTTCCAACTTGTTGACAATAAACTAAATTACATCCGTTGTCATATTTTGTAAAAAAAAGATCCTTTCCTGAAGTTGGAATTCCTGCTGATAAAAAATATTTTGCTATTAAATTAGTAGTGTTGTTACTGGGGTCAAAATCTACCGTCCCGCCAAAAGTGCCAGTAAAATAAAAATTCTGATTTAAATCTGATTCAACAGAAAAATTATTTATTCGAACAGCCCAATTATCAATAATTATTTTAACATCAATAAATTCGCCCGAGGAGCTGTATGATACTTTTACAATTCTCCCATTTGTTCCATTGACACCAACCAACGCTTCGCCTGCTCCGGGGTCAAAATCGATAGGCATAACTTGTGTGCCTTCTACCTTAGCCACAACATTGACAAAACCATTAGTAGATAAACAAAGTTTAGCATCCAGTAAATTTGGGCAATTAAATCCAATTTTATTGCCAAAATTGTAAGTGCAATTAGAATTTAGACCCATTAAAAAAGGTCCAGTTATTGTTATAGAATTTGTGAATTTTACACCTAAGCCCGTTGTATTCCCTAAAATAAAAACTTTACCAGATTGGTATTTTATGTCAAATAGATTGACTCCAAAAGTCTTCCATTGGTCAGTAAATCCTGGGTATAACTCATCAAAGGTCCTATAAACAGAAACATAATTGCCACTAGAGTTTAATTTTTGGACGAACATTTGTTGACTATTTCCTTGTGCTGTTTGATTATTTGTTGAAGCACCCGGATTAAAGTCAATTACACCATTAAAAGTTCCAACCAAATATATATTCCCTGTTGGATCAATGGTGAAATCAAACGTGTAAGCCAGCCCAGTGCCTGTACAATTAGTTATCTGCCATATTAAATTTCCATTTTGATCATATTTTCGAATTGTATTATCTTGTTGGACAACAATATCATTATTTGCATCAATTTCTAGATTTACATTTTCATAAGTTAAAGTGGTACAAGTAAAATTATTGCTCCATAAAATATTTGTACCAGTTGGATCAAGTTTAGTTATGAAAAACCCATTTGATGAGTTATAACCAGCTATATAAACATTACCCTCAGTATCTGTAGAAACTGATTTTCCGCTAGATTGATCATTTGAAAACGCAGATTGATCATAGCCTATTGCTTTTACCCATTCAAAAGTTTGAGAAAAAACAGTATTTTGAGCGAAAATAGCAGAAGCACAAAATATTACTTTAAAGAAACTTTTCATTTTTAATCTTTTTTGTTGTCAATAAATAATTTATCTTTTTTCATTTTTCGTCCTTTACAATTTGTAAAAAAACTGATTACAAGTATTTTTGTTATCTTCATCAGTAAAATCACAGAAACAAATTCTACTTATGTCATTTCTAGATTTATTTTGATAAAATAGTATTAATCTATTTCCCCTCATTTAATTATTGGAGTTAACAATAAGTTCTTTCCTAAAAATACCCTCATCGGTATGAATAACAACCAAATAATATCCTGTTTCAATGCAAGCAGGTAACAAATATTCTTCTTTACTTTCATTTATAGCATAAACTATCGCTCCTTTAGCATCAATGATTTCAAGTTTATTTATCTGACCATCAAAATCTATTTGAAATTGATTTTTTGCTGGGTTTGGATAAATATTGAAAATAGTTGTTAAAACTTCATTTATTCCAACACCATTAATTGTTAAATTCAGTGTAATTGTACTATCGCAGCCGTTTGCATTTGGGATTACTTGCGTGTATGTGCCCGATTGTGAATAGGTTTGGCCGTTTAAGGTATATGTATTATTTGCAGTTTGTGTTAATTGAGATGAACTTGTTGGAATGACAGTTACTAAAACTGTATCCTTGTCTTGACAACCATTGCTATCTGTTCCAGTAACAATATAATTATTGGAAGTTAAAGGGACAAAAGCTACATTATTGATAACATTGTTATTCCAAGAATAAGTCGTTGCCCCAATACCTATTAGGGTTATAGATTCGCCTTGACAAATTGATTGATTAATTCCAGCATTGACTGATGGTAATTGGTTTACCGTAACAATAAGCGTATCTGAATTTTGGCAACCATTGGGATCTGTTCCAATAACTATATAGGTATTTGAAGTTGATGGAGTGAAAGGAGAGTTGTTAATTACACTATTATTCCATGAGTACATTGTTGCGCCAGAACCATTTAATGCAATACTTTGACCTTGACAAGTTACAATGTCATTTCCAGCATATACGTTTGGCAATGGATTAACTATAATTTGAATGCTATCTGTGTTTTGACAGCCATTAGAATCAATAACAGAAACTGAATAAATGCCAGGTGAACTAACTACTATCGATTGAGTTGTATCTCCTATATTCCACTGATAGTTTGATGCTTGGTTAACGGATAATATGTTTTGGATGGATTGTCCAAGACATATTGTCGCGGGACTAATTGAAGTAATATTTACATTCGGTAGTGGATTTATTAATACCGCTGATGAAGTTGCAGTGCAACCCCAATTATTGGTAACAACTACGCTGTACGAACCAGCTGCCGAAGCAGTATAGCTTGTAGCTGTTTGCCCAGGAATATTTATGTCGTTAAATTTCCACTGGTAGGTAAGACCTGTCCCTGTGTTTGCGCTAAGTATAATTGGAATTCCGTCGCAAAAATTTGTTGATCCTACATTTGAAATAATTGCTGATGGTAATGGTCTTACGGTCACAATTGTAGCTGTTGAAAGTTTACTGCAACCATTAGTATTTGTTCCTAAAACCGTATAAGAGCCCGATGATGCTGCAGATAATAATTCAAGTACTTCTCCTGGAATCAAAATCGAGTTTTTATACCACTGATATGACAGGCCTGAGGCAGGATTAGCATTTAAATTGACTTCTCCACCTTGACAAAATACTGTGCTTCCACTGCTAATTACACTAATAGTTGGCAAAGGCAAAATTGTTAATTGCACAGAGTCTGAGACAGTTTTACATCCAGAATTGTTTGCGATACATCTGTAATATAATACAATATTAGAAGTATTTGAATTGTTATATGTAACCTGCATACTATCTGTTGTTGAATATTGATATTGGAAGTTATTAGGTGCGTTATTTGCAACGTTAGTCCATATTGTCCCGTTTAAATACTGCCATGTATACGAAGCAATTGATGTTTGAATATTTAGTTGACCAGTGCTTCCAGCACATAAATTTTGTCCGTAAGGCTGGCTCGTAATTTGAGGTGCAGAACTTCCAATACTCATAGTGACAGGAATAATCTGAGTCTGAGCCGTGTTTGAATAACAAATTATATTTCCGTTGTTTGTACCTACCGTACTAGTGGATTGTAACCTCATGTATACTTGAGTCCCAATTGTGTAACCACCATTGGCAATAACATTTAAAGGTGAACCAAAAGTTCCTAAAGCACCGCTAAAATTTGGTGATAATGAAACTTCCAACCCCAAGGGCGGTTTAACGTGAATAGTATCAACATTATTTCCTGACAAATAAAAACTATCTATCTCAGCTATTGAGCCTTGGCAAGCACCTATTACTTGTGTTATAGAAGGAACATTTATTTTAGATATAAAAATAACAACAGCACCGTTACCACCATTTCCGCCTTGTCTGGTAAAACTGCAATTATTAGAGGTTATTGTAGTAACAGCGCCACCGCCACCGCCACCTCTGTTTTGACCATTTGCTCCATTTGCTCCCTGAAAGCATGCATAACCATTTACAGCTCCCCCCAATCCTCCTATTCCGCTACCCAATGATTGATTATAACAAGGATATGGAGCAATTTGATTACATGAACTATTTCCACCTTTCCCACCACTAACTGATGATCCACTAACCCCTCCTTGTGAGCTACTTGCTCCGTTTGGTATTCCTCCGCTTGAGATAGAAGCATTGTAATTAATAGCTCCTGTGATATTAGAATTTCCTACTCCTCCAGATCCACCTGTTGCTGTTAATATTGTTGTGGAATTAACATTAATAGATGAATTTCCTCCTGTTCCTCCTGTTAAAGTTGTTGTATTAAATGTTCCACCTGCACCAACTATGATATTCAACACTTGACCTGGTGTAACTGGGTAATTGATTATTTTATTAAACCCTCCAGATCCGCCACCCCCTGCTGATTTATAATAACCTGAATAATTAACATTCCCACTACCATTGCCGATTTCTTGTACGCTTCCTCCAGCGCCTCCAGCGCCCCAGCAGTAAATTGAAATACTATTTACTCCAGTTGGGACTGTCCAAGTAGAAGTGCCAGGTGTTGTAAAGGTGAAGGTTTGTGAACAAAGATTTTTAGCAAAAACTAAACCTAGCGCCAAAATAAAGAGTTTGAAATTTTTCATACAATAAATCTAATCGTTTAACATTTGATGTGCTTCAAAGAATTCTGCCAGGTTCTGGAAATATCTATGTCCTTCCACAAATGCACCGCGCCTTCTAAATTCTAAGTTTAGATGTGTGCAACCACCTATTATTGGTTCTAAAAGTATAAGTTGAAAATCTCCTTTTTTTAGTTTACATCTAAATTCATTTAAGTCAACCTTAATTGAATTGTCAAGTTGATTAACTCCTGTAAAAGTTCCATCTTCTCCGAAACTACATTGTATCGGACCATCAACTATTTTCCCGAGATATTTTAGTTCATTGGTGTAATTTACAGCAAGGTATTCAACTTCGTTAAAGTCAAAATTTTTTGGACACACATAATAATTATAAAGTTTTGTCGTATGGGTTGCAAACGCTCCCGAAACTACCATTACTCTTTCTGGCATAAAATCTAAGATTTTTCACGTCAAAGAAAACACCTTTTTTAAAGCTATTTTGATACAATTTGATACAACTTTTTTACAATTTCTAAAAACGATAAAAAGTTCACACATTTGCAACTTAAAATTTCGGTGAGAAGAATGAATTTCGATTACTTAAAAGAAGAAATAGAAAATATATTCGGAAAAAAAATATCGAATAGGCCTGATTGTGAAGCTCTGAGTTTAGCAATTTACGAAAAAACGAAACAAAAAATTAGCTATAACACGCTTCGTCGCTTATTTGATTTGGCTGGCGAAAAAAATTCAACTTCCATATCAAACTCAACATTAGATATTTTAGCAAAGTATTGTGAATTCAATTATTACGCTGAATTTCTCAACGAAAAAGCGTCTAAAAATAATTTAAGCTTAATTTATAATTTACAACTTGAAATCCAACAAAAAGAGCACTTTACAATTGCGTATATAGATTTATAATTTACAACTTGAAATCCAACAAAAAGAGCACTTTACAATTGCGTATATAGAATCTTGCCTTGATCAACTTGATTCTGATGAACATGCATTTAATTTGATGAATTCTGTTGTTCTCTTTGCTTTTAAGCGAGAAGATGTAAACTTTTTAAAAGATTTATTTAAATTAAAAAGGGTTTTTAATGGTGACCATTATTTAAATACGAATCTTTATTTTCTAATTCAAACGATTGGTATTCATGTTAGAAACCATTCAGAAATTAGCGAGCTTTTGTGGGATGAATGGGCAAAAAATCCAACCGCACGTTTCTACTATTTTGAGTTGTTTGTAGATATGGACTTCTTAGTGGTTAAGCATTATAAAGCAATTGAATTTTATCACAAAAATTCAACTCAACCTCAAGATCGTTTATTTTCAAGCAGTATTCTGGCTTGGCGCAGTCTGATTATGGAAGATTTTGAATCTGCAACCAAATATATTTCGACAATTGAAAGTATTGATTTCCACACTGACATACATCCGATCACAGTAGCGCGTGCTTACAATGTCTTACTTTTGAGTCAATATCTTCAGGAAAGCGATGATTTGGGAACAATTCTAGAGCGCATCAATGCTTCAAGAACTTATTTTGAAACCACAGAATATCCGTTTTTTGAATTTTGGATATGCGAAGGACTTGCTTTAATTCAACAATATGATTTGGTATTAAATTATATTGAATCGATTTATTCAAAAACTAAAGGAAAAGATATCTTCTACTTAAAAGGTTCATTGGAACGTGTAAAATTGATTGAAGAATACACCCTTTTCAAAACCCGAAAAATTAGTAAATCAACGATTAATAAAATCACAACTTTAAGTAAGTTAGATAATTTCAGTCGTGAATATGATGGTCTTTTTTATTACGCTGTAAATCCAGCCGAATTAACAGAAGAAATTAAATCAAATATTACTAAAAGAGGTTATTTGCCGTTTTTTAATCGAATGTAGTATTATCCTAAAGTAGCCAATAAATGGCTATTTGATATCATATTTCGAGCACATAACTCAGATATTGTTCAAAATTTATTAGGAGATCTGTCAGTCTTTTGTACTTTTAAACTCCTTTATACATAGAATACTCAAAGTTTAGAGGAAACTTTTAAAAAAAATCCCATGCAAGACAAAATAACTTTTCAATTTGTAAGCGAGCCTTCTGATGTCAATTTTGGCGGTAAAGTGCACGGTGGTGCTGTGATGAAATGGATAGATCAAGCGGCGTACGCTTGCGCTTCTACCTGGGCGGAAGGCTATTGCGTAACAGTTTACGTTGGCGGAATTCGTTTTTATCAACCGATTCAGATTGGTAATTTAGTGAAAATCATGGCACGCGTTATTTATACTGGCTCTTCAAGTATTCACATTGCTGTGGATGTTTTTTCTCGGAAAATGTCAGATGCGAAATTTGTAAAAACGACGCATTGCGTGATTGTTTTTGTTTCTGTAGACGAAGAAGGTAAACCTAGACCGACAAAGAAATTCATTCCAGACACAGAGCGCGAAAAGCACATGGAACAATATGCGAAAAGATTGATGCAATTGCGCCAAGATATTGAAGTTGAAATGTCACCGTTTTTGAAAGATTATATGTAAGCTTTGCTATGCTACAATTCGTATTGAATTTTCCATCCGCGTTTCGTTAAAACATCGTGTGTTGTTACTAATTCTCTCGCATCGTTTATTTTATCAGTTATTTGAGAAATCAAAAGCTGGTTATTTTTTTTGATTTTGACTTGGAGATCGTAAGGAAATTTTAAAGGCATGTTTTCAGTTTCATTTTCCAATTGAATCAAATAATATCGCAATAAATTGATTGATTCGTTGGTGCTTAATTCTAAATCTTTGGATTTAATTGAGCTGAAAAAATGAATTGATTTTTTGGACCTTGTTAGTAAAACATTCAATCTCTTGGATCCATTTTTTTGATTCAACGGTCCAAAGCGCTTGTGAAATTCGCCAATTTCATTTTTAGCGTAACCTAAGCTGATAATCAAAATGTCGCATTCGTCTCCTTGTACTTGCTCCAAAGCCCTGTAAAATCCTTTACCTTGAACAGTATTTTGGTTGATTTTTTGCTGTGTAGCAGTTGATAGTTCTTTCCAAATACACTCAAGTTGTTGTTCAGAAAAAGCAACAATTCCTAGCGTTTCTATTCCATCTATTGATTTTTCAATTAGATCAGCAACAGCTTTAGCTTCTGCTATGTTTTGGCGGTCAATGAAACGACCATTTTCAATGAAATGTAAATTTAAAGGTTGTTTATTTTCAGTTGATGAAGGATAAGCAATCAATTCATTTTGATAAAAATACCTATTTGAAAATGAAATTAGTGCGGGATGATTACTTCTGTAATGATGTTTTAAAGTTGTTTTTGGATAATAATAATTGGCTTGGTGCAATAAATCAACTCCCGTGATTGCACTTGCAAAATAATTGCTTGGCGACATTTGTTGTTCATCACCTGCAATAATTGCTCTTTCTGCTCTTTGGAGCGAGCCCAGTGCATTTGAAAGTGGAATTTGGCTTGCTTCGTCAAATATTACCCATTCAAAAAGTGATTGTTCCATCGGGAACGTGACTGCAACTTGAGTTGGTGTACTTAACCAAATTGGTGTTAAAACTTCAATCCAAATTCTTGCTTCGTTGTTAAGTAATTCTCTGATTGTTTTATGCTGTTTGGATTTCGCAAACTCCTTGACTAAAATTGATTTTCCAATTTTTAACTTACTTTTTAAAGCTTTTTCGTAGGGTTTTAATTGCCCATTAGGTGTTCTCAAAATTGAGTTATAATATTTAAATTTTTCTGTTTGTTTGTAATAAATTTCTTTTCCAAAACAGAACATCTCTTCTTGTTCTGATTTAATGATTTTTTCTATTTTTTCAAATAAAGTGCTGCCGTCAAACTTTGCTAATTCTGGCCATTTCGATTCAAAATTTACCCAATGACTTTTGAGGATTTTTTGGGTAATTTCTTCAGGTGATTTGGATGATAATAGTAAGTTGTAGATATTTGAATTAAAATTAATTAATGTACTTTTTTGTAAAATAATAGCTTCAATATTTTTATCTAAATAAATTAAATTTTTAAGTGTTATTTTTTCAACATCGTAAAAGAATATGTTTTTTATTTTTTGTTGAAAAATTTGCAATTCGTTAGCTGCCAAAACAGCCTCTTTTCTTTTGTTGTTATCTATTGATAAAGCATGGTTTAATTCGTTTGATTTTTCATTTTCAAGTTGCTTTACGATGTAGCTAATACTTTCAATTTCTAAGGCTGGTCTTTCAATTCCAAAAATCAAAAATTGTTCCTTTAATTTTTGAATGACTTCTATAAGTACTAAATATTTTAACCAATTTTCTATGGCAATTTGTGGTACAATATTTTTGTCTTTAAGGCATGTTTTGATTTGTTTTTCTGCTTTTCTTTTGGTCCACCAGGTACCAGTTAATTGGATTTTCCAAGATTCAATTTGACTTATATTGGGCTTTTGTAGCCAATTCTTCTCTTCTGAACTTATTAGAAGATATTCAGCTTCCTTTGTGATCCATTTTGTTTTTAATTTTTCAAATTTGTTTTGGTCTTTTTTGGAAGAAAATACAGAAGCATATTTCTTGTAAGATTCATTTTCAATGATTTGAAATCTTGGTATCTGTCTGATAATTTGTATCAATTCACCTACGGTTTCAATTTCAAATTTTTGTGCGAATTTTTCAAATTGTAGTTTTAGTTGTCGGATTTCTTGATCTAATTGTACATGTTCGCGCAGCGCGTTTTGACTTAAAAAATGTAGCTTTTCAAATCCTCCCCAAATTGAATAAAGTTGTTCAATCGCTGATTTTTGCTCAAGCCAAACTTTGATTTCAGGCACAGCTGTGGAGTATTCAACCTTTTGTAAATCGTGATTTTTAAGTAGATTTTTGAATTCCTCAAGACTGATGCCTCCGATGAGGTTTTTAGATAACATTTTATCAATAGTCAGTTGAAGTTGGGCTAATAACTGCTCTGAAAGTAAAAGGTTTTTGGGTTGCTTTTCGTTTTTAATTTCTAATTTATCCCAGGTGGTTTTCAGTTTTTGGATAAAGTCGTGTGATTTGATTTGTCCTTGAGAGATGAAGGTAAAATCATCTAAATTGTATTGGCTCAATTTTTTAACTAAAACTTCCAATGCCGCTTTTTTTTCAGAGACAACCAAATTCATTTTTCCTGCAAAAAGAAGCTTTGCTAAAAGATTTGTCAAAACTTGAGATTTTCCTGTTCCCGGAGGACCTTGAATGAGGAGATTTCCTGTTTTGATTTTTTCAAAAACTTGCAATTGATCTTTGTCAGTCGAAACTAAATTGCAGTCCGTTAAGACTTTTATATTCGTTAGATTATCAAAATCTTCCCCTAGTATTTCTTTGACTAAATGATTTTGTTCTTGGTTTTTTAACGCTTCTAAATCTTTGACAATTTGGTATCTGTGGTGATGAAAGTTTCCTATAAATTTAAAATTTTCAATAGTAAATTCCAATTCGTTTTGATTCAAAAATTGGGTGAAAATCGCTAAATTTTCGTCTAAATCTTTTTCTTCATTAAATTCCCAAATCAGGTCGTAACTCCTTTTGAGTTCATTGACAATAAATGGGTTGAAAATATAATTTTCAGTATCTAAGTTGAAACCAATCGTTTGGCTTATTTTGTTGATTTTAAAAGAAATTGGTATTAAAATAAGCGGTGAAGTCACTTTTTTAGCTTTGTAATCCCAAGTTAAACCATTCAGAGCGATGCACAATGAATCTGTATCTGAATTGCGTTTGTTTTGGATGGCAATTTTGATAATTTGGTTCAATGAATTTTCTAACGGAAATTCAAGTTTTTCGCTTAGTTCATCATTAATCTTGAATACATTTTTTTTAGAAATGTCTAGATTTACCAAAACGTCAGATGAAGGAATTTCTGTCAAATCGAAGATAAACTCTTCCAATAGATATTTTTGCTCTTCCTTCAATGGCTGCTATTTATTCCCAAAAAACAGATATTTTTCCAGTTGATTTGCCTGATTCTAGTAAGGCGTGTGCAGCAGCAATTTCCTTTACATTGAATTGCGCTCCAACTTGTGGTTTTAGAATGCCTTGATGGGTTAATTCTACGACTGCTTTTAAGCACTCTGTGAGCACTTGTGGTTTGTTGTCAGCAATTTTGAGCATATTGACACCTAAGACGTTTTTAGAGCGCATCATAAGTCCGATTGGAATGACAATACCCATTTTTCTTACAAAGTTGAGTGATGACAAAATTCCCCATTTTTTTCCTGATCTTTCTGAGCCACCAAAAAGGATTACTTTTCCACCAGAACCAATCAAACTCCAATCTTTTTTAAAAGTTGAACCAGCAATAGGATTGAATGTTGTATCTAATCTTTCATTTTTCAAATGCGACAGAACTGCCGTTTTGTAATCTACTTTATTGTAATTGATGACAACATCTGCGCCCAATTCTTTGACCAGACTTTCTTTGCTATCATTTCCAATTTTAGCATAAACAAAAGCGTTTTTCCATTTACAAAGTTGAATTAATGCAGTTCCAACTCCACCGGCTGCTGCATGTACCAGAACTTTGTCACCTGCGTGAACGGGCGAAAGGTAAATGGCCATGTAATACGCAGTTACGAATTGTGTTGAGAGCGCCAAAGCTTCGGCAGCAGGCATATTATCAATCACTGATATAGCGTAATCTTGTGTAACCGCTTTTTTGGAGTATCCACCAAATCTAGTGAATGAGACAACTCTTTTACCTAATAATTCTGGTGAAACATCTTCGCCTATTTCTTCGATAATTCCTACAACCTCATAACCTAAAACGGCGGGCAATGGTGGCGCTTCCTTATATAAATTATTTCTTGCCATTACATCAGCGTAATTTAAACCAAATGCTTCGACGTCAATCAGAACTTCATTGGCTTTTGGTTTTGTAATCTGAATTGCTTTTTCTTCGAAAGCGTTTTCAGCTTTGCCATAAGCTTTTAGAATAATTCCTTTGGTATCAATTTTTTCCATTTTTTCCTTCGATGATGATGACAATTTCTCCTTTAGGTGGATTTGCTTCGTAATATTTTTGAACCTCTTGTGCTTCGCCTCTCTTAAATTCTTCGTAGATTTTCGAGATTTCGCGCACCACACAAACTCTTCTCGTTGGTTCAAAAAAAGTGGCAATTTGACCTAAACATTTGACCAACCTGTGAGGAGATTCATAAAGTACGATAGTTCTTTCTTCCAAAGCCAATTCCTGAAGTTTTGTTTGTCTGCCTTTTTTGTGAGGTAAAAAGCCTTCAAAACAAAACCGGTCACAAGGAAATCCGCTACCTACCAACGCTGGAATTAAAGCGGTTGGGCCAGGCAGACAAGAAACCTCTATTCCTGCATCAACGCAAGCGCGAACGAGTAAAAATCCTGGGTCAGAAATCGCTGGAGTTCCTGCATCTGATACTAAAACAGTCATCGTGTTTTCTTTGATTTTATCGATGACAAAATCCAATGTTCGGTGTTCATTGTGTGCGTGAAATGGATAAACAGGCTTTTGAATTTCAAAGTGATTCAATAATTTTTTGGTCACTCTTGTATCTTCAGCATAAATGCAATCCGCCTCTTTCAGCATGCGGATAGCTCTGAGTGTTATGTCTTCTAAATTTCCAACAGGAGTTGGTACAAGTACTAAACTGGACATATTTTTTTAACGTGTGAGAACAACATAATCTAATAAAACAGTTTTGAGAAATTCCATTTTTTTCTGCGGAGTTTCTGGTAATCCTATGATTTCTGCTGTTTTGTGAGCCAACTCAATGGTAAATTTTTTGGTTTCTTCGTTTGGATATTTTTCAACTCTTTGGATTGTATTTTTAATTAACATCACATCATCATCAGTGAAGCGCAAAACGTTTAAATAGGTAGGTTCATGATTTTTTTGATCTTTTATGGCTAAAATGTTTCTTAAATTATATTGTTGACCATTTCTTCTATTAATCACTACAGTATTGGCCATTGCATCACCTAATCTTTGTCCTCTTTCCGAAGTGCTAGAAAAAAGAATTGCCAAGAATCCAAAACCAAACCACATGTCAATGACTCTAAAAATCCAGCGTGTAAAGTATTCTCGGAAGCCTGCATTTTCTCCCGTTAGACTAACAACACGAATTCCCATGGCAAATTTTCCGAGGCTTTGTCCACGAGTTAGGTATTCGATGATTGGACTATAAAAAATAAAGGGAATTCTAATAAGCAAGAGAAACACAAAACTGCCTGTTTCTGGTTCCCAAGAAACCATTGAGGCGCCAATTAAAAATGTAAAAATTAAAAAGTAAATGAAAAACGCAAATAAATCTATGATAGATGCAATCACACGAACGCCAGTGGAAGCGATTTCGTATTCAATTTTAACATGTTGACCTGTTGTAAATTCAATTGACTTCATGAAATATCATTTGCAAAAGGCTAAGGTACATTTTTTAGGTTAAAAAAAGAAAGGGAATTGATAATCGGTCAAAATTATCAATTCCCTAGAAAATTTATTGTACAACTATTTCTTTGGCAATTAAACCAAATTGCGTTTGAATTTTTACAATATACATTCCACCACTCAAGGTAGCAATGTCTATTTGTATTTGTTTTTCGTTCACTGATTTTTCAATCAAGAGTTGACCCGCCAGATTGAATATTGAAATTGATTCAATTTGGTTGTCATTTTTAGCTTGAACATTCAAAATTTCATTAGCTGGATTTGGGGCAATTGATATACTTTGGTTTAATAAATATTCTTCAATACCTGCAGAACTTGTGACACAGAATTGAGTAGTATTTGAGGTGCCAAAATCCGCATTGGCAGTTGTTAATTCTGCAAGGATGGTTCCATTGTAGTTTGTGATTGTATAGCTTCCTGCTGGATTGTTTGTACTTGTCATTCCATCACCATAAGAATCCATGATTTTGAAGTTATAGCACCCTGGAGCCAAGCAAAAAGTTGCATTTACAGGTGTTGTAGATCCTGCAGCTCCATCAGAATAACCGCCACCTGAATAAAGTACTGTATTTGTTAAGTCTAAAACTTCCCAAGTGATTTCAGAGCCATATCTGTCTAGAATTAAGTTCAAATCAACTGTTTCACCATTCACTACAGTGACAAAGTTTGATGTCAAGGAATTATTAGATGAACCTATGTCTGCCGAGCCATTTGATGCCGTTATGGTTGCAGTAAATGTATGACTTCCCGAAGTTAAAGTTTGTGATGGTAAATTGATAACAGCATTTGCAAACTGAGCCAAATTTCCAGTCCAGTTATAAGTTTGATTTGTATTTCCATCATATCCATAAGCAATGGTTGCGCTTGTCAATGGATCGGAACCTGCGTTGAAAATAGAAATCTGAGGAGTTACTATTCCACCACAAATTGTTCCTGAAATTCCTACTGGATTTTGAATTCCTCCGTCAATTGTAAGTCCTGGACCTGAAGGGTCTACACCGTCAATGGAAACTACACCTGAACTGCTTGGATCTAGCCATTCTTTTAATCTAGTTGCTGGTGTTGTACCCAAATCCCATGCGGTACCGAAACGACCGTAAATATCGTATTGGTTGTTGTCGTTTGTTCCATTGCAAGCTGAAGCACCACCTGATAAAACTCCGATTGTTCTATGATTTTGGTCAAAAAGTGGTGAACCTGATGAACCTGGTTCTGTTACACCAAAGTCCCAATCTGCGATATACCAAACATTGGTGTTTGGATTTCCGTTAAATGCAGTTACTTGTTGAGTTGGTGCATTATTGTCTCTGCTGATTTTTTTTATATCTCCATCAGGATGATGTATCCCAGTTGTTTCGGTTACTGTCAATGCGTCTGAATGATCCCAACCATTGTAGTAAATACCCCAAGCAGGATCAGGCGCTGTATTCAATTCAACTAAAGTGAAATCTGAACTTGAGTTGTTTGCTCTTAAAGTGCAACCCGTTCTAGTTAAATTTGTTGGTCCGTTATTGATTGCTTGATTATTGGCTGCGCAAATCGCGTTGGCTGCAGTTCTTTCCCAACGGAATCTAAAAACCCATGCAGCTGTATTCGAAACGCCACAATGATTGGCAGTTAAATAATAAGGAATAATTGTTCCAGAGGTATTGTTGACCAATGATCCTGAACAAATGCCACCTCCACTTACAACGCAAGCTGCGGCATTTCTTTGGTTTTCCCATCCAGTTCCTAGTGGACAATTGACATCAATGTTACAATCACCAGCAGTTCCAAGTGCTTTTTCCATGAAATTGTCAAGGTTTTTATATCCATGAACCACGGTTCCAAGATTTAAAATCGATTTTCCAACAACCGCTTTTGGTTCAACCAATTCAATAATTGCTTTTTGGTCATATATCAATTCTGTTCCCAAAATTTTATTTGCGTTGTTGTTTAGACTTGTATATGCTCCAGAATATGAGTTTCCATCATTAGCGACCAAATACAATCTAGCGCCAGCAGGTAATTCAAATTGATTGAATATCAAATTAATAGAAATTGCGTTTGGGCAAAACAAACCATACTGATAAACTACATCTCCGTTCGGTAACGTTTGTTTTGAGGCTTCAGATAGTATGTTTATGTTGACAACATGTTCAACACCAAATCTATACATTTTGTCAATTCCATCTATTCGATTTTGTTCATCTTGGTTGATTTGAGCAATAGCATCTACTGCGGGCATTTCGTCAAAAACTTTCGTTTTTGAGATTTTACCACGCATGGTTTGGGGTAAGCCAAAATCTGATATTTGTGCAAAACTATTGACTAATAGACTGCTAAATAAGGCTGAGTAAATTAATTTTTTCATTGTTTGATTATTTGGAGAATTATAGTTTTTCTGTTTTCTTTTTTAACATTTTCGATACTGCTACCTAATTCACTTTTGCTACTACACGTTTGATGCTGCAACCAACGGCAACAGTAGTACTCACTTTGACGGTTTCGTCATTGGAAACGTTGGCAATTGCGTTTTTTAAACTGTTGTTTTCTTCTGTTCTTTTTGGATCCCAAGAGTTATCAATAGATCCTTTGTAGACCAATTTGAGGTCTTTGTCTAACAAATAAACGTGAGGCGTGCGATTTGCACCGAAGGCATTTGCCAATTCTGAGTTTTTGTCAAGTAGATAAGACATCGTATAACCCATTTCTTTGGCATGTTTTTGCATGGCTTCAAAACTATCTTCATCAGCTCGTTTTCCCTCGTTTGAGTTGATTAAAACCATTCCAATTTCTGATTTTTGTGACAAAGCATGAAGTTCGTTATATTGCTTTTCCCAGCCTGCAAAATCAGATGAACCTACTACAAAAGGACAAGTATTGCATGAAAAAACGACCAATAGTCCTTTTTTCATTTTCAATTTTTCAAGCGATTGCATTGAATTGTCAATATTTGCCATTTCAATATTAGTCATAGGTGCCTTTTTACCAATTTTTAATCCGTCATCCAGTGTTTTTTGAATCGAAATATTGGTAAACGAAAGTAAAAATAGCCCAGAGAGTAGCATTAAGGCAATCGTTTTGATATTTTTCATAAGTTAATATTTAGTTTATGCGTTTCAACTTTGTTAAATTTCAGTCGTTGAATTTACACATTTTACACTAAAAATAAAATTTATCCAAGTTATTTACCTTCCTCGATGTCTTCGTCCAAATTTTCGGTTTCTGATTTTTCAGTTTCGAAATCATTTAAATTTACATCGTAAGATTCTGAATTTAAAAGTGTTCCAAGTTTGAAATAGCGAATGTATATATCAATTAATTTCTCTTGATATTTCATTTGTTCCTCTAAATCTGGTAAATTTGGGTTCATGCAAATATCTCCGAGGTATTTGGTTTTAGACAAATCGCCACTCAACCATCTTCCGTCTCGTTTTCCTAGTACATATTCACCAACGTGGTTTAGTTTTCCAAAAGGATCATAATATTTCCAAATTCCATCGGGTAAGCCATTTTTCATATTTCCCTCACTTTGGATTGTGCCATTGTCGTAATAATTTTTGGTGTATCCATTTATGCGATGTAAAGTTGTATCTGCTTCCCAGATGGTATAAAATTGTCGCACTTCATAGTGATCTGTATGAGAACAGTCGTATTTTTCAAACTTTTCAATTACAAGACTTTTTGAAAGAAGGTTTCCTTTGTTGTCAAAATCGCTTAAAATTCCTTTGGACTTGAATTGAATTGAATCGTTCAGTTTAATAATACTATCGAAGTATTCAACCTCATACAATTTTTCGCCATCGTAACCGTAAAATTGCCAACAGCCAACTTTTTTTCCAGCACTGATTTCACCATCTCTTGAGATGGTATCATTGGGGAAGTATTTGGTCATGTGGTAATCGATTCCTGTTTTCTCAATCAAACTTGGTCGTCCATAGTATGGTTGACTGTATTGGTTTTGCAAAAGTCCAAATTTGTAAAGTAAATTTTGAACCGTATTTGTTTGTACAATATCATCAGGCATAAAATAGATTGAATCTCGCCAGTCATACAAATATCTGACGCTTAGCTGATTTGATTCCCATATTTTTTCTTCTACAGGAAACGAATATTGAAATTTAATGTAGTGGTATTTCATACCTAATGAATCATAACCTTCATAGTCATCTATCGGCATTCCGTTTAGGAAAAAGCCTCGTTTGGAGAGTTTGCCATTGGTATGGTAGGATTTAGATTCACCCTGTAAGGCACCATCTTGGAAATTCAATTCATACAATAAAATGGTGTCTCTTTTAGGAAGATGTAAAAAAGTTTTTACGATTCCATCTATCGCGCCATTTTCATAATTTGAGCGTGTAGTTGCAATCCTATTTTGCTCATATGCTGGACCTTCAGGATAACCGTTTAAATATTGTTTTTCCGAAGTTTTATTTCCTTGCCAGTCGAAACTGGTTTCTTTACCATTTTGAAGTCCATTTTTGTAAAAAGATTCATTGGATAAATAATAAGTTATTTTGGATGGAAGTGTATCGAAAGGATTTAGATTAAAAGAGAAATCATATTCTCTTTGTTTGCCTTTTGCTTTTGGAAAAGCAACTTCGTATTCCCTGCTTGTTCCCTCTAATTCTCCATTTAAAAAATTGACGACTTTGATTATTTTTCCCGAATAATCGTAGGCTTTCCAAGTTCCATTTGCTTTCCCATCTTTCATATTTCCTTCAATTTTAGCTACAGAAACGTATCTGCCACTCGATCTTAAAAGATTGTTTTGCAAACTTGGAATGAGCAATGAAAGCGATTCTTGATAATCAAATCCTAAATGGTTGGAGATTGAAAGTACGTCATTGTATTTTGTTTTACCTGTTTTTTTGAATTTCTTGTATTCGTTAATTAGTACTTTTTCAAATTTTTCTGATTGAGTAAAATTAAAAACAATTTTATTTTTCTGGATTTTAAAAGCAGGAGTATTGGCTTCATAATTAATTTGGATCGAACCATTAAAAGGTTGATTTTGATAATAGAGAATCTCCTCATTGGTGATATCAAATGAATTGTAAATGTCTGTAATATTCATTTGAGGCAGGGAATCATTGGTGTAGAAATTTTCTAAATAATTTCCGTTGAAAGTGTTAATTAACTTTAAGTCTTTGAAATACAATTCTTTTTTCCCCCTGACGTTGGTGTATTCATCATTGAATTCATAATTACAAGTAGACATTTTCGAACCATTTAGCGACCAGATTTCTGATTGTAAAGTTTTTTCATCAGCATTGAACAAATCATAATTCCAAACAGTTGTGTCTGGATACCATTCTTTAAACAATAAAATTTTCCCTTTCAGATTTAGATTTTTTAAAGAGTCATAACCATCATTGTATCTAAAATAGCTCCATTCTAATATGTCTTCTTCGTCCATTGAATAGATATAATCTTCCACTAAGTTGGTGTTGAGATTTTCAATCAAAATGCGCTTGTCATTGCAGAAAGGGTCAAGTGTTTGTTTAATGAATTTACCAGTCGAATCAAAGATGTTAATTTCAAAAGGCGTACCAGTGTAATCCATCGATTTGAATTCATATTCTTTTTTTATTGGATCAAAATTGATCACATTCGCAGCAACACCATTGTCCCAAAAAATAGTGTCTTCACACGTTAATTCCCCATTTTTAAATTCTAAACGAACTTTAAGTTTACCGTTGTCAAAATATTCTTCATAAATGCCATCATACAGGTTAAAATAGCCAATGCTGTCTATGGCTTTGGCTTTTAGCATATAACTTCCGTTCACGTTAATATAATTTCCTGAGGCTGGATTATCGCCATAATTTTCGTAATACTCATCTGGAAATTCCATTTCACCATAATCTTCAGAAAAGTCAATGTCTTCGATGTAGTCAATATTTTCTTCATAAACTTCACCTTCGTATGCATTGTTTTCTTCTTCAGGAAGTTCCAGATTTTTTTCTTTTTTATTGTCAAAGGTTCTTAGTGAATAAAAATCAACTTCAGGCGATTCATAATAAGGTGAAAAAGTGTAGTATTTATAGGGTAAATTATTGAATATAAAATTATTATCTCGAATGAATGTTTTATGAGAAAGTACTTTGTTTTCTGCTAAAGTAAAATGAGTTTTTAGTATAACTGTATCAATATATTTGTCGTCATCATAATAATTTACTTTTTTGTAAATAAACCATTCACCATGCTTTTTACCGTCTTTGTAATTTCCTTTTTCGAGCAACATGTTGCCTTTGAATTTTTCATACTTTCCATTTTCTATCCCTTTTACAAAGGTTGTTTTTTCTGTATTGTAAATGGTTTTTTGATTTAAGAACATTTGGACGTCCTTTTTACTTCTGTTATGCGTGTGGGTGTGTGTTGAGTTAGTCCAAACTCCAACTTTTAAACCATTTTGAAAAACACCAAATTTTACCGTGTCACCAACTGTATTTAGCCAAAATGCATTTCCATCTATCAAATTATTTTTTAAGTTAAAATAACCTGCAATTTTATTTGAATCAGCTGTAAATTCTCCTTTCTGATTGAAAGTAAAGTATTTGTCAAAATACTGTATGTATTTTCCATCAGGAAGTTTTTCGAGTGCAGGGACTATGTCTTTTTCGAAAATGTAATTAGTCTGATAAAAGCGGCTTGAGTTGGCTTTAATTAGAGCGATTTTCCCTTTTTCTTTTTTTGAAAAAGCATTTGAGTTTCCGCCGATATTATTGTATTCTTTGATGATTTGTTTAATTTCTTTTTCAGATAGTTCTGGATTAGTTTGTCTAATAACCGATTTAAAATCAGAATATAAGATTGTCTCCATCACATTCGCCATTCTTGCCGTTTGCGGATAAGGATAAATGTAGTATTTCACGCCATTGATTTCTGTCGAATCTAGTTTTTGAGAAAAAACGAAGCAATTTAAAAAAACGAAAATTAGTAAGATAAGTCTTTGCATTATAATCAGTGTATATTTATTAAAATCAATGGATTAATTCAATGAGATGATTCAAATTTATAAATAAAAAATCGCAATTAAAATAAATTCGATTTTTCGTTTCGGTATTCTTCAAATAAAATGATTATTTTCTCTTTTCGTAACGGAAAGTTTCGAGATAAAAATAAGGTTCGCCTGATGCATTTTCCTTTTTATGTTTTAAATAGATTGGTTTTCCTGTTTTATCATATTCAAAAAGATGCACTGTTCGAGTGATAAAATTATTGTCTGAAAGTGTGGAGTCGATATAGGATATCCACTGATTTTTTTTGTTGTACTGATAACTGCGCTTGATTTCAAATGGATAATCTTCTATAATTCGTTCTTTCAATGCGCCGGTTGGCCAATAATTGTATAAATGCACTTCTTTTTCCTTGACTTTATTTTCAACTTTGTAGCGTTTGAAAGGTTTTCTCGGCGTTCCCCAAATCACCCAATCGTTGCTTGCAGGCTTTAAAATTGAATCTACAGAAAGTGGTCCCCAGTATTTTTTTTGTTTGAGAAAATAAATGCGGTCATTTGTTTCAATGTCTTCATAACAAGAAGCTTTCGGTTTGTTGTACCAATATCTGTGAATCACGTAATTGTATTCTCTTTCAGATTGGAAATCGGTAGTAAAATCGTTTATCGAATCCCTCTCTGAAAGGAATTTGAAAACATCCGGCGAGACAGTTCTAAATCCATTTCTATCCATTTTTCCTTGATAAATGAAACTAGAACGGGCAATTTCTCTATCGTCGTAATAGTAATAAATCACCAAGTACAACACTTTACCATTTGCATCGAAATAATATTCTCTTTTTTCTCGTGGCATCGCTTCATTTGGAGAAATGCTGCTTGTGTCTCCGATGATTCTCGGAAAAATACGTTTGGTGATTTTATAAATGTTATTTGCACGAATCAATGAATCATTGAACCAAAGCGGAAACGACAATTCTGATTCAAAATTCTCATTGAAAAACAGCGGATTAATCCATTGTTTTTTGTTCAAAGGCATTTTTGATTGTGCGTTTTTTCCCTTTCCTGAATCGCAAGCGAAGAGGATGAAAATGAATGCAAAAACTGACAATATCTTGAACATAGTGAGAATTATGGAACTAAAGATAAGGAAAAATCAGTTTAAATCTCGAAATTGAGATTTTGATAAATTTTCAAATCCTCAAAATATCCTTGATTTTTGGCGTTTCTAACTTGTGCTTGATATTCTTGAAAAATTTAATGCTAATTTTAGGCATTCAGACTTAAGCTTGAATTGGAAATGAATTTATATTCAAACAAACAAAAATGGAAGATTATTTTACTGCTCATAGCATTGTTGCTTGTGGGGGCATCTTTGTTTGTTTCCAATACCATTGTCACCAAAGTAGGAGACAGGGAGCGCGATCGTGTAAAGCAGTGGGCAGACGCAATCAAGAAGAAAGTTGAATTGGTGCAATTGACCAACCGCACTTTTTCTCAACTGCGAGACAAGGAAAAATCCGAAATGGAAATGTGGATCGATGCTACGAAAGAAATTTCGAAGCCAATCGCGGGAGATTTTATGCCTGATTATGAATTGCCGCTCAAAATTATCAGCAAAAATAAAGACATTCCTGTGATTTTGATTGACAACAATCGGGCTGTTTCTACTTACATCAATTTAGATTTAGATACAGTTGCCATTCGAACTGAAAATCCTGGTTTGTCGAAAGCGCAGTTGAATCAATTGTTTGAAGATTCTTTGTTGAAACTGTCGGACCAATGGCGATTGAAAAACCCTGCGTTTACGATTGAGGTTTATGAAGGCTTGTTTATGACTTACATTTACAACGACTCGCGAGAAATTGTGAAATTGGAAAAAGAACGTGATTCTTTGTTGCGCTCGTTCAATCAAGAGTTGATTGAAAACAAAGGAATGGTTCCCGTTTTATTGATTGATAACAAAACGGATTCCATTTTAGCCACCAATTTGCCAGCGAATAAAGTTTCTGATTCCATTTTACCAATAACAATTGCGAATTTGAAAGCGATTAATACGCCGATTGCTATTAACTTTTCGACGGAACAAAACAGTTTGTTGTTGTATGACGACAGTCCAGAATTGAAACAATTGCAATATTTTCCGTACATCCAATTTGGTATTATTGGTTTGTTTATCTTGATTGGGTATTTGATTTTTAGCACTTTCCGTAAAGCGGAGCAAAACCAAGTTTGGGCGGGAATGGCGAAAGAAACTGCACATCAATTGGGAACACCACTTTCATCGCTGATGGCTTGGGTGCAATTGTTGGAAGCGCAAAATGTGGATCCGATGATTATCGAGGAAATGCAAAAGGACGTCAATCGCTTAGAAACTGTGACAGATCGTTTCTCGAAAATTGGTTCTGGCACCAAATTGGAACGAAAAAATATCGTTGAAACGACCAAAAAAGTGATGGATTATTTGCGTCACCGCATTTCCAATAAAATCGAATTTGAATTTAAATCAGAAAAGTCAGACATCGAAGTGCTTCACAATGCACCTTTGATGGAATGGGTCATCGAAAACATCGCGAAAAATGCCGTCGATTCCATGGAAACTGCCGGAAAATTGACCGTTTATGTACATGAAACACCAGAATGGGTACACATCGACATCAAAGACACCGGAAAAGGAATGCCACCGAAATTATTCAAAACGATTTTCCAACCGGGATTCACCACCAAAAAACGCGGTTGGGGATTGGGTTTATCGCTCGTGAAACGCATCGTACAGGAAAACCACAAAGGCAAAGTGTTTGTGCTGGAGTCTGAAGTAGGGAAGGGGACGATTTTTAGGATTAGTATTCCGTTGTGATAAAGGTAATTTAAGATTTTCTTGTTCTTTCTTTTTTCTTGATAAGAAAGAAAGAACCAAAGAAAAAATCAAGGCTACTCAATTAAAGCTATAAAATTCAAATACTTGACTAAACAAAAGTAAACTCGCAGCCACGATTATTGTAAATAGTTGAGTTAGTCTATGCTCAAACAGTACTTTTGTTTGGCCGTCAAGCATTCCGAATTTTACTTAACGCTTTTATTGCTGAGGCCGGAAACGGTCATAAAACTTGGGATTTTCGTTTTTCCTCCCCCTTTTTCCCCCTCCAAAGGGGGAAAACAAATTACCTTAATTTATAGGTTTCTCCAATTAAGAAAATCGAAAGATTTTCACTCTTCCCCCTTTGGAGGGGGATTAAGGGGGAGGACCTTTTTTTCAAGCTGTAAACAATCAGATTTTTAGATAATTAGAAGATATAATGTCTCCAGCCTAATGTCTCCTAAAGTAATCCAAATTGCGTAAAATGATGTGTCAAATGTTTTGAGTGCAAGCGATTCCATTGATCAAAGTCTAATGGACCGTAGTATGGGTGTGGATGTTTTAATCCTGGATTATCGGCGTAGAGTGATTCTAAATCAAGCCATGTTTCAACATATTCGTCTATGGCTAATTCAATTTCTGAATGACGCAATGGTGTGTCGTCTTTTACGAATGAAACTTTCAAATTTGCAGCCATGGGCTTGTCAGAATCTAGAAATGCAACCATTCGTTCTAAACGGTCTTCGGGAACCTCCAAAGGGAAAGGCGTTTCGCCTGTGGCTATTTTGAGCGTGTCTGTCAAGTGCTCAATCATGCGTTGCGCGCCCATTGAACCCCAATTTGGTTTTGAATCCGCATTGAGCTTATCAAAATACGGCAAAAGTGTTTCTAAATCGGTTGAAATAAACATTATTTGAAATTTTTTCCTACCAAGATATTCAAACTTTTTGGAATAACTTGCACATTCAATTCATTTCTTACTTCAAAAGGTTCACCGTCGTAGTGTGCCATTTTGTGTGTCAAGGTGATTCTCACTTTTTCAACTGGGATGATTTCCGAAAAACGAGAGCGGTGAGAAGTGCGTTTAAAAAATCTGTAAACCACTGCAGGCGCTTTCCACATCGAAAAAGGTTTCAGGATGCACAACTCGATTTTTCCATCAGAAATATTCGAATAAGGCGAAACACAAAATCCATTTCCGAACTCAGAAGAGTTTGCCAAGGTGCACAATACAACAGGCAATTCTCTTTGGTAAGTTGG
>JBIKJE010000100.1:0-9657 GCA_044361165.1 Crocinitomicaceae bacterium | reverse complement strand
TTGCCCAACCAGCTATAATTAACGCAGGAATTGACCAAACGATTTGCGGAAATTCCACAGTTACACTTTCTGGAACTCAAGGTGGTTCAACCACTTCAGCCACTTGGAGCGGAGGAACAGGAACTTTTAGTCCAAATTCGACAACCTTGAATGCGGTTTACACGCCAAGTGCAGCGGAAATTAATGCAGGAAGCGTTACTTTGACATTGACATCCAATGATCCAACTGGTCCTTGTCCATCGGTTTCAGACCAAGTTTTGATTACGATCAATCAGCCAGCAACGTCCGACGCGGGAATTGACCAAACAGTTTGTGGTTCAACACCTGTAACACTTGCTGGAGCGCAAGGAGGTTCAGCAACCTCGATTACTTGGAGTGGAGGTACAGGAATTTTCAGTCCAAACGCAACAACATTGAACGCGACTTATACGCCAAGTGCAGCGGACGTTACAGCAGGTTCTGTGACTTTGACGATTACAACTAACAATCCAGCAGGTCCATGTCCAGCAGCGACAGATCAAGTTTTGATAACGATTGCCCAACCAGCTATAATTAACGCAGGAATTGACCAAACGATTTGCGGAAATTCCACAGTTACACTTTCTGGAACACAAGGTGGTTCAACTACTTCAGCGACTTGGAGCGGAGGAACAGGAACTTTCAGTCCAAATGCTACAACCTTGAATGCGGTTTACACGCCAAGTGCAGCGGAAATTAGTGCAGGAAGTGTGACTTTGACATTGACTTCGAATGATCCAATTGGTCCATGTGTTGCGGTTTCAGACCAAGTATTAATTACAATTGCACAGCCAGCGACAATTAGCGCAGGTATTGACCAAACGATTTGCGGAACCTCGATTGTTGCACTTTCAGGAACACTAGGTGGTTCAGCAACTTCAGGAACTTGGAGCGGTGGAACAGGTACTTTCAGTCCGAATTCAACAAATTTGAATGCAACTTATACGCCAAGTGTAGCGGAGATTAATGCTGGAAGTGTTATTTTGATTTTGACTTCCAACGATCCGAGTGGACCGTGTGTTGCGGTTTCAGATCAAGTTTTAATTATAATAAATCAAGCTGCGACCATCAGTGCTGGCATTGATCAAACGATTTGTGGCACTTCAACAGTCACACTAGCAGGAATACAGGGAGGTTCAACAACTTCAGCATCTTGGAGCGGAGGAACAGGAACTTTCAGTCCAAACGCGACAACCTTGAATGCAGTTTACACGCCAAGTGCGATGGAAATTAGTGCAGGAAGTGTGACTTTGACATTGACATCGAATGACCCAAGCGGTCCATGTGGTGCGGTTTCAGACCAAGTATTAATTACAATTGCACAGCCAGCGACAATTAGCGCAGGTATTGACCAAACGATTTGCGGAACTTCGATTGTTGCACTTTCAGGAACACTAGGTGGTTCAGCAACTTCAGGAACTTGGAGCGGTGGAACAGGTACTTTCAGTCCGAATTCAACAAATTTGAATGCAACATATACGCCAAGTGTAGCGGAGATTAATGCAGGAAGTGTGATTTTGACTTTGACTTCCAACGATCCGAGTGGACCGTGTGTTGCGGTTTCAGATCAAGTTTTAATTACTATAAATCAAGCGGCGACCATCAATGCAGGAATTGATCAAGCTATTTGTGGAATAACAACTGTCACCCTAGCAGGAACGCAAGGAGGTTCAACTACTTCAGCAACTTGGAGCGGTGGAACAGGAACTTTCAGTCCAAATGCAACAACTTTGAATGCGGTTTACACTCCAAGTCCAGCTGAAATTAATTCAGGAAATGTGACTTTGACTTTGACATCCAGCGATCCTGTTGGTCCATGCGTTGCGGTCTCAGACCAAGTTTTAATAACAATTAGTCAATCTGCAACTGTTAACGCCGGAATCGACCAAACGATTTGTGGCGCAATTCCAGTGACGCTTTCCGGAGCACAAGGTGGAGCAACAACTGGGATTACATGGAGTGGTGGAACTGGAACTTTTAGTCCAAATGCGACAACATTGAATGCAATTTATACTCCAAGTGCAGCAGATTTGGCGGCGGGTTCTGTCACATTGACTATCACCTCTAATGATCCGGCTGGTCCATGTGCAGCGGTTTCAGATCAAGTTTTGATCACGATGAATGCTTTGCCTGTCATTTTGAGTCAAGATACGGTGATTCTTTGTTCAGGTGACAATTTGAATTATCCAATTATTACGGATGTAGCATCGAATATTGCTTGGAATGCGACCGATAATCCAATTGTTACTGGTGAAACAATAACTGTTCAAAATTCTAATTTTATTGGAGACAATTTGGTCAATCCAACGAATAATATCGAATATGTGACCTATAATTTTGATTTGACATCATTTATAAACGGCTGTCAAAGTGATAATCAAATGCTGATTGTTCAAGTCAATCCTTTGCCAATAATCGATTCAATTGGAGATTTATTTTATTGCGATGGTGTAGTTACAGATCCAATAGTTTTGGGGTCTAATATATTAAACACTAATTTTTCTTGGACAAATTCAAATCCTTCGATTGGATTGGCAGGCAATGGAGTGGGAAATATTCCTTCTTTTACTCCAAATAATAATTCGCCTACTGATATTTCAGCGACAATTACCGTTATTCCAGAAAATTCTGGTTGCCAAGGTAATAGTTTTGATTTCACGATAACAATCGGGCCTGTTCCAAATGTCGGTATTTCTCCTGCTGGTCCCTATTGCGTGAGTAGTCCGAGCGAGGTTATGATTGCAGATGTGGGTAACGGATTTTGGTCTGGACCTGGGATTGTAAATTCAGTAACTGGTGAATTTGATCCATCGTTTGCTAATATTGGAGTAAACATTATCACTTACACATTGAATGGAGTTTGCGGTGGCGGTAGTTCGATAGATATCTTGGTTTATCCGAATCCGGAAGCTTCGTTTACAGCAGATAATTTTTCTACTTCCGTTTTAGATCCCGTTTTTTATTTTGAAAACACATCAGTAAATGCAACCACCTATACTTGGAATTTTGGTGATGGAACTGGTTCTACTTTGGAAAACCCTACACAAATTTATCCAGAAGTGATTGGTTTTTATTTAGTTGAATTAATTGCGACTAACAGTTCTGGTTGTGTCGATACAGCAACTAATTTTGTTTATGTTGAGGAGGAAACGATATTCTATGTTCCCAACGCTTTTTCTCCTGATGGAAACGAAGTAAATAATGTTTTTTATCCAGTGTTTTCCGAAGGTTATGATCCTGATTATTATAGTCTGAGAATTTTTAATCGTTGGGGAGAGGTAGTTTTTGAAACAACAAAAGTTACTGAAGGATGGGATGGAACTTACAAAGGAGAAATGTGTCAGGACGGAACGTATGTCTGGTCAATTTCATTTAAAGCGGCCACTTCCGATTTGGTCTATCGTCATGAAGGACATGTTGTTTTGATAAAATAAGGAACATTAAAATTTAAAATCCTTATTTTTTCATTTTCTCGATTATCGATGTAGTTGAAAATCCTTGTTCCAACTCCACGACTTGAACTGTTCCATTATTTTTGCGCACAAAATCGGAACCAACGATGTATTTTTTGCTGCTTGGATCTGTTTCATTGGCGTCATAATCAGCTCCTTTGACCAACACATCAGGATTTAAAAACTCTATGATTTCCTTCGGAGTTTCAGCATCGAAAATCACAACTAGGTCGATGAATCCCAAGCCTGCCAAAACGATTGCTCTCGAATCTTCTGGATTGATTGGTCGCTCAGGACTTTTGTTTTGATTTCTGACTGATTGATCTGAATTTAAAGCCACAATCATCTTATTGCCCATTTCAGCAGCTTTCGCTAAATATACGACGTGCCCTTGGTGCAGAATGTCGAAACAGCCGTTTGTGAAAACAACTTTATCGCCTTTAAATTTCCAGCTGTTGATCAATAATTGCGCTTCTCTCGCATCAACTATTTTCGCTTTCAAGTAATTCAGTCTCGACATCTTCTTTGTTGTAATTCTTTGGCAACAGTACCAAAGACAGTAATCCTAAAATAATCAATAATAAAGTTTGTGAAATCCAAATAATCATGCCCAATGCTTTGCCAGTTGCACTTGCGTTTGGATCATTCGCACCCAAGAAAAAAGCCACTGCAATCCCCACCAAAAGAGGGAAAGAACCGATGCCGCCATTGGTGAAAGTGATTCCCAGCGAACCAGCAATAAAAGCCAGTAATATGCCCTCCAATGGAAAATCTTTGGTAGCATCCAAACTTAAAAATGGAATCGCAAAATAGACTACGTATAAAACCCAAATCGCCAATGTTTGACTCAAATATGCCCAAGGATTTTTCGATTTAAAAATGGAAAACAATCCCGAGAAAACATCTTTTGCAAAACCGATGATTTTATTTCTCAAAGCCTTTTTAAATGTCATTAAGGCGACCAATCCTAGAAAACCAACGCCAAGAACACCATAAATGACTATTTTCCAAGGAAAACCGTTACTTGCATTTTCTGATGGTGAAAAGTTCGTTTTGATTTCATCGAAAATCTTTACAAAATTGTCGTAACCCAAAATCGCTGTAAGCGCTGCGACAGATGCCAACATGATTAAATCAACGGCTCTTTCGGCTAAAATGGTACCAAATGATTTTGAAAAAGGAACACCATCAGAACGAAAAAGCATAGCTGCGCGAGAAGCTTCACCAGCGCGAGGAATGGTAAGATTTACAATATATCCAATCATCATGGCATGGTAGCGATTCCAAAATTTGGTTTTGTATCCCAGCGGTTCTAAAACATATTTCCAGCGATAAGCACGCAAAAGAAATGCCCCAAAACTTAAAATCAGCGAAAGGAAAATCCAGAAATAATTGGCGTTTTTGAGTGCTTTGTAAAAACCAGCCAATTCTTTTTCCGACATGTTATCGAAAAAATACCAAATCAAATAAACTCCCAATAAAAGTGGCAATACAATTTTTAGTAAACCAGTTATTGAGAATTTTTTCATCAGTCGATTAGATTAGTTTCTTCATTTGGGAATACCAAACAAGGTTTGAAAGATTTTGCTTCTTCAAATTCCATATATCCATAACCAATAATGATGATGATATCACCCATCGCCACACGTCTCGCAGCAGGACCATTCAAACAAATCGTCCCAGATTTTCTGTCACCTTTGATTACATAAGTTTCAAAACGTTCACCATTATTGATGTTCACAATTTGCACTTTCTCACCCTCAATGACATTGGCTGCTTCCATCAAATCCTCATCAATGGTAATGCTACCAATATAATTTAGATCTGCTTGCGTTACTTTAACTCGGTGAATTTTGGATTTTACTACTTGAATCAACATTGTTACTATAATATAGATTGCAAAGTTAGGTAAAATAATATCTTAAAGTGAAACGGGTATATTTTTTTAGATATTACGATGTTAAGTCTTTTGATTTTTGTCGATTAAAGCCACGGATGCACGGATTTTTTTTGATTTTAGATGAAAAAGAATATCAGTAAATAGAAGAATTATCTTGAGTGAATCTAATCTAAATAGTAAGCAAAGCGTCTAATAATCCATTTTTCTGTGACATCTGTGTAATCCGTGGCTAAAGAAAAAATTGCCATCTTTTAGAATACTCTATTCTAAAAGTTACAGAGCAATGACTCCTTCCATCTTAAAACGAAGTGTGTATTTTTTAGGTTAGTCTAACTTTTTGAGTTTTGCGAACAATATTTTGTTACTTTTGTTTTCATAAAGTTGCTTGTTTAAATAGAAAACAGATGAAAGAACTAGTTGCATTTTTTACGAGAATTGACCCTGTTTATGCTGCTTTGATTGCAACTACTTTTACGTGGTTGGTTACAGCGGCTGGAGCAGCTTTGGTGTTTTTATTTAAGACGATGCACCGCGCGGTTTTGGATGGAATGTTAGGTTTTACAGGTGGTGTAATGGTAGCGGCGAGTTTTTGGTCGTTGCTGAATCCAGCGATTGAAATGTCTGAAAAGATGTATCCCACCATGTCGTGGATGCCTGCCGCAGTTGGATTTTTCTTAGGCGCCATGTTTCTTTTTGGTTTAGACAAAGTATTACCTCACTTACATTTGAATTTTGCCGAAGACGAAAAAGAAGGCAAGAAAACGCAATTGCATAAATCTACTTTACTTGTTTTGGCCATCACTTTGCACAACATTCCAGAAGGTTTGGCTGTGGGCGTTTTATTTGGTGCCGCAGGTTTAGGCATCGATGGTGCAACGATTCCAGCGGCAATCGCTTTGGCGATAGGTATTGGAATTCAAAATTTCCCAGAAGGTTTTGCCGTTGCAATGCCTTTGAGACGCATTGGTTTTAGTAGAAGAAAAAGTTTTTGGTACGGACAATTGTCTGCCGTCGTTGAGCCCATTGCTGGAGTAATCGGCGCTCTGGCTGTAATTTACATGCAACCCATTTTACCGTTCGCTCTGGCATTCGCAGCTGGCGCCATGATTTTTGTGGTAGTCGAAGAAGTTGTCCCCGAAACACAAAGAGACAAATATACCGACATCGCCGTACTCGGATTTATCGGTGGCTTTTTGGTGATGATGATTTTGGATGTGGCTTTGGGGTAGATTTTAAATAAATTGACATTTCCATTTTATTTTCATTGAATTTTTTCCGTACGTTTGATAATCAAATCAATCATCAATGAGAACAACTCACGAAATCGATTATTTTATCTTGGGCGAGGAAATGCAATTGGTTGAAATTGAGCTCGACCCACAAGAAACCGCCATTGCAGAAGCTGGTGCTTTTATGTACATGGACGAAGGAATACAAATGGAAACCATTTTCGGAGATGGCTCTAGTCAAGATAAAACCAGTTTTTTTGGAAAAATTTTGGGAGCAGGAAAGCGATTGTTGACGGGTGAAAGTTTGTTTATGACTGCATACACGCATACGGGTACTGGAAAGGCGCGCGTTGCATTTGCATCTCCTTATCCTGGGAAAATTATCCCAATAGATTTGGCAGAAATGGGCGGGAAAATTATCTGTCAAAAAGATTCTTTTTTATGCGCTGCGAAAGGTGTTTCAGTAGGCATCGAATTTCAGAAAAAATTAGGAACAGGACTTTTTGGTGGGGAAGGTTTCATCATGCAAAAATTAGAAGGTGATGGTTTGGCATTTTGTCATGCTGGAGGACATGTGATGAAGCGAGTATTGAAACCAGGCGAAGTTTTGCGCGTTGATACTGGTTGTATTGTCGCTTATGCGCAAACAATTGATTACGATATTCAATTCATCGGCGGAATTAAAAATACCCTTTTTGGTGGCGAAGGAATGTTTTTCGCAACATTGAAAGGACCAGGAGAAGTTTGGTTGCAAACCTTGCCAATTTCTCGATTGGCTTCGCGTATCTTGTCTTACGGTTCTGGTGCGAGAAAAGAGGAGGGAAGTATTTTAGGCGGATTAGGAAATCTATTGGATGGAGACGGAAGATAGCTATCAATCTGAAAATCTAACTTTAAAAAAAGTGGTTGCCATCGTCAACGGCAGTAAAAAGTTGCGTGCGGTGGTCAAAGAAACATTTGCTTTTTTTGCAAATCACGACGATTATCAATTAGAAATTCAATTTTCGGAGTACGAGAAACACGCGTCGATTTTGGCACGTGAAGCACAAACTGTCAATACGGCTATTGTGATCGTTGCAGGTGGAGATGGTACTTTCCATGAAGTAATCAATGGTTTTGATTTCGCGCAACCGATTCCCAAATTGATTTTAATAGCCGCTGGCACAGGAAATGATTTCCTCTTGGGCAAAAAGCAACAATTTTCAGTCGAAAAAATGGCTGATTGCTTGAAAAAAGGTATTTGGGAAAATAACGATTTGATTCAGATTCAAACCGAAGATCAAACGCATTACAGTTTAAATATCGCTGATATTGGATTTGGCGGTTATGTGATTCATTTGTTGAACAAACAACGAAAACTCAAGATTACAGGAAAATTTTCCTACGCTTTGGCGATATTACGGGCTTTTATCACTTTCAAAATACCGGTGTTGCGGTATCAATTTGGAGAAACAAAAAAGGAAGGAAAACATTTGATGATTGCTATTTGCAACGGTTCTGTGTTCGGCAATGGCTTGACAATTAATCCAGAAGCAAAAAGTACAGATGGTGTTTTGCACATCACAACGATTGGAAATGTTTCAGTGATTGACTATTTAAAGCAATTACCAAAATTGAAATCAGCAACTAAAATCGTTCATCCTGAAGTCTCTTATCACCATTGTGAAAAAGGAAGAATCGAAGTGCTTTCTGGAAAGGCCTATCTCGAAGCAGATGGCGAAATCATCGAAATCGGGAATCAAGTTGATTTTGAAATCATAAGGAAAGCGGTTGAGATTATGATTTTTTAGATTGCGGAATTAAATAATACAATGCTATTATTGCTGAGTCATGGGAGGATTGTAAAAACTTGGGATTTTCGTATTTTCCTCCCCCTTTCTCCCCCTCCAAAGGGGGAAGACCATTTCCCAAACTTAAATCAAAAAGACCTTAAGACAAATAGAAAAGTTAAAAGTCTATTGTCTCTAGTCTACTGTCTTTTGTCTACCTAGGAGCTTTATAAATCGGAACCGTCGAACAAGGTTCTCCATACATGATACTTTTCGCAGTCGGCTGCAGTTTATTAGTTAATTCAACCATTGCAAATGCGGGAGATGCAATGTCGGCGCAACCTTTGATGATGAATTTTCCATCGGGATATTGCGTAGTGTCAAATTCGGTGATTTTTTTCAGAATCAACGCTTTTTGTAAATCGATTTCGCTTCCAACGACTGAAAAATGGCAAACATTCAAAAGTCTGACAGAAATAAGCATGTAAGCCCAAGTTGGAACGATGGCGTCTGCAGAGCAATGAATGTAAACATCTTTTCCAGCATATTGCGACCAATCGTGTTCAGTGATAAAAGTTCTAAAATCTTTTTCTTTCAAAATCAAACCTTGCCAAAGTTGTGGTGCGATGTCAAATTCTATGATATTATTTATGTTTGGCTTAAAGTCAGCTAAGTCCAAACTAATTAAACCACTTTCCTTTATTTTGTTGCGTATTTCTTCCATGTTATTGTTGATTTAATTAGGTCAAATTTACTCAGATTTACGAATAGTTCCATGGATAGAATTTAGATTGATTAAAAATAATTTTTTTCCAACTTGGTTGTCTAGAATAAAATTTGCTATCTTGCACGCTTAAATTAAAAAAACATAAAGATGAAATTTGTAAGCGCATTATTTTTAGGATTAACTCTTTCTTTATTGGTTTCTTGTAGTGGAGATCCAATTTTAAAGACATGGAAATTGGACAATATGGATGTTGAAGCTCTTTTGAAAGAGATGCCTAAGGAAACTCAGGACATGATGAGAAAAGGCGCTAAAGAAAATATGGACAAAACCAGAGGTAAAGTTGTTTTTAAATTTGAAGAAGGCGGAAAATTCTCTGCTGAAAAGCCAAACATGGATGGAACAACAATGAAACAAGCTGGAACTTGGAAAATGGCTGCTGACAAAAAATCTTTCACAGCAGATATCAAAGGTGAAAAACAAATTTTCACTATTCATGAATTAACAAGTGATAAATTGGTGATCGAGCCAAAAGATCAAAAAATGAAATTGATTTTTATCCCAA
>JBIKJE010000099.1:0-9727 GCA_044361165.1 Crocinitomicaceae bacterium | reverse complement strand
GACCATTTTCTAGCAGTACAAATTGATACAAAGTGTTGGTGTTTTGGTATTGCTTTTGAATTCCTTCAAAAAAACTTAAATCTTGAATATCAAGTGTTCCATTATGAAACAAATTTGCCAAATAAGCGTGGTGGCCAAACAAATCCCAATTTAATATGAAAGGGATTCCCTTATTAAATGTATAATAGCCAATTACTGTGATAATCACAAAAATCGCAAGAGTCGAAATTCGGAGATTATGATTGGCTATTGATTTTGGCGTTTGCATAGTTTAGCGAAAATACATACTTCCAGCCGATTTATTTCGTTACTTTGTTTAAAAATTAGCAGAATGAGAAAAATTGCACTTTTGGCCTTATTGATTTCCATGGTTTTCGCTTGTAAAAAAGAAGATATTGATTTCACTTTGAAAGGAACAGTTAGCGATGCGACTTTTGGCGGCGGATTGACTGGAGCGACAATTACATTATCACAGATTCCAATTGGAGGAAGCACGCCAAAAGTACTTGGTTCTGCTACTTTGACAAGTGATGGAAAATACAGCTTTACTTTTCCAAGAGAAAAAGTAGAAAAATATATTTTAACTATTGATAAAGCGAATTATTTTATAATTTCAGAAGATATCAGTTTTTCTTCATTTTCCACTGAAAGTGACCTAGAGAAAAACTATACTACAACAGCTAAATCTTGGGTAAAACTGGTTTTTCGCAATGAAGCTCCAGCAACAATTGGAGATGGATTGACCTTCACCAAGCAAGCAGGAAAAGTTGGATGTAGCGAATGTTGCCCAAACGAAGTAAATACGCTAATAGGAATCGTTGACACTGCGATATATTGCGCAACTGATGCAAACACAGAATATGCCTATTATTTCAATGTTGTAAACACAAGTATTCAAGGAATTGAATCGATTATCACCATACCATTCGACACAGTCACAATTACAAAAACTTATTGATTATTAAATCTTTGAGATAACCATTATTCATCTTCGAGGTTTTCTCGCAGCTTTTGACGCAATTGTCTGATGTAAGTTTCCATCAAGTACTTGAAATAATTCGGTGTACTTTTGGCGATGCATTTAGTATATTGTTTCAAACGATACTCGATGTGTTCTCCCAACATTTCAAGTAAATCAAGGCCGTCGTAAAAGTCTTTTGCAGCTTTAATAACTACTTGAAAATGATTTTCTAACGAATCATCGACAGCCAGCTTTCCTTTTTCACTTTTATCCAAGTATGCATAGTAAACATCTTTCATATTGAAACTGTCCAACATTTCAACATCCATTCGCTCACGCGCCATTCTGTTGAATTCATATACCACTTCAAATTCTAAATCATCGCCTTCAGAGAGTCTTGATTCAAGAAAACGATCTGGGAAGCGAAACGCATCTTGCCAATTGATAAAATCCTGCCAAAGTCCAAATCTGCGCACATTATTACCGAGATCAATCAATTTAAATTGACTTTTGTTTGGTAATTTTCTTGAACCTCTTCCTATCATTTGATGGTAAAGTGTCAAAGACCGAGTTGCACGATTTAGAATAATTGTTTCAACCGTCGGCTCATCAAATCCAGTTGTCAAAATCCCTACCGAACTTAAAATCGCATCAGGAGTGACTTTGAACCATTCCAAAACATCCTTTCTATCCTTTTCACTGAAAGTTGAATCTAAATGTCGAATCTTATAGCCGCGCTTTTTAAAGGTCTCTTCTACCCTGATTGAAGTTTCTATACCTGAATTAAAAATCAAGGTTTTATTTCCAACAGCAACTTCTTCATAAGCAAAAAGTAATTTCTCCTGCATGAAAAAATTTCCATAAACCATTTCTGAACTACTTACTGTGAAATCACCGTTTGAACCAATTTTCAAACCATGCAAATTCACATCATAAGTAAAAGTTTCTGCATCAGACAAATAACCACTTTCAATCAAAGAGGAAATACATTCTCCAACCAAAAGTTTATTGTAATTATCATTTAAAGGCAAAGCTTTATTTGAGCTCAAAGGCGTTGCAGTAACGCCTAAAATATTCGCTGATTGATAATATTGAAATATTTTTCGAAAACTGTTGTAATGCGCCTCATCGACAATTACCAGACCTACACCTTCGATAAAATTTTCATTTTCATGTAGGCGGTTATTCAAAGTCTCTACCATTGCAATATAGCAATCGAAATCTTCATTTTCATCGAGCTTTTTAACATCACTATTAATCACCTTATTTTCAACACCAATTGCACTTAATTGCTTTGATGTTTGAACCGATAATTCAATTCTATGAGTTAGAATTAAGACTTTCTTTTCCCATTTTTCAATGTATTTTTTGGCGATTTCGGAAAAAATAACTGTCTTTCCCCCACCTGTAGGTAATTGAAATAATAGATTGAAATTGGAGCCGTTTTCCTCTAATTCTGACAATATACTTTTAACTGTCTTTTCTTGGAATGGATATAATTTTTTCGCTTCATAAAGTTCAGTATCTATCATTGTCTGTATCAAAATTGGGCTACAAAATTACGCTTCTTTTATGGAATATCAAACCTAAAATAAGAAATAAGATTTTTTATTTTTTATCGGTCTCTGTTCGAAGCTTTAATCTATTCAATTATTACAATCCTACTGTTGAAAGTAGATTGATTAAAATCAGCTTAAAATCCTGAAAAAACCTTATTTTTGCCAACAAACAAACACGAAATGAGCAATATCGAAAAAGTAAAATGCCTTATTATTGGTTCTGGACCAGCAGGTTATACAGCAGCAATTTATGCTGCAAGAGCAGATATGCATCCTGTTATGTATCAAGGTATGCAACCGGGCGGACAATTAACAACAACAAACGAAGTGGAAAACTTCCCTGGATATCCAAATGGAATCTCTGGCCCCGAAATGATGGTTGAATTAGAAGCACAAGCCAAAAGATTCGAAACTGACGTGAGATTTGGCTTTATTACCAAAGTGGATTTCTCTGGAGAAATTCACAAATGTTGGGCTGATGATGGAAAAGAGATTCATGCGGAAACGGTTATTATATCAACTGGTGCAAGTGCAAAATACTTGGGTTTACCTTCGGAACAAAAATATTTAGAATTAGGTGGTGGTGTTTCTGCTTGCGCTGTATGCGATGGATTTTTCTACCGTGGACAAGAAACAGTTATAGTAGGTGCAGGAGATTCAGCTTGTGAAGAGGCACACTATTTGTCTAAACTTTGTACCAAAGTAACCATGTTGGTTAGAAAAGATGAATTCAGGGCATCTAAAATCATGGCAGAAAGAGTTAAAAACACCCCAAATATTGAAATTCTATTCAGTACAGATACTGTAGAAGTATTGGGAGATGGAAATGGTGTGACAGGTGCACTAGTGAAAAATAGTGTAACTGGAGAAGAAAAAACGATTCCTTGCACAGGATTTTTTGTAGCAATTGGACACAAACCAAATACAGACATCTTTGCAGATTACATCAACTTGGACGAAACAGGTTACATTAAATATGAGCAACCAGGAACTTCTTTGACCAATGTTGCCGGTGTTTTCGTTGCTGGTGATGCAGCAGATAAAAGATACAGACAAGCAATTACTGCAGCAGGTACAGGATGTATGGCAGCTTTAGATGCAGAAAGATACTTGGCCGCGAAAGGTCATTAGAACTTGAAATAAATGAAAAAATCCTTTCACAATAGAATGTGAGAGGATTTTTTTTGACTTAAAAAACAATTAAATTCCTGCATCAAGTAAATCGCCATTTATTTTATTATAGCCTTGATTATCAATTTCTTTTTCTAAAAGCAATTCCATTTCATTATAATTTTGTATCGTCATTACTGTTAGAATAGACAATGGAATAAAAATTACAACCATAAATATCGAAAAAAGTGTAGAAGCTATTAATTCTCCTAAATCGTCAGCTGAACCAAGAAAAGAACTAGATATCCTGCTAAGTACGCCCGTTCCAATCCAAAGTCCCCACCACCAACCAATGATCGATTTGCGAGATTTTTTTTCATCAATTAGCTTTTTATCAAGTAAATAACTTTCAGCATTTTCATAAATTTCTTGCATCAATTGAAATGGCTTGAATAAATTCATAATTGGAACAAACCAAGCGCCTGAAACCCATCCATTTGATGAAGCCATAGATTTAAATTTTATTTCCTGATTAAAATAAGCTCTTCTAAACCATTGAATAAAAAACACCACTGAAAAAAGGTAAAGAATTGCAAATAGAATTGCGATTATCGACTGTCGAAAGTCATTAGAATTAGCCGCTTCTGTCGTAATACTATAACCTTCAGCTACACTCTTTAAAAGCAAATATTGAAAAAAAGTTGAAATGGCTGAAATTATTTGAAAACCCATCACGATCCAAATAAATGTGGTAGCTAGTTTTGCACGATTTGCATTAGGTCTCATAAATTTATTTTTTTTAGTTTTTCAAATGTAAACAAAAGCTGACAAAACAATAGACGAATCTTACATTTAACATAAATTGATTGCTTTTCAAATGCAATAAATGTATTTTTGAAATCAAACAAACTAAAATGAAAAAACAAATTCTCCTCTCTATTTTTGCAATCAGTTCACTGTCTGTGTTTTCCCAAAAGAATGAACATAGTTGTTCTCATGTAAAATCCAAAATGAATTTATCAAAAAGTGCCAGTTTAACTGTCGCTCAAATTGCACAAACAGAAAGATATGATGTGCATTATTACACTTTGGATGTTGAAATGACAAATCTATCCACTGATATTGCTGGTACCGGCGAAATTTATGGAACTGCAAATGAAGATTTAGATACAGTTTGGTTTGAACTTTTTAATGCTTTCACAATCAATGAAATTCGCTTAAACGGAATCACAACTCCATATGCAAGACAAGGTTCTGCAATTAAAGTTCCGGTGAATATTTTAGCTGGCGAGAATTTTATTATTTCTACTGATTATCAAGGAACTCCTCCTACTGCGGTTACAAATCCGTTAGGTGGCGCAGGAATGACCAATGATAATTCTCCATCTTGGGGAAATCAGGTAACTTGGTCTTTAAGTGAACCTTTTTCTGCTTACGAATGGTGGCCATGTAAACAATCTTTGCGCGACAAAGCAGACAGCGTATCAGTGAAAATAACTGTTCCATCCACTTGTAAAGCTGGCTCAAACGGTGTTTTAGAGAATGTTGTTGATTTGGGAAATGGAAAGTCTAGATATGAATGGAAACACCGTCATCCAATCGATTATTATTTAGTTTCAGTCGCTGTTGCAGAATATATTGAATACAATGTATATGCAAACCCAGCAGGTGCAACGAATCCTATTCTGATCCAAAATTTTATTTACAATAATCCTCAAACCTTACCCAATTTTCAGGATGAAATAGATGAAACTGTTGATTTCATGGAGCTTTTTTCTGATATCTTTGGACTATATCCTTTTGCTGATGAAAAATATGGTCATTGCATGGCACCATTAAGCGGAGGCATGGAACATCAAACAATGACAACTCAAGGATTTTTTGAAAAAACGTTGACTTCTCATGAATTGGCTCACCAATGGTTCGGCGATAAAGTAACTTGTGCGTCATGGGCTGATATATGGGTAAATGAAGGGTTTGCTTCATATGCAGAATATTTAATGTTAGAAAATTTATATCCTACAGAAGAAATTGCAGATATGAATGCTAGGCATAATAATATTATGCAACAACCTGGAGGAAGTGTTTGGGTACTAGATAGCTTGAATGAAGGAGCTATTTTCTCAAGTAGATTGGTATACGACAAAGGAGCTGCAATTGTGCACACCATGCGCTTTTTAGCTAATAATGATGCTTTATTTTTTCAAGGTTTGAATGACTATCTAAACACTTTTTCAGACAGTGTATCAATTGGTTTAGATGTAAAGGCAGCGCTTGAAAATGCAACTGGTGTAGATTACACTGCCAATTTTGAAGAATGGTATTTCGGTGAAGGATTTCCAACATATTCGGTTGTTTGGAACAAAATTGGAACTGATTTACAATTAAAAATTACACATACTACATCAAGACCAAATGTTACCCCAACATTTACAAATCCACTTGAAATAAAGTTCACAAGAACAGGATTAGCAGATACAACGATTCGATTTGATATTCAATCGAATGACGAAAATTATGTCATTCAAAACATGGGTGCCATCTCTAATATTTCTAGTTTAGACCCTAATAACTGGATTATCAATCGTACAGGTTCTATCGTTTTTGACAATGCTTTTGTAGCTTCAACAGAAGAAATATCGAAAGAAGAACAAATTAACATTTATCCAAATCCAAATAATGGGATTTTTACTTTAACACTTAAAAAAGCAGGAAATTACAAAGTTGATATTTTGGATACAAAGGGTAGAATCGTTGCTCAAAAGAGTTTTGATAAAAATATTCAGATTGACTTGACAAAAGAAATTAAAGGCTTGTATTTGTTGCAAATTACAAGTGCTGATGGAAATCAAACTATTAGAAAAATCGTGAAAAACTAATTGGATTTCAATGGATAAATCGTTCATGTTAAAATACACAGAGGAAGAATATTGGTCAATCTATGTGTCAAAATTCACTAGAAAGTCTAATATTTTCAATCATTACAGTACTTTACCTTGGATCATTGGCACTTTTCTATTCTTAGTCGTTTGTAGTTTGTTTGCATTTGTTTACATGCAAAATAATAAATTTTTCGACTTGGCCATTTGTGTAGTAACTTTCTTAATCTCATTGATTTTCTTGGCTCATACTTTGAAAAAAAGCCAAGAATTGATTTTAACGATGAAAAACTTAAAAGAATACTACGATTATATAAAAGACGGTGTAGAAATTAGCACCAACAAAGCAAATTTGATTTTTGCTTATAAAAGTCAGAAAGAAATAATAAAATGGATTGAATGTAAAAACATTATCATTGAAGAAAAATACATTCAATTTTATTTTTACGCTCGAACACCTATTTTGATCCCTAAAGGTTCACAAACTATGGATGAAATAAGTCAATTTGAGCAAGAAATTGAAACGTTTCTTTAAATTTTGATGCTTGAAAAAAGTACTAAAAATTTAAAATAACTATCTTTACAACTCTTAAAAATAAAACAATGAAAAACGTAGCTGTAATTGGAGCAGGAACAATGGGAAATGGTATAGCACATACATTTGCCCAATTTGGATATAAAGTTTCTTTGATAGATGTTGCGCAAACTTCCATAGACAAAGGAATTGAAACAATCACAAAAAATTTAGATCGTCAGGTTGCAAAAGAATCAATTTCTGAAGCTCAAAAAGCTGAAACACTAAATAACATTACCACATTCACTTCAATTGCTGAAGGAGTTAAAAATGTTGAATTAGTGGTTGAAGCAGCAACTGAAAATATCGACTTAAAATTGAAAATTTTCAAAGAATTGAGTGATGTAACTCCTGAATCTGTGATTTTAGCTTCAAATACATCTTCTATTTCAATAACGAAAATTGCTTCTGTTACCAACAGACCAGAAAAAGTGATTGGAATGCATTTCATGAATCCAGTTCCAGTAATGAAATTGGTTGAAATAATTCGTGGTTATTCAACTACGGATGAAGTGACAAATTTGATCATGGAAACTTCTAAAAAATTAAATAAAATTCCAGTAGAAGTAAATGATTATCCAGGATTTGTTGCCAATAGAATATTGATGCCAATGATCAATGAAGCCATTTATACTTTGTATGAAGGAGTTGCTGGTGTTGAGGAAATTGACACTGTTATGAAATTAGGAATGGCTCATCCAATGGGACCGTTGCAATTGGCTGATTTTATTGGATTAGACGTTTGTTTGGCAATTTTAGAAGTGCTTCACAATGGTTTTGGAAATCCAAAATATGCTCCATGTCCATTATTAGTAAACATGGTAACCGCAGGAAAAAAAGGAGTAAAAACTGGTGAAGGTTTTTACAGTTGGGGACATGGTACTAAAGAGCTTCTCGTAGCACCGAATTTTAAAAAATAAAATCATGATCTAAAGCGCTATTTCATTGGAATAGCGCTTTTTTGTTGTAAATAAAAATGGCAAAGAAAAATCCAATCAAAGCAGTTAGGCGAAAACCTGTGCGGAAACCAATAAAACGAAAAAAAGCAAAAAGCAGTTCGAAAAATTGGAAATGGATTTCTTTGATTATTTTACTCTTAAGCACGGGAATAATTGTTTATTATACTTTTGCTGAGAAAAAAGTGATGACAGTCGACACCTTTCGAAAATCTGTTCCTGAAGGTTTTGCCACAATTGGTTTAGACGTATCACATCATCAAGGAGACATTGATTGGGAAAAGTTAATGGTTAAATCAGGATTTGACAGCATCATTCACTTCGTATATTGCAAAGCTACAGAAGGAAATACACATTTAGATACAAAATGGGAACAAAATCGCAAGGCTTTAAATGATTTAGGAATTCCAAATGGCGCTTATCATTTTTTTATTCCCACCGATCCGCCCAGACCGCAAGCAGCCCATTTTTTAGATGTTTGGAAAAAAAGAGATATCGATCTTCCCCCTGTCTTGGATATTGAAACAAAAGGTTTTTCAGATAAAGATTTGATTGCTAAAATGAAAATTTGGCTCACTGAAGTCGAATTGAAAACTGGAGTACGTCCCATTATTTATACCTCTCTCAATTTTTACGAAACAAAGTTTCAAAATGACTTTTTAGACTACCAGTTTTGGATAGCAGCTTATTCTCGTAAACCTGAATGTATCAATGATAAAAGGATTATTCATTGGCAATATTCTGAAACGGGAACACTGCCAGGAATTGATGAATTGGTGGATTTGAATGTATCCAAGTCAAATTACTAGCTTGGATGTCAATATTTACACTTTGTCGTTTTTTAACTGTCGTTCAGCTAATAAATACAATAATTGTCACAAGTAAATCTATCTTTTGTAAATCAAATTACTATATTTAAGAAATTAACAAGTCTTAAAAAAGTTGAATAATACAAAAATTGAGAAAGATTTATCTATTGCTGATAAAATGAACTCCAAAGTAAAGCTAGCAAATATCTTTGGCTTGTTGTCTTGTGGCATTTTTTTAACAACTGGAATAAATGACTTCTTAATAGGAGATCCTCAATCTGGAATTTTTCTTGAATTATTAGCAATATTGAGTCTTTTGACCTTGGCAGTTAATTATTATTTCACTCCGAAAACTGCTTTTCTATACCTATTTGCCATCATTACTGCAGGAGTTTTCTTTTTTGATTCCTATTCTGGAATTGATTCTGGTTGTTATTTATATTACTTCCCACTTTCACTTGCAGTTGCTAATATGTTTGATTTCAAAACAAAAAGTGACCGAATTATTTTGATTTCGCAACTTGTTTTGATTGGAATATTGATTTTTATTAATATAATCACAGACCATAAAATTTTCGAAAACGAAAACCTCACAATTGAACAAAAAAATGAAATGTTTAATATAAACATGTTTATTTCAGTACTTTGTTTGATTTATTTTATTTTTCTAATTGTTTCTTCCAATATGCAAAAATTGTTGCTTTTAGAAAATTTAATCAATGAAGAAGCAAAACATAGAAATTTAGAAGTTGAAAAAAATCGAGAAAAGGAAATCTTATTAGCAGAACTTCAGCATCGTTTGAAAAATAACTTAAGTTTAATGAGTTCTTTACTCAAATTGAAATTAGAAAATGTCAATGATGACAACTATTCCTTGGC
>JBIKJE010000098.1:0-9732 GCA_044361165.1 Crocinitomicaceae bacterium | reverse complement strand
ATCATTTGTCTAAAATGAATAATAAAGTATACGACATGTTGAATGTGAAATATTTTATGCAACAAGACAAACAAGGAATTGTGACTACCAATCCAAATCCAACAGCATTAGGAAATGCATGGATGGTGAGAAAAATTGCAACATTTGCTACACCAGATCAAGAAATTAGAGCACTTGGAAATCAATTTGATTTAAAAAATATAGGAGTTGGAAGTTTATTGGTTAACAATGCACCTATAAAAAATGGAAATGCTTATGGCTCTGAAGAAATCAAATATGTTTTACAAGGAGATACCCTAGAGGTACCTTTGCAAAATGGTTTGCCAGAAGGCGTGAAAGCTTGTTTTGTGATGGATGTTAACGGTAAAACCAATTGGATCATGGCATCAGCTTTGCAATTGGATACAGCGAAATCTTTTTTGAAAATGGTTGAAATGTCAATTTCAGATGAATTCAAACCAAATGAAGAAGCGGTAATGTTGAAATCAGAAGCGCAAAAATTGTCCTCTTTGAATTATTCAGGAGAAGGAACGATTCAAATGACTTCTTATGCTCCGAATAAAATCACCTATCAATCAAATAGTAGTAGCAAGCAATTTGCTGTTTTCTCAGAAGTTTATTACCCAGAAGGTTGGACAGCAACTGTCAACGGGAAAGAAGTGGATATTCGCAAAACAAATTATTTGTTGAGAGGAATTGAACTTCCTGCTGGAAACAACAAAATCGTATTTAGTTTCAATTTGCCGAAATTTGATAAGTCAAACACCTATGCTAGGATTGGTGGAATTATCATCGTCTTATTATTGGTTGGTGGTATTGTGACAGATTACATGAAGAAAAGAAAAGCAAAAGCATAAAAGCTTTCAATTTATTTAATCCCAATATTGAAATTCAGTATTGGGATTTTTTTTGAGTCAATTTTAAAAAACTATATTTGTTCTAAGACAAATAGTAAATTTCAAATTATGCAAAGCAAAGCATCTTCAGTTGAAGCTTATATGGAGGAATTGCCAGAGGACAGAAAAGAGGCAATGCAAAAGTTAAGAGCGGTCATTTTGGAAAATATTCCTGAAGGGTTTCAAGAAGCAATGAGTTACGGAATGATTGGATATGTTGTGCCACATAACATTTATCTAGCAGGATACCATTGTGCGCCTGAATTGCCTTTGCCTTTTACAAATTTAGCATCGCAAAAAAATAATATTGCTTTTTATCACATGGGAATTTATGGAAGTCCCGAATTATTGACTTGGTTTCAAGAAGAATATTCCAAACACTCCAAAGCCAAATTGGACATGGGGAAAAGTTGTATGCGTTTCAAAAAAATGGACCAAATCCCTTATGATTTAATTGCTGAATTGATGCGTAAAATGACTGTTCAACAATGGATTGATCAGTATGAATCACTTTATGTAAAAAGAAAGTAGCGTTTTAATTTGTTAATTGATTAAAACTTGTAACTAATAATAAACAAGTTTAGCAAGACTAAATTGCTTTCGAAATAATAGCCAAATGCAGTAAAATAAGTTTGATATATTTGAAGTTATTTTTGGGATTCTTTTTTGTAAATGCGATAAGTAGAACTTACCTCCTAGGGTAAGTTACTACATATCTTAAATTAGTTTTTATTTTATTGAATTATATCGGCATAAAATGCTTTTAATTCGTTGCCGTTATCTTTTCCTTTTATTAAACATGCGGAATAGTTCAATTTTGAACTTCCAAATCTGAAATTAAAAGTGCTAAAAAACTTGTTTAGTTTAAACCAGGATTTATCAGCAATTTTATGCACATTTTTAGAATCATTTTCGAGTAATTCTATGAATGTATTCTCAAGATTTTCAACTGAAGTTGCCTCAGCTATTAATTTTGAACAACCATCATCAACACTACTATCAGCAAAATATTGGTGTGATTTAAAAGTTGTAACTAGATAATAAAATCCTGTAGACTTTTTGGGGATGATAAATACATAATTCTTTGTACCAATAAAAACACCATCGATTTGCTTCAATGGTGATTGAGATGACATCATTTTGATATCCTTGTAAAATAGATAATCGATTCCTTGTTGCATAATATCGTAAATTGAATAATTGTCTCAAAAATAACATTTTCCATTTAAAACAGACGACTATAGCAATGAAGTGAATTCAAAAAAGTCACGGATGCACGGATTATTTTGGTAAGGATTATTGGATATTTGGATTATTGGACGGATATTTAGTCTTTATAACAATTGTTAGTTGCACATTCTAAAAATCCAACAATCCAACAATCTAACAATCAAACATTCCAATAATCTAGTAATCTAAAACAACTCTTGCAATTCTCTTTTCAAAAATTCAGTCGTGATTTCTGTCGGTAATTGTCCAACTTCTGCTGTGATTTCAAAAATTTTCGCACTTAAATCTAACGCCATTGAAATATCTGACATCTGACCGCCTGCAATGTTGATGATTTTGATCGTTTCTTCTTTCGAATTCCGAACCATTTCCCAGGCTTTAGGTGAGATGAAAATTTGTTGAGCTACATTGTGGTCATATTCTTCTCTGATTGCTTTCAATAATTCTGCCTGCATCATTTTTGCTGGTAAACCAGGATTATGAATTCTCATTACCAGGGAATTAGGAGAAATCCTTTCCATCAAAAGGACAGCACGCTGATAAGCTTCAACACGATTTGGCAAGAAAAATGATTGTCGCTCTTTCTTTAATTCAATTTGCATATTTCTCAGATCCTTTTCACTTTGTTTTCTCAAAAATAGAACAACAGTTAATAAAACTGCGCCTGCAGGTAATACAATCAATGCAATTTGTGCTAAAATATCCATGGTTTTTACTTTATGTTACAAAGTTATAATTCAATTTCAATGAGAAGTAACAGGATTGAGAAAAAAACACTTCTTTAACTCAATCCTGCATTGAAAAAATTAATCCTCGTGTTCGAAATGCTCGTAATCTCCATATCGATTAATAAAACCGCTGTCTTTGATGTCTTCTGAGTGTACAATTGTATTTCTGAATTGCACCGATTTTCCAGCAGGAATAGCGATTTTTAGCATCACCGTTTGACCACGAATTTTATCTTTTATTGAATAAGAATAATTGGGCGAAATCTTTAAATTGTGATTTTCAAGCGAAATGGTATGTTTGATATTTTTACTTCGTTGATTAGCAATGGAATTTGTTTTACCAAATGCACTATATTCAATGTAGACATGGAATAATGAATCTTCAGAAAGTGAATAATCGATGCTAATACCAGACTGAATGATTTTATTTTCAAGTATTTGAAAACCTTCAAAGTCAAAGTCATCGTCATTGTGGATATTGTTTGTCATATTTCTATCTACAATTTCAACAGTCAAAACATTGGTTGTGTCTGGTCCTAAAATCTGTTCAAATTCTCCTCGATTTGTAAAATCAGCACCGGTTTGACTTCCTTCCAAAAATATTATTCCAATTCCAGAAAAAGTAACAATGAAAAGTACAACTTTGACAATTTTTATCCATTTTGATTGCAATTGAAATATCAATTTTGCACCTTGCAATAATAGGAGGGAAACCACTCCCAATCCCGAAATCAAAATTCCAATCCAAAGATAAAAAGCACTTGATTCATTTACAATGAAGAGCTCACAAAACTGATTGAAATTCAATTGGAAACCATTTTTTTCTATGTGCAAAACTTCCCAATCGACAAAAGTGAATGTTAACAATCCAATTAGTAAAAGACTTCCAAATATTAAAAATGCTGCACCAATTATTTTGGTAAAAATCGAACTAATATGCGTGATTTTTTGTCGCAAAGGACTGTCTTTGTCTGAAATTTCTCTTTCAAATTTCTTTGATGATTTCGAAAATCTGTTCGTTGCTTCCTGAAATTCATCTTTTAAATTCTCTAGATTGATTGGTTTTCCTTGCATTTGCAATCGATCAATGTTTGTTTTTGCGCTTGGTACAATGAACCACATAATGATGTAAAATGGTACAATAAATCCACCCGCAAAACCCAAAAGGATGAAAATGATTCTCAATACGACCGTATCAATATTGAAATAAGCTGCTAAACCAGAGCAAACACCAGCAATGACTGAGTTTTCTGTGTCACGAAACAAGCGTCTTTCTTTTTTGCTAAAAATCTTTTCTGCCGTTTTCTCTTCTTTATCATTGTCACTAGGAATTTCATCTTCCAAAAAATCTTCTGGTTGTCCTAAAGTGGCAATGATTGTTGACATTTCTTCGAATGTTATCACTTGCTTTTTCTCTGATAGATAGGCTGTTGCTAGCTCTGCTATTCTGAGTTCAACATCTTCGCAAATTTCTTTTTTGTCTGATGAATTTTTCAACGATTCATTCAATCTTTCTAAGTAGTTTTTTACTAGCTCGTAAGCATCTTCTTCCACCAAAAAATTGGAACCGACGAGGTGAATGCTGATAGTCTTTTTCATAGTGTCAATTTTTAACAATTTTATTTACAGCCATTTGTAATTCATCCCAAGTGGCGTCTAATTCTTCTAAGAATGCTTTTCCGATTTTCGTTAATGCATAATATTTTCTTGGCGGCCCAGCGTTCGATTCTTCCCATCGGTAGGTGAGAAGTTCTTCATTTTTTAATCTTGTCAACAGGGGATAAAGTGTTCCTTCCACCACAATCAATTTTGCCGATTTAAGCTTTTCTATGATTTCTGATGGATATGCTTCCTTGTTTTTCAAAATCGATAAAATGCAAAACTCCAAAATTCCTTTGCGCATTTGGGCTTTTGTATTTTCTAAACTCATGTTTTTTCGTTTTGTTAAACAAAGATATATAGAATAAATGGTATTATGTATTACATAGTACTAAATTTTTATAATAATTTTTGTTGCTTGTATAAAATATTGTTAAATAAATACTTATATGTGGAGTGCTTTAAGTCGTTGCGCGTATATCTATGGTGAAAAAGGAATATTTTCAGGTATAAGATCTTGGGAGAGAAGGCAAAAAGGAAAATTGTTGCTTAAGTGGATCTCCATTCAAAAATTGATTTTAGGAAAAAAAAGGCACAAAAAAAAGAGGTATACAATAGCACACCTCTTTAATTTCTTGTAAAAACTGATTAGTTAACTCCGTCAGTTAATTCAGAACCAGCTTTAAATTTAATCACTTTTTTAGCGGCGATTTGAATTTCTTTACCAGTTTGTGGGTTACGACCTGTTCTTGCAGCTCTTTCAGAAACTGAAAAAGAACCGAATCCTACTAGAGAAATTCTATCGTTGTTTTTCAATGCTGCTGAAGTAGCGCTTACAAATGCGTCCAATGCTTTTTTTGAATCTGCTTTAGACAATCCAGACTCGTTTGCAATTGCATCGATTAATTCTGCTTTGTTCATAGTTTTTTGGTTTTTAGAAAATTTTTCTATTAATTTATCGAAACAAATATAACCGAATATCTATGCGTAGCATGACTTTTTACTAAAAAAAAAGTGATTTGTTGAAAAATGTCAATTCTTGTTAATAAGACAATAAGGCCTAGCTAGTACTTATGTGTTTGTTTTTTAGATATTTAATGTTATTTTACTGCTATTTGTACGTAAAAAAATAATTTTCAACTATTTTTTTAAATTGATTGAAAAAATCAGTCTTTTAAAGCAAAAACAACAGATTGAGCTTTGTAAGAATTGGAAATGCTAGATTTTCCAATCGTTGAAGTTGTAGCCTGCAGCGAATTCCTTGTGCGTCATTCTTCTTTTTCCTTCAGGTTGAATTTCTGTAATTCTTAAATAGAAATCATTACAGGGGAATAGCAATCCTTCAGCATCCTTTTTTAATAATTTCGAATTTTCGACTGGAATTTGAGTTTTTTCAGTTCTGAAAATCTTCACGGTCTTGGATTCATTTCTACTTTCATTGATGATGGTTGCCCAAGCAGTAGGATATGGAGAAAAACCACGACAAAAATCGTGTATCGTTTGCACATTTTGATTCCAATCGATTTCACACATCGGTTTGAAGATTTTCGGGGCAGACTTTAAGTTCGATTCGATCAAACTATCTTGGGAAGTGCGAACCACAGAACCATCTTCGATTTGTGCGACACTTTTGACAACCAATTCTCTTCCTAAATTCATCAATCTATCGTGCAATTCGCCAGCGGTTTCATTTTCTCCAATAGAAATAGAAGCTCTTTCAATCACCATTCCGGTGTCAATTTCTTTTTCAATGAAAAAAGTCGTTACGCCAGTTTCAGATTCTCCGTTCACAATCGCCCAATTGATAGGCGCAGCGCCACGGTATTGCGGTAGGAGTGAAGCATGCAAGTTGATTGTTCCTTTTGGTGGCATATTCCAAATTACTTCAGGCAGCATTCTAAAAGCGACAACCACAAATAAATCGGCATTTAATTCGCTCAGTGATTGCACAAACGTTTCATCTTTTAAGTTCGTCGGTTGCAAAACTGGAATATCATTTTCTACACAAAATGTTTTTACCGCACTTTCAGAGATTTTTTGACCTCTTCCTGCAGGTTTGTCAGGAGCTGTGATACTGGCAACAACGTTAAATTTATTGGCGATTAAACCACCTAAAATCCCTACAGCGAAATCAGGCGTTCCCATGAAAATAATGCGAAAATCTTTATTCATCATATTTGTGTGTTTTTCCAGTTAAAAAATTTCAAGTATAAAATAGATGCTGTTCCAAGTGTACAAAAGTAAATGTATTCAACCGACCAAACCCAAAAAATATCTGCGTGTAATACCTTAATTAATATAAAAGCCCCCAAAGTATATGTAAAAACGCTCAAAAATTCGATTCCAAAACTCACCATGGTATTTCCTGAGCCATTTACTGTTTGAAATTTAACTGAAATCAAACCAAATATAAAGATCGATCCAGAAACGAATCTCAGAATATCTGCACTTTTTTCGATGTAAGCTTCTTCAGGATTGATCCAACTGATAAGTTTTTCTGGATAAAGAAATGAACCGTGGAAGAAAATAAGCAAGAAAACGATGGTCAAAAATTGAATTCTTCGTTGGATGGTTTTAAGCGAACCAAAATCTTTTCTACCAAGATACTGCGAAATATATGTCTTGGTTGTTGCCGCAAAACCCCAAATGGGAACGAATGCCAAAAAGTATATCGCTCGGATGTTTTGTGCGATTGTCAAATCTGATTTCCCCATTTGTTCGATCCAAGTAAAGAAAATTGTCCAAGTGGCCAATGCCATGAAACTTTGTAAAAACAAAGGAATTCCGACTTTCAGCAATTCGATAAACGATCTAAACTGAAAAGCGAAATGCGAAAACAGTCCGTATTGTTTGACTTCTTTGGAGAAAATTAGAAAAAACAATAGAAATAACATACCCAAACCTTCAGCGCACGTAGACGCGATTGCTGCACCTTTTAGTCCCATTTCTGGGATTGAATGCCAACCAAAAATAAACAGATAATCCATCAAAACATTGGATAATGCGACGATGATTGCACTGATTAGAACAACCCAAGTTTTGCCAATGGCGTAGAAAAATGCTTGAATAGAGAGTGTTATCACACCAAAAAAGATGGCAAAACTTCTAATTGATAAAAATGAAATTTGCGCTTGTGCCAAATCATCGTGTTTGGAATACATGGGAAGTAAAATCGGCATCAAAAAAAAGATCAAGCAAAACATGACGATTCCAAAAAGAAACATCGTGAAAACAGAAGTGCCAAAAATTCGACCAACTGCATGACTTTTATCTTGGCCAATTCTTCTGGCGATTAAGATTTGAGATCCGTCGCTCATTCCCATTAGTGCCGCAAATACCGTGATGTAAATGAGACCCGCATTTCCACTGGCATCAAAAGCCAAGGTGTCGTACCGACTCAAAAAACCAGCGTTCGTGAGCAGTACAATGGATTGAATGAAACTGGAAACCATCAATGGAAGCGCGACTCCCAAAATGGTTTTATATCTTAAATCTAACATGAAATCAATCTACTTGGATAACCAATCCTTTCAAATATTCACCTTCTGGATGAAAAGCATTGATTGGGTGATCAGCTGGTTGGTGTAATTGTTCGATGATTCTTACTTTACGACCGCTTTCAATCGCTGCAGCAATGATTGTATTGTTAAATAGGAATTTATCAACTACTTGAGAGCACGAAAAGGTAAAAATCAATCCTCCTGGTTTGATTTGACGAATCGCATGCGCATTCAACCTTTTATAACCTTGAATGGCTTTGTGACGCTTGTCTCTGTGCTTTGCAAATGCTGGAGGATCAAGCACAATAATGTCGTATTCTTCTGGTAATTCTTTGATATATTCCATGGTGTCAGCCACGATGGATTGGTGATTGGCGCCCATTTCGTTCAAAATGACATTTTCGTCCGTCAATTCAATCGCTTTTTTGGAACTATCCAATGAATGCGCGAAAGTTGCTCCACCAGAAATTGCAGAAAGACTGAAACCACCAGAGTAGCAAAATGTGTTTAATACTTTCTTTCCAAGTGCATATTTTGCAATCAAATTTCGATTTTCTCTTTGATCGATAAAAAATCCTGTTTTTTGACCATTTACCCAATCAATATGGTACTTTACACCATTTTCCATAGCAATATGAGGTGTCTCGCAAGCGCCATAAACATATTCGTTTACGATTTCCAAGCGTGCTGGTAAAGTATCGTTTGACTTGGAGTAAATTGCAATCAATTTGTCGCCTAGAACCCTCTGTAATGCTTGAGAAATAAAATTTAAATCACGATACATTCCAATGCTGTGACATTGAATAACAGCAACTCCATTGTAAAAATCTACGATCAAACCTGGCAACGAATCGCCTTCTCCGTGAACTAAACGAAAAATGTTGTTCTTTTCGTTCAATAGATTCAAATTCAAACGCATTTGAACGGCATTTTGAACCACTTCATTGTAAAAATCTTGGTCAATTGGTCTATCTGTAAATGTCAAAACACGCACAGCGATTGTACTTGGCTGAAAATGTCCACGCGCAATAAATTGATTTTTGTGTCCAATAATATCAACTAATTCACCTTCTACAATTTCAGAAGTGTCAGTTTCAATGGCTCCAGAAAAGATCCAAGGATGAAATCGTTCAACTGAATTTTGTTTGTTTTTGCGAATTACAAGTGATTTGATTGACATATTTTGTGTTTAAATTCAGTCACAAAGGTATCAAGCTTTCTTGAATGAAAGAGATATTTAATAAAGAAAGAAATTTGAATAACTATTAAAAACCTGATTTTAAAACCTTTAGTTTAAAACATCCATTTCAGAAACTTTTCATCTTTGAAATATACATCTTTGAGAAAAAGCAATCCTCCTTTGTTATTGGGAACAACAGTGATGTAATCAAATTGAATCAGAAATGATTTTTTCAATTGAATTGGGAAATTTACTTTTCGCATCATAATGCTATCTAAACTGTCTGGAATCATGGTGTTTTCGTCTTGAGTCAAAACAATTTTTGCTAAATCTATTGGATTTTGACAGCGCACACAGCCGTGCGAATAGGTTCTTACCGTTGTATTGAATAAACCTTTGCTTGGCGTATCGTGTACATAAACACCATATTTATTGCTGAATTCAAATTTGATGATTCCCAAAGAATTATGTGTTCCAGGATCTTGTTTTACGGCATACGGGAATGTGTTTTCTCTGATTTTCTTCCAATTCACCGTTGAAGGATCAATTTCTTCGCCTCGACGGTAAATTTTCATGTGATTGCGTTTGAAATAATTTGG
>JBIKJE010000112.1:0-7612 GCA_044361165.1 Crocinitomicaceae bacterium | reverse complement strand
TTTGTGGTAGAAAATATATACGATTTGCCAGCAGTTGCCAAATCACTTTTGGACAATTTAGGCGAAACAACAGTTGTTGCTTTTGACGGTCAAATGGGTGCTGGAAAAACAACTTTCATCCAAAATATTTTGCGCGCCATGGGGATTGAAAACACCCATGGTTCGCCAACTTATTCTCTTGTAAATGAATATAAAAGTCCATTTTACGGTTCTGTTTTCCACTTCGATTTATACAGATTAAATTCTGAGGAAGAAGCTTTTGACATCGGCATTGAAGAAATGATTTATGGTGGTGGAATTTGTTTCATAGAATGGCCTGACAAGGTTTTGCATTTACTTCCAGAAAATACACTTTATGTGAAAATCCGATTGAATGAAGATTTGAATCGCGTTTTTAGCTGGGAGGAACTGCCGCAAGCTTAAAATCCATTTGCAAGGGAATATTTCCATTTATCTATTTTGCGATTAAAAAATTACGCATACCATATTGAATAAACGGATTTTTGAATGTATATTCGTAATACTCAAACGAACGTCGAACAATAACTTGTGAAATAACATGATTACAGATCCGAATATTCTGAAACAGCTTATCAGCGAAGGCAGTTTACTTCCGAAAGAAGAAATGCTTGAAATCGCTAGGAAAAAAGGAAATTTGAATATCGGGATTCCAAAAGAAACCTCTTTTCAAGAAAAAAGAGTGGCGCTTGTTCCTGAGGCTGTATCATTGTTAGTTGCCAATGGTCACCGCGTTTTAATTGAAACCAAAAGTGGCGAATTGTCGAATTTTTCGGATTCAGAATACAGCGAAGCTGGTGCTGAAATTTGTTACGACATCAAGGAAATTTTCAAATGTGACATTATTTTCAAAGTAGCTCCTCCTTCTGAGGAAGAAGTGGAATTGATGTCAGGAAATCAAACGCTAATTTCTGCTTTGCAAATTTCTGTGCAACCGAAGGAAATTTTGCAAAAATTGATGCAAAAGAAAATCACTGCGGTAGCTTGGGATTACATCCAAGACGAAGAAGGTGTTTATCCAGTCGTGAGAACGATGGGCGAAATTGCTGGAACCACTTCGATTTTAATTGCTGCAGAATTACTTTCTGCCTTCGAAAGCGGAAAAGGAATCATGCTTGGCGGCGTTGCTGGTGTTCAGCCGACGGAAGTGGTTGTAATCGGTGCTGGAACGGTCGGCGAATTTGCAGTGAGAGCTGCATTAGGATTAGGCGCTTCTGTGAAGGTTTTTGACAGTTCATTGTCCAAATTGAGACGTTTGCAAAACAACATCGGAACAAGAATTTTTACTTCTGTATTGCAACCAAAAGTCTTGGCAAAATCGATTAAAAGAGCGGACGTTGTCATCGGCGCGATTCGCGCTCCTTTGGGAAGAACGCCTTGCATCGTGACAGAAGAAATGGTCATGGACATGAAAGCAGGTTCTGTGATTGTAGATGTGAGCATCGACCAAGGCGGTTGTTTTGAAACTTCGGAAGTAACCAATCACAACAAACCAACATTTACCAAACACGAAGTCATTCACTATTGTGTTCCAAATATCGCTTCTCGCGTTTCTCGAACTGCTTCGTTTGCTTTGTCGAATATCTTCTCTCCTATTCTATTGGAAATGGGAAATCAAGGCGGTTGCAAAGAATTAATCAAAAATGACATTGGATTTAGAACTGGCGTTTACATGTACAAAGGCACGCTCACCAGCGAAGTTTTAGGCAAAGTTTTTAATCTGAAATATAAAAATATAGAATTACTCGTTTTAGGAATGTAATCCTAAAATTGTTTCATACTACTCAAATTGATGCTATGATTGAAGTTAAAAATCTTCGAAAAGAATTTGAATTGTCTAAGCAACAACGCAAAGAATTGGCAACAGATTCTAAAATCGCAGTCGCTGTGGATGACATCAGTTTCACTTGCGAAGCTGGTAGAATATTTTCGCTCCTTGGACCAAATGGCGCGGGAAAAACCACGACGATGCGCATGGTTTCAACGCTTTTCAAACCAACGAGCGGTTCAATTACGATTGCTGGAATCGATGCCATTGCAAATCCGCAAGATGCACGCAGAAAAATTGGATTTTTAACTGGTTCAACGGGCTTGTACGCAAGACTGACACCGAACGAAATCATTGAATATTATGCCAATTTGTATGGCGTTTCCAAAGCAGATTTCGCTGAACGAAAAAATAGATTGTACGATTTGTTGGACATGAATCACTTTCAAAACAAACGTATTGGAAAATTGAGTACTGGAATGAAACAAAAAGTTTCCATTTGCAGAACCATGATACACGATCCTGAAATTGTGATTTTCGACGAACCAACAAGCGGTTTGGATGTAATCACAGCTGAAAATATCATCAAATTGATTCGCGATTGCAAAGACCAAGGAAAAACGGTCATTTTCTCGAGCCACATCATGAGTGAAGTGGACTTGTTGTGCGACGATTTAGCGATTGTGCACCAAGGAAAAATTGTGCACCAAGGAACGATGGAAAATTTCAGAAGCGAAATGCAAACGCCCAATTTGACAGCAGAATTTATTAGAATCATCAACGAAAATAAAACGGTATGATATCAACAATTTTTAAGAAAGAACTCAAAGATACCTTGAGAGATAGAAGAACATTGATGACCATGATTATCATTCCTATTTTTATCTTTCCTGTGATTATGACAATATTTTTGAAAGTTTCCGAAGGATTCGCCAAAGATGTTGCCAACAAAACGGTGAATATTGGCATCGTGGTGACGCAAGAAAACATGAATTTTGTAAAAACCATCGAAAACTTGCCGAAAGCACTCGGAAAGAAAAAGGTTTTTGTTTACCACGATTCGGCGACTGTGCAAAAACACATTCAAGAAAACAGACTGCAATTTGGTGTTTTTGTACCTGAAGATTTTGCCAAAAACTCCTTGGAGAACAAAACTTCCAATTTCAAAGTTTTCTTCAACGCGACCGAACTCGGGATGAAAGAGCGCGCTGAAACATTTTTAAACGCTTTTGAGGAAATGGAAAAAGCGAAGCGCTATGCTGCGTTGAAAGTAGATCCTGCGACCTTGTATCCAATTTATTTTGACTACAGAAACGTGGCGTCAGACAAAGAAACAGTTGGAAAATTAATCGGCGGATTTTTGCCTTATTTGTTCATCGTTTTTGGATTTATCGGTTGCATGTATCCAGCTATTGACCTTTTTACAGGTGAAAAAGAACGCGGAACGTTGGAAACTTTGCTCACAACTCCAGTTTCAAGATTGCAAATTTTACTAGGAAAAATGGGTGTTGTGGTGCTATCAGGTGTCATGGCGGCAACTTTCACTTTATTGGGGATTTTTCTCTCCATCGAAGTTTTCCAAATTGTGAAAGATCCGAAATTATTGGAGATTATCCACCAAATTTTGACAGTGAAATTTATCTTGTTGATGTACTTGCTTTTGATACCTTTAATCGTATTTTTTGCTGGTGTGATGATTCCAATTACTGTTTACGCGAAAAGTTTCAAAGAAGCGCAAAGCATTATTACGCCGTTGAATATGGTGATGATTTTACCTGCGATGGTCGGATTTTTCCCAGGAATTGAATTGAATGCAATTACAGCTTGTATTCCAGTCGTCAATGTCGTTTTGGCAACCAAAGAATTGATTGCAGGAACACTCGACATAGGATTGTTGCTTTTGAGTTTTGGCGTCATGACCAGTTTGGCTTTGCTCGCGATTTTATTTTCTTACAAACGATTTGACAGAGAATCTAACTTGGTTTCGTAATCAATTTCTTTTGGATCTGAACGGAAAGAAAAACAACATTGGATGCGCTTTGAAATGATTCCAAACGGCTTTGAATAAAAATCTCAAGTCGCTTGTTGGGATATTTCGCGAACGAAAAGCGAGGAAAAGCGACAGTAAAAAGCTGACGATAAAATTGACAAAGCCGATAATTCCAATGCCAAAAATGCCCCAAAAAAGCATGGAATTTGAAATTTGAAAACCATTTCCGTACAATCCCAAAGCGAGATTTCCGCTGGCAAATGTGATGTGGCGAATGTCTAAATTCAGTCCCAAAAAGATGCCGATGGAAGCGGTTGTTCCCATGAAAAATCCAAACCAAATGTTGGAAGCAACTCCCGCCCATCGTCGTTCGAACCATTGGGCAATTTGCGCCGTTTTTCGTTTTCCAAAACTCATTTTCAAGGTCGGATTTTCTTGAATTCTGAAATACAATTTGTTGTGCTTGTTTGAATTGGAAACGCTTCCCGAGATTATTCCTGAAAGAAATAAAAATACGCCAGCAATCGCTGCATGGAAAATCGCCGCGGAATGTATAGGACTTAAATCAGTCAACAAATGATTCCATTTTTCATGTGGAATTGACAATCCGAAAGCGTAATCAACGCCATAAATAATCAAAAGTGCCACCGGAAAAGCGAAAATCACATTGCCCACGAAAGCGATAAACTGCGATCGAAAAAGCCTTGCAAACAAATTCGCGAAGGATTTATATTTTTGGTCTTTGGTATTGAATTGGTCTCTTTCAATGGACTGAATCAAGGCCGCCGCCGTCATTGCTGGTTGTTTCGTTGCCAAGGTGTAACCCAACAAATAAATCGCAGTAAATCCAATCGCATAGTTTAAACTGTACAGCATCGCATGACCAAAATCGCTCGTTTCCACTTTGGAGAGCAACAATTTTATCACACACAAAACCCCTACAATCACGCCACCGCCAATCGCGCTGTACAACATTTTGAAATATTCTTTGCTTCCTTTCGTGATGTAATGTTCCCCCGTTTTGGCTGTGTGTTGCGTGATTTCGTATGCAATCAACTGCGTACTTTCATTGATCAATTTGCGCACGTTGTTTTTCATGCAATTGTACTTCACCAAACTGAGAAAAAACGAAATGCTTTTGGTTCGTTTATCTTCATCCGCATCCAAAATTAAATAAGGAAAAATGTATTTTAATCGCTTGATTTGCTGTCTAATTCTCAACAAACTTTGATTCACATTGAGCGAAATTCCGTATTTAGCACTGTTTTTATAGGCCTGATTTACAAAATCTTCGCATTGAATCAAAATGATATTAATTTGCTTGTAATCAATATTTTCAGAATTCAAAAAATAGCTTTGATTGGAAATAATTATTTCTTCGATTACATCAAATTCTTTTTCCAAGACTTCAAACGGACTGTCGAAATTTTCGTATTCGGGAATCATTTTGATGACATCCGTTTCCAACGCCCTTCCGCTCATGCGTTGCATGATCAATCGCATCGACTGCAATAATTCATGGATCGTCGAATTGTCTGATTTACTGTCGTAGATCGAATCCAAGTTCAAGATTTCATACAAGTCCAAAAATTCTTCCATCGGAATTTTAGAAAACCAAGCGTAGTCTTTTCTCGAATAAAAAACTTGATTTAAAATAAATTCCAAGGTATTTTTATCTGGTTGATAAGGCAGAATTTTGGCAATCGTGCGTTTTTTAATTTCCTGAAAAAAATGTGTATTCTGCAGAATTCCAGCATCGGAAAGGATATTCTTAAACTTTTTCGAATTGAAAATCAGGTATAAATAAGTTCTAAACGCTTCAAGCAATTCAGGATTTTCGTTCAAAAAATCGATCAACGACTGAATCGAAATTTGAGGCGTTTTAGTTGGAAGTTTAGGTCTGAAATAATTCACCAATTCAATCAAGAACCGCAATTCTTCATGCGTTGTATCATGTTCTAATTTTCGGAAAATGGTGTTTAGTGCGCTGTTATTTGTATTTTGATTGTCCAATAGGGTTGAAATTTGATTGTAAAATACGATTAAAAAGCCCATTCGGATCATTGACAATGTATTTTGACCGTGTATTTTAGGTTTAATTGGCAAAGCTTTCGAAAATTCTGCGAAATTTGTGTCAAATTCATTTCATGCAAGCCAAAGATCCGCACATTCAGTTTTTATTAGACAATTTAATCTTAGAAGAAAAAGCACAAGTTGAACGATTTTCAGTCAAAGACGCTGGCGGAATTAAAGGTCTAAAAAGAGATGGATTGGCGTTGCATCCGATTAAAATCACGCGAAAATCTTATGGTTTTGCGGAATATCCCGAATTTTCGTTCAAGATTCCACAAAGTCAACAGACCGACAATTTCAGAGACGGAACTGCTATCGAATTGTTTTTTGAAAATGAAACTTCCATCAAAGGAATTTTACTCGGAATCAACGGTGGCAATGGCGAAGCACGCATTTTTGCGCCCGATTTTCCTGATTGGATGGAAGACCACGGAGTAGGAATCAAATTGACGCCCGACACCAAAACGCAGGAAATCATTACTTCCGTTTTGCAATCTTTGGACAACGGAAAATCTGCTGAAGCATATCCATTTTTCACTTATGTGCACCAAAATAACGCCGATTTTTTGCCTGAGCCGAAAAAACATACGGTTGAAATCAACGAAAAACTGAATGAAAGTCAGCAAGAAGCGCTTTCGAAAATCAATGGAAATGAACCGATTGTAATTGTACACGGTCCTCCGGGAACGGGAAAAACAACGACTTTGGTGGCGTCGATTGCGGAATTGGTGAAAAATGGCGAAAAAGTATTGGTTTGCGCGCCGAGCAATGCTGCGACCGATCACATCGCTTTGCAACTCATCAAACAAGGAATTTCGACGCTGAGAATTGGCAATCAAACCAAAATGTCGCCTGAACTTTTGCCTTATACCTTGGAAGGGAAAATGGCGCTTGGAAACGAGCAAAAGCAAATCAAAAAAATGCGCATCCAAGCGGAAGAATACCGCAAAATGTCGCACCAATACAAACGTCATTTTGGCAAAGACGACCGCGATCAACGCAAATTGTTGATTCAAGAAGTGAAAAACATCCGCAAAGAAATTCGCGCCTTGCAGGATTTTTATGCTGAAAAATGGATTTCTGAAACCAAAGTAATCTGCGGAACGCCTGTCGGTTTGAACGACAAATCGCTGCAGAAAATCGAATTCAACACCTTGGTGATTGACGAAGCAGGACAATGTTTGGAAAGTTTGGCTTGGGTGGCGATCAAAAATGTGCAACGTTTGGTGTTGGCTGGAGATCATTTGCAATTGCCGCCGACGGTGATTTCAGAGCAAGCGATTAAAAACGGCTACAACAAATCCTTTTTGGAAGTGATGCTCGAAAAACATCCGCAAAAATACTTGCTGCGAACGCAATACCGAATGCGACAAGCGATTGTAGATTTTCCGAATAATTATTTCTACGAAGGAAAACTGGAAACACCGCCGTTTCTGCAAAACACAGGCATTCATTTTCAATATTTCGACACCGCAGGAACTGGTTTTCAAGAAGAACAAGCGTCTGAGAGTGGCAGTTTATCGAATATGGGCGAACTGGAAATCATCGAAAAAATCATAGAACAAAACCAATTCAACCTCGACCATTGCGCCTTGATTACGCCTTATTCTGGTCAAGTGGCGCTTGCAAAAGAACGTTTCCCCAAAAACCTGCGCATCTCCACCGTGGACAGCTTTCAAGGACAAGAATGCGAAATTGTCTTCATTTCCCTGGTGCGCTCCAACGACGAATGCAATTTGGGATTCTTGAAAGATTACCGCCGA